>DASSSO010000173.1:0-3275 GCA_035776735.1 Gaiellaceae bacterium | reverse complement strand
GGAACAGCCTGCTCGAGTGTGTCGTCTTCGGCCGCCGCGCGGGACGCGCCGCCGCCGGGAAAGCGAGGGTGTGACGTTGTCCGTAGCCGTGGATCTCCAGCGCGTCGTGGAGGACGCCGCCGCGCACCTCTACGTGTGGGCGCTGAAGGACATCCCGCAGGACCTCCGCGACGCGCTCGCCGACGCCTCGGGGAAGGAGACCTCGGTTCCGGGGCAGCGCGTTCTCCAGACGATCCTCAAGAACGTCCAGGTCGCCGAGCGCGAGAACAACCTCGTCTGCCAGGACACGGGGATCGCCGTCTACTACTGCCGTGTCGGCGAGCACTTCCCGCTCCACCCGGCCCGGATCTACCAGGCGCTCTACGACGGGACGATGCGCGCGACGCTCGACCACCCGCTGCGCTCGAACACCGTCCACACGCTGACACGCGAGAACACGGGGCCGAACGTCGGCTACCGCGTCCCGATCGTGCACTGGGACTTCGTCGCCGACTGGGACGGGCTCGACGTGAAGTGTGTCCCCAAGGGCTCGGGCTCGGAGAACATGAGCTTCCTGAAGATGTGCGTCCCCGCCGACGGCGTGAAGGGGATCAAGCAGTTCGTCCTCGAGTCGATCGTCGGCGCCGGCGGGAAGCCGTGCCCGCCGGGGATCGTCGGCGTGGGGATCGGCGGCTCTGCGGACTACGCGATGCACCTCGCGAAGGAGGCGATCGCACGGCCCGTCGGCACGCGCAACCCGGATCCCGAGGTGGCGAAGCTCGAGGAGGAGCTCTTCGAGCTGCTGAACGAGACCGGAATCGGGCCGATGGGGCTCGGCGGCGACGTCACCGTCCTGCAGTGCCACATCGAGCACGCGGACACGCACATGACGCTGAACCCGGTGGCCGTCAACTACCAGTGCTGGGCGGCGCGGCGCGCCAGCGCGCATGTCGGCGCCGACGGCTCCGTCGAGTACGACCGGGAAGCGTGATGGCGGAGCATCGACTGACATTCCCGGCCTCGGAAGAGGACATCCGCAAGCTTCGCGCCGGCGACCTCGTCACCGTCGACGGCCACGTCATCGGGATCCGCGACCGGACGCAGATCCGGATCTTCGACCAGGGCATGAAGCCGCCGATGGACCTGAGCGGCGCGTTCCTGCTCCACACGGCGCCGAACGTCCGCAAGCGGGACGACGGCGGCTACGACCCGATCTGCATCGGGACGACGACGAGCGCCCGCATGGTGCGCTTCACGGAGCCGCTCGGCCGCGAGTACGGCGTGCGCGCGATCTGCGGCAAGGGCGGCCTGCCCGACGAGGCGATCGAGCCGATGCGCGAGCACGGGATGGTCTACTTCGCGATCGTCGGCGGCGCGGCGGCGCTCGAGACGACCCAGATCGAGGAGATCGAGGAGGTCGCCTGGGAGGAGCTGATGCCCGAGTGCCTCTGGAAGTTCCGCGTGAAGGACTTCGGCCCGCTCTGGGTCGGCATCGACTCGCACGGCAACTCCATGTTCCACGACGTCAACGAGGCGGCGAACAAGCGATTGGAGGACATCCTTGCCCGGCTATGACGGCTTTCTCGACGTTCCGGCCCGCTCGCCCAAGCCCCGGCGGAGCGGCCTCACCCACGTCATCGACAAGGGGCTGAACCTGCGCGAGATCGAGGGCATGTTCGACACCGGCGGCGACTACGTCGACATCGTCAAGCTCGGCTGGGGCACGTCGTACGTCACGAACAACCTCGAGAAGAAGATCGCGCTCTACCGCTCCTTCGACACGCCCGTCGTCTGCGGCGGCACACTCTTCGAGGCCGTCTACGCGCGCGACAAGCTCGACGAGTACAAGAGCTGGCTCACCGAGCAGCGCTTCTCGCACGTGGAGATCTCGGACGGCGCGGTCGACATCCCGCGCGAGCGCAAGCTGGAGCTGATCGACGAGTTCGCGCGCGACTTCACCGTCCTCTCCGAGGTCGGGTCGAAGGACGCCGAGGTCAACTTCGCGCCCTACCTCTGGGTCGAGTGGATCAAGGAAGAGCTGGAGGCCGGCTCCTGGAAGGTGATCACCGAGGCGCGCGAGGGCGGCACGGCCGGGATCTTCCGGCCGACCGGTGAGATGCGCACGGGCCTGATCGACGAGATCGCCCACGACATCGACATCCACGACCTGATCTTCGAGGCGCCCACCAAGGCGGCCCAGGCGTGGTTCGTCAAGCACTTCGGGCCTGAGGTCAACCTCGGGAACATCCCGCCCGAGGAGGTCATCCCGCTCGAGACGCTCCGCCTGGGGCTGCGGGCGGACACGATCCAGGAGGTCCTGCTCGGTGGCGAGCGCGCCCCCACTGCCTGAGCTGGACTTCGAGGCGCTGTCGGCGGAGGACCTGCTCCGCTGGGCGCACGCGGAGTACGGCGACAAGCTCTGCCTGACCTGCTCCTGGCAGAAGCAGTCGTCGGTGCTCGTGCACATGGTCTCCGAGCTCGGGCTGGACATCCCGATCGTCGAGCTCGACACGCACCTCTTCTTCCGCGAGACCTACGAGACGCGCGACCGGCTCGTCGAGCGCTACGGCCTGAGCCTGCTTCCGCCGCCCCCGGTGATCACCGTCGCCGAGCAGCACAAGCAGGAGGGGCCGAACCTCTGGGAGCGCGACCCCGACCACTGCTGCCACATCCGCAAGGTCGAGCCGCTGCTCCAGGCGCTGGAGCCGTACGACGCGTGGATCTCCGGGATCAGGCGCGACCAGTCGCCGAGCCGGGCCTCGACGCCGAAGCTGCAGTGGTCGGAGCGGTACGGCGTCTGGAAGATCCACCCGCTCGCCGACTGGGACGAGCGGCGGGTCTGGCTCTACATCCACGTCAACGAGATCCCGTTCAACCCGCTTCACGAAGCGGGCTACCGGTCGATCGGCTGCATGCCGTGCACCCGGCCGGTGGCGCCCGACGAGGAGGAGCGGGCGGGACGCTGGGCCGGCTCGGACAAGCTCGAGTGCGGAATCCACCTGGACACACCCATCGACGCGAAAGGGACGAATGGCTGAGCACATCTACGCGCACGAGCATCCGGAGTCGGATCGCTCGCGCGACGGCGGCTTCACCCTCTGGTTCACGGGGCTCTCGGGGGCCGGGAAGACGACGATCGCCCACCTCGTGGGGCTGGCGCTCGAGGAGCGCGGCCACATCGTCGAGTACCTCGACGGCGACACGGTGCGCACGCACCTCTCGAAGGGCCTCGGCTTCTCGAAGGAGGACCGTGACACGAACATCGAGCGCATCGGGTGGGTCGCCTCCCGCCTGAC
>DASSSO010000170.1:0-3638 GCA_035776735.1 Gaiellaceae bacterium | reverse complement strand
ATGGATCGTTGGATCTTTCACCTGAATGAGAAGCACCCCGGAGCTGACCCGCCCTGTATGGCCTTCCTGACGGCCGCTCAGCAGCGCTTGCACCAGCGGCGCGAGAAGCAGGAAGCCGACGAGCGGACCGCCCTCTCCGTCGAGGACGACAGCTGACGATCCGGTGGTCTGGCACGAAGTAGCCATCGTCGGGCTTCGTCCCCGCGAGGGCACCTTGTCGCCGCAGGTCGATGAGGAAGTTGTTGACGATCAGCCGTACCCCCGCCCACAAAGGCTCGTCGTTTGGCTCGAACACCACCCACTGCAGCCCCTGTTCGATGCTGCGCTCGACAAACAGCGCTAAGCGCCGCACCGGCACGTACTTCCACTCTGGATCGTGGGAGGCGGTGCGGGGCGCCCCATACCACCGCTCCGACGGCCGGGAGGGTGCGCAGTGCGTTGACATGGCGGGGGCTGAGCTCTTCGATCTCTTGGGGTGTCAGCTCGTGACTTAGGACCTCGGTCAGCGTTGCCTCGGTGCCTGCGGGTGCTTTCCAGACGCCCCGCGTGGTGTCGATGCGCGCGATGACCCCGGCTACTGCCGGGGTGCAGGGCCGGCTACCGCCCCGACCGGCGAATGGCGGGAAGTATGCCGCCGCGTTGCGGCCCAGCCCGGCGGGCAAGGCGCCGTCGCCCGCTGCGTCGCAGACCAGGAATGCGCGGTGCCGCAGACAGAGGGCGTTCGCCTCGGCGAGGTCGATGACGCCGGGGTCAACGACGAGGAGCTGCCAGTCGTGCTCGGCGAGGTTGGCAAGCGCGGCGGACGCGTCTGTCACGCGCACCGTCAACGCGAGGCGGCCGCCGTTCGAGAAGAAGTCCCGCGCTGCTCGGCGGAGCGACGACCCGCGCACATCGTGGTACAGCTGGTCGAAGCCGGCCAGACTTTGTACGGCCAACGGCTCGTTGGCCGGGCCACGTCGGCAGCTGCCGAGCAACGCGGTCACTGACGTGGGGGCGGGCTCGATGCGCTTGGTACGGAAGCCGATCTCCTCGATGTACACGCCTGGTTCAACGTGCTCTGGCATGGGTTCACTCTCCTCGCTCGGCCGCGATGTGGGGTTGGCCAGCACAACGCGAACTCGCTGAGTGATTGGCGTCCTTCCTTGCGGCCGGGAAACTCTCGGAACAGCAGATTGCCCCATGAGAGAGCGCCCGACCATCGGTATGGCTGCGGAACCCGTCGCCGGCAAGCGGCGAAATGGCGCGCCTTAGGACTTCGCGCATCGCGGCAGTTGACGCCGTTCGGGGAGTATCTGAGCACCGAAGCCCGATTCTCATCAAGTCCTCATCTGCGCAGCTCGGCGGCGCGTCATCGTCGTGTTGTGGGCCGCCGGCCCGGACCAAGGAGGTCGCCGTGCAGATCTTGATCGTGAACTTCAACCTTGACGGACTCTCCGAGCAGGAATTTGAGAGCTCGTGCGACGAGCTCGCTCCTGCCTTCGCCGCGGTCCCGGGACTCGCTTCGAAGGTTTGGCTCGCCGAGCGGGCCGAGGGGGTCTTCGGCGGGGTGTACACGTTCGAGTCCAAGGAGGCAGTCGACGACTACCTCCAGTCGGACCTCTGGGCCGGAGTCTGCGCGACACCCGGTCTCGTGAACATCTCGGCTCGTCGTTTCGGCGTACTCGAGGGGCCCACCCGCGTCACCCGAGGGTTGACGCAGACCGCGGGTGTCTGAGGCTGGCACTCTTGTTGAGATGAGCGACGGTGTCACGCTGAAGGGACGGGAGCGCGAGCTCGCGTCTCTTCAGCGCGTCCTCGACGTGAATGGTCCGCGTGTGGCGTTCGTCTACGGTGTCGCGGGCATCGGCAAGTCGGCACTGCTCAACGCCTTCGCGAACGGCTTGCGCGAGTTGGGGACTCAGGTGTGGCGTATCGACTGCGCGGCCATCGATCCGACGGAGTCGAGCTTCCGTGCGGCACTCGACGCGGCGGGCTGGCAGCCAGGAAGCGCTGGCGTCGTGCTCGTCGACACCTATGAGGTGTTTCGCATCGCCGATCCTTGGCTGCGACACGAACTAGTTCCGTCGTTGTCGGCGGACTTGCGCTTTGTCATTGCCGGGCGCGACGCTCCGATGCTCGAATGGTCGACCGAGAGGGGTCGAGTGGGCGGGCTCGAGATCCTTCCGCTCGTCGGGTTGGCTGATGAGGCCGCAAAGGCTTTCCTCGCCGACGCGAATGTGGCGGAAGACCACACGGACATGATTTGCCGGATTGCGCGCGGCCACCCTCTGTCGCTTCGTCTCGCCGCGGAGGCAGATGTCGCCCACATGCCGATCGACGACGTCGGGCCGCGCGTGGTCGCCGCGCTGGCGACGGCGTTTCGCGCCGGCCTCGATGACGAGGGTCGCCAGCTCCTCGACGCCGCATCGGTGCCTCGCCGGGTGACGAGAGGTGTCCTTGAGGCGATGACGAGCCACGACGCAGACGACGCAATCGAGAGACTCCGGGCGCTCAGCTTCATCGACGAGACATCGGAGGGCTTGCGGCTCCACGATGCGGTGCAAGCCGCAGTCTCCGCCCGACTACGCGCCCTCGAACCTGAGCGGTTCCGCGAACTGCGCTCGGCGGCGTGGCACCATCTCCAGAACGAGACACGGCGGGCCGGCGCGACTGATCTGCGCCGATTCACCGCCGACCTCCTTTTCCTCATCGACAACCCGTTCGTCCGCGAGGCGATGTTCCCCGCGACGGCCCATGCCTTCAGTGTCGAGAGGTCACGGGAGGAGGACGCAGACGCTCTGCGAGCGCTGTGGCACGAGTTCGAGACACCGGAGGGCGCCTCGGTGTTGGACGCGTGGTTGCGCCTTCGTCCTGCCGCGGTCCGGTCGGTGAGAGACCGGACCGGAGCCGTCATCGGATGCTCGATCGTCGCCGAGTGGCGAGACATCCCGCCCTCTCTCGAGCGAGCCGACCCAGTCGTCGCAGCCTGGTCGCGGCACGCCGCACGTGCCCCGCTGCCTCCCGGCCAGCGGACCCTCACTCACCGGCGCTGGCTCGCCGCCGGCACCGGCGAGGGCCCGAGCGGCGTGCAGGCCGCGGCGTTGCTCGATGTGAAGCGTGATTACTTCCGCCTGCGGCCTCACCTGGGTCGGCTCTATCTCAGCGTCCGCGACCCCCGGCCCTTCCTCGACGCGCTGCGCACTCTCGGCTTCCGTCCATTCGACGAACCCGTCGAGGTCGGCAGCGAGCCGTTCCATCTCGCAGTGCTCGATTTCGGACCGGACTCCGTCGACGGGTGGCTCAACCGCATCGCCGCAGCCGAGCTCGGCGAGGCCGAGCAGTCATTCCTCGATGAGCGCGACCGCAGCGTGGATCTCGGCGGCGCTCGCATTCAATTGTCGCCGCTCGAGTTCGGAGTGCTGAACACGCTCGCCGCCCACCCTGCCGCGCCGGTGTCGCGCGCCGACCTACTCCGCGAGGTCTGGGGCACGAGCTACGACGGTGGAAGCAACACGGTCGACGTCGTGATCCGCAGCCTCCGGAGGAAACTGGGCGCCGTTGCCGACCGAATCGAGACTGTCCGTGGCGTCGGCTACCGACTCAGGTGAGGCCACGGCCCAACTCGGGTGAGCGCTCCTCTGCTACGAGTGCGCGGAACC
>DASSSO010000135.1:0-39452 GCA_035776735.1 Gaiellaceae bacterium | reverse complement strand
TCCCCGGTGGACGAGGCGTCCGCGACGACCAGGTTCACGCGGCCGAACCGCGAGTTGTCGTGGTGGTGGTCGACGTTGAGCACGAGCGGCGCGCGCCCGATCGCCTCCTGCCCGGAGCCGAGCCGGCTCTCGTGCGCGCAGTCCAGCGCGAGGAGGACGCGCTCCTCGACGTCCTCGGGAAGCTCGCGGCGCACCCCGTCCAGCGGCATGAACTTGTACTCGGCGGGCAGCGGCGCCTGGCCGGGCAGGAACATGACCGACTCCTTGCCGAGCGCGTCCAACAGGTGCTTCGCGGCAAGGAGCGAGCCGAGCGCGTCGCCGTCCGGGTTCTCGTGGGTCGTCAGGAGGAAGCGGTCGTGCCCGCGGATCGCCTCGGCGACCGCCGCGAGGTCATTCGTGGTCTGTGTCCGGGGCGAGCTCATCGATCAGCTGGGTCATCCGCACGCCGCGCTCGACGGACGGATCGTATTCGAAGGTCAGCTGCGGCGTCCGCTTCATCCGCAGCTCTCGGGCGATGCGCGCCTGGAGGATGCCGTGCGCGGCCTGGAGCCCGTCGATCGACTGCTCGCGCTTGCGCTCGGAGCCGAGCACGCTGACGTAGACGACGGCCTGCCGGAGGTCGGAGGAGGTCTCGACGCCCGTGACCGTGACAAAGCCGATCCGCGGGTCCTTCAGCTCGCCGACCGCCTCGGAGAGCACCTCGCGCACGGCCGCGTTGACGCGCCGCATGCGGTCGGTCACAGCTGGACGATCTCCAGCGCCGTATGCCGAGCCAGCCTGTCGAAGTCGGCATCGGCATGAAGGACAGGCACGCGGGCTCGAATCGCAGGGACCGCCACCAGGGCGTCGGTAATCGATCCGATGGGCTCGCCCGCCGCCCGGCAGGCACGGCTGAGTGCAGCTGCCTCTTCGTAGCCCGCCAGACCTCCCAGTTTGAGCAGCTTGAAGTTGCGCATCAGTGCGCCGAGCGCCTCGACCTCGGCCGGCGAACGGGCGCCGGAAAGCACCTCGCCGATCACGAGCTCGGTGACCGCGACCGGCTCTCGATCATCAATCGCTCGACGAAGCCTGGTGTGAGCCGCGCTGCCCGTCCGACGGAGGAACTCGACCCACGCTGATGTGTCAACGACGATCAGAGCTCGGGGACCGGGTCGCTCCGACGCATCGCCTCGAGATCGCCTTCCCAGCCGATGCCCTCGAGAGCAAGGGCGGCCTCGTACGGATCGATGTCCTCCCCGACCAGACGGCGCAACGCGTAGTCGATCGCCTCGCGCTTGGTGCTGAAGTCGTAGAGCTCCATCGCCTTCGCGATCAGTCGGTCGTCCACAACGACGTTCGTGCGTCCCATGCGGCTGACCATACACCAACGTACACCTGTCTGTGTATGCCTAGTCCCCAGGTGCCATGACCTCGCGCTCCACGAGCACGACCTCGTACTCCTGGCCGACCAGGAACCGAACGGCCTCCTCGAGCAGCGTCTCGGCCTCGCCGTGCTCGCGCGCGACGCAGGCGACCGTCAGGCGGCTCCGCTGCCAGAGGTCGTGGTGGTCGACCTCGGCCACCGAGGCCCCGAACCGGTTCTGGAGCTGCGCCTTCGCCGACTTGACGTGCTTCCGCTTGCCCTTGAGCGAGCCGGCCTCGGGGAAGTGCAGCTCGACGCTGAGGATGCCGACGTAGCCGGCGGGCACTGTGGGGTTACGACTCGGACGTGGCGCCGGCCGGCTCGGGCGCCGGCGCGGAGAGGTCGGTGCGCTCGACCTGGCGCGTCTCGTAGACCTCGAGCACGTCGCCCTCCTTCACGTCGTTGAAGCCGTCGAGGAGGATCCCGCACTCGAAGCCCTCCTGGACCTCCCGGACGTCGTCCTTGAAGCGCCGCAGCTGGGCGATCGACGTCTCGTAGATCACGGTCCCGTCGCGGACGACGCGAACCTGCCCGTTCCGCCGCACGACGCCGTTCGTGACGTACGAGCCCGCGATCGTCCCGAGCCGCGAGACGCGGAACAGCTGCCGCACCTCGGCCTCGCCGATCGTCTCCTCGGTCGTGACCGGTGCGAGCATGCCGACGAGCGCCTGCTCGATGTCCTCGGTGAGCTGGTAGATGACGCGGTACGTGCGGATCTCGACGCCCTCGCGCTCCGCGAGGGTGCGTGCCTCGGCCGACGGACGCACGTTGAAGCCGACGACGAGCGCGTTCGAGGCCGAGGCGAGGTTGACGTCGCCCTCGCTGATCCCTCCGACGCCCTGGTGGATGACGTTCACGCGCACCTCGGGGTGCTGGATCTTCTGCAGCTCGGAGACGGCCGCCTCGACCGAGCCCTGGACGTCGCCCTTGAGGACGAGGTTCAGGTCCTGGATGCCGCCGGCCTGCATCTGCGAGAAGAGCTGCTCCAACGACGGGCCGGCCTTCGCGGCGGTCGCGAGCTGCTCTCGGCGCAGCCGCTCGCCGCGCTGCTGCGCCCGGTGGCGGGCGTCGCGCTCGTGCGCGACCACCCGGGCCATCTCGCCCGCGGGCGGCGGATGGTCGAAGCCGAGGATCTCGACAGGGTCGCCCGGCGTCGCCTGCTCCACCTTCTCGCCGCGGAAGTCGTAGAGGGCGCGCACCCGGCCCCACGCGTCGCCGGCGACGAGCGCGTCGCCGACCTTGAGCGTCCCGCGCTGGACGAGCATCGTCGCGACGGGCCCGCGCCCGACGTCCAGCCTGGACTCGATGATCGGGCCGGATGCCTCCGCCTCGGGGTTCGCGGTCAGCTCGAGCTCGGCGTCGGCGACGAGGAGCACCTTCTCGAGCAGGTCGTCGAGGTTCTGCTTCTGCTTGGCCGAGACGTCCGAGAACTGCGTCGTCCCTCCCCACTCCTCCGGCTGCAGGCCCTCGCCGGCGAGGTCGCCGCGCACCCGGTTCGGGTCGGAGTCGGGGACGTCGATCTTGTTCACGGCGACGACGATCGGAACGCCCGCCGCGTTCGCGTGCGAGATCGACTCCTTTGTCTGCGGCATGACCCCGTCGTCGGCGGCCACGACCAGGACGGCGATGTCCGTCACCTTGGCGCCGCGGGCGCGCATGGCCGTGAACGCCTCGTGGCCGGGCGTGTCCAGGAAGGTCAGCTTCCGGCCGTCGTGCTCGACCTGGTAGGCGCCGATGTGCTGCGTGATGCCCCCGGCCTCGGTCTCGACGACCGCGGTCTCCCGGATCGCGTCGAGCAGCGTCGTCTTGCCGTGGTCGACGTGGCCCATGATCGTCACGACCGGCGGCCGCGGCTGCAGGGACTCGGGCGCGTCGTCGAATGCCTCGGGCTCGTCCGTCTCCTCGTCCGCGTGCTTGATCGTGACCTCGCGGTTCACGCTCGGGTCGGCGGCGATCAGCCCGACGGCCTCGTCCGAGAGAGACTGGGTGATGGTGACCATCTCCCCCAGGCCCATCATGATCTTGATGATCTGCGCGACCGGGATCCCGAGCGCGTGCGACAGCTCCTTGACCGTGACGCCCGACTGAACCGTCACCGGCCCCGTCGGGACGACGACCTCGCGCGGCTGCTTGGGCTGGCGGTCGCTGCGGTCGCGGGCCTGGCGCGAGTCGGGACGCGGCCTCGCCGCCTGCGAGTCGATGACCACGCGGCGCTTGCGCCGGCTTCCCGGCGCCTGGCGCGGCCGAATCGGCCTGTTCGGTCGGTTCTGTCCCTGTTCGTCAGCCATGGTCAGCCTCAAGTGTAGAGCGATGCGAGGTCCTGCTGGACTCGGACGCGGGCCCTGAGCGTCCTGCTGAAGGCATTGCGGGCGACGGCCCGCTCGAAGCACGAGAGGCGCCGGCAGGTGTAGGCGGCGCGCCCCGGCGCCGTCGCAGCGCAGACGAGCAGACCGTCCACGGCGACGAACCGGAGCAGCTCGTCCTTGGGCGCGCGCCGGCCGCAGCCGATGCAGGTCCGGACGGGACGGTGGCGCTCGTCATCCCGCCTGCGCGTCGTTCCTCTCCTCGTCCGTCTCGGCCGAGGCCGCGACGGGGATCTCCTCGGCCTCCTCGCCCTGCTCGGCCTCCGCGGCCGGCATCGGCGGGACGGTTCCGGGGTCCGGCGCAGGAACCTCGGCCGGTTCGGCGGCCGGCTCCTCGGCCGGAATCGGGCTCGGCTCGGGCGCAGGAGCCTCGCTCGGCTCGGGCAGCTCGGTGACCTCCGCCTCAGCAACGGGCTCCTCGCCCTCGGCCGGGAGCTCCTCCTCGGCCCCGCCGATCGGCACGGCGAGCCCGGCCCCGATCGTCTCGCCGGCGGCCTCGCGGTCGGCGAGCGCAGTGTGCGCCGGGATGCCGCAGAAGCGGGTTCCGGGGATGGCGGCGTTCGGGCAGCGCTTGCCGTTCGAGAGGATCGCCGCGCAGCGGCCGGAGAAGTCCTCGCCGGCCTCGCCGCCGCCGAATGCGGCCTCCGCCTCGGCCGCGGCGAACTCGGCCTCGGACTGGATGTCCACCTTCCAGCCGGTCAGGCGCGCGGCGAGGCGGGCGTTCAGGCCCTCCTTGCCGATCGCGAGCGCCAGCTGGTCCTCGGGGACGATGACCGTCGCCTCCTTGGTCTCGTCGTCGATGTAGACCTCGCGCACTCTCGCGGGCGACAGCGCCTTGGCGAGGAAGCGGGCCGGCTCCGTGTTCCACGGGATGATGTCGATCTTCTCGCCGCGGAGCTCGGAGACGACCATGCGGACGCGCGAGCCGCGCGGGCCGACGCAGGCGCCGACCGGGTCGACGCCCTGGGCGTGCGAGACGACCGCGATCTTCGAGCGGTAGCCGGGCTCGCGGGCGACGCCGCGGATCTCGACGAGGCCGTCGGCGATCTCCGGCACCTCGAGCTCGAACAGCGTCTTGATCAGCTCGGGATCGCGGCGCGAGAGGATCACCTGCGGGCCCTTCGTCCCCGAGCGCACCTCGGTGATCACGGCCTTGATCCGGCTGCCCTGCTCGTAGCGCTCGCCGTCCACCTGCTCGGAGCGCGGGAGCAGCGCCTCGACCTTGCCAAGGTCGACGAGGATGTTGTTCCGGTCGCCGGCCTGCTGGACGATGCCGGTCACCACCTCGCTGACGCGGTCGACGTACTCCTCGTACATGATCTGGCGCTCGGCCTCGCGGATCCGCTGCTGGATGACCTGCGTGGCGGTCTGCGCGGCGATGCGGCCGAAGTTCTCGGGAGTGACGTCCTCGCGCTGAACCTGGTTCTCGGGTACCTGCGACCAGTCGATCTCGAGGTCGTCGTCGGTGATCAGCGTGTGCTGCTTCTCGCCCGTCTCCTCCTCGATCCGCTCGAGCTCCTCGAGCGTGCGCTCGCGGGCCTCGTCGAGGAGCCGCTCCTCGAGGTCCTGCGGCATGTGGATCGCGAAGACGCGGAAGTCGCCGGCGTCGTCGATCTCGACCGTGGCGTGCCGGTACGAGCCCGGGGTCTTCTTGTAGGCGGCGAGCAGCCCGTCGCGAAGAGCGTCGACCAGGATCCCGCTTTCGAGATTCCTGTCGCGCTCCAGCTCGCGCACTGCCTCGACGATCTCGCGGCTCATCTCATGTCCTCCTCGATCAGGTTCGCCCGCACGATGGAGTCGTACGGGATCTCGTACTCGGTGCCCTCTGTCGTCAGGCGGATGCCCTCCGGGCCTGCGTCGACGACCTCGCCCTTGAACTTCCGACGGCCGGCGATGTCGCCTGCAGTTCGCAGCGAGGCCCGGCGGCCGACGACCCGCCGGAAGTGCTCGGGCGTGCGCAGAGGCCGCTCGATGCCGGGCGACGAGACGTCGACGGTGTACTGCTGGAGATACGGGCGCAGCACGTCCGTCACACGCTCGCAGAGCGCATGGTCGACCCGCTGCGGGTGGTCGATGTAGACGGTGAAGCGCTCCGGTCCGGAGAGCTCCAGCGCCAGCACCTCGACTCCCGGGATCGCGCCCTCGACCTTCGGTGTGATCTCGCGAAGCAGCGTCTTCTCCCTGTCGTACACGTCGGCCATCGGAATCTCCTCAAAAAAAACGGGCGCCGCGCGCCCATTTCGCCCTGCACCTCGAAATGTGGTGTTTGGAGGATAGCACCGTCTAGGTCACCCCCAGAACCGCGATTCCGGCGACGACGAGCGCCGCGCCGGCCAGGCGCCGGGGCCCCACCGGCTCGCCCAGGATCGGCGCGGCGAGCGCGACTGCGATCACGACGCTCGTCTCGCGGACGGCGGCGACGGACGCGGCCGAGGCGAGCTGGAGCGCGAACAGGACGAGCCCGAAGGCGCCGAAGGATGCAAGGCCGACGAAGAGCGGCGTCCAGCCGAGCTCGGCGCGGAGCCGCGGCGGGCCGCCTCTCCGGAGCACGGCCAGGAGGTACGCCGCCGAGGCCGGAGCCATGACGACGACGAGATAGGCGATCGGGTCCGCGTGGTCGACCCCGCGTGCGTCGGCGAGCGTGTACCCGGCGATGCAGCCGGCGATCGCGAGCCCGAAGGCGACGCCCGTCGAGCTCGCGCCGCCGAGGCCCCGGACGAGCAGCACGCCGGCCCCGACGAGCAGCACGCCCGCGGTCTCCGTCGCCGAGCTTCCGACGCCCAGGGCCGCGACTCCGATCGCCAGGACGAGCACGGGCGCGAGCCCCCGGGCGACCGGGTAGACGACGCTGAGCTCGGCCCCGCCGTAGGCGGCGGCGAGGAGCGCGAGGTAGGCGAGCTCGAAGGCCGAAGAGACGACGATGTAGGGAATCGCCTCCGCCCCGACCTCCCAGCGGACGGCTGCCAGCGGCGCGAAGGCGAGAACGGCGAAGCAGAAGGCGAGCGCGGTCGCGGCGGGCACGTCGGGCCGGCGGGCGAGGGCGAGGTTCCACGCGGCGTGGAGACCGGCCGCTCCCAGCGCGAGGCTCAACGCCCCGGCGCTCACAACTCTGGTTCTCGCCGCTCGGTTAGCCGAGCATCTCGGCGAGCGCCACGACCACGACGGCGACAGCACAGAAGCTGAGCGCCTGCGCTCCATAGCGCCTCAGCTCGGCCGAACCTCGCAGCCAACCGACCGGAAGCGCGATCATGCCCGCCACGAACGTCACGAGAGCGGCCGGCAGGAACGCCACCCACGCGGCGTCGAAGATCGGCCCGTAGAACCCGTGCTCGTGTTCTCCGCGCTCGTGCGCGTCCTCGAACGAGTAGACGATCTCGCCTGTCACGAGCAGGACGAGAGCGAGCGCGGCGAGGACGAGGATCCCGTACAGGATCCGAAGGCCCCAGCGCCTTGCCGGCCGCGGCGCGTCGGTGGCAACGGTCTCCGACACGAGACCAGAATTGTGCGCTTCCTCTCATTCCTCGTCCAGCACCGGCCACGGCAGGAGGTCGCGGACGCCGTCGGTCCACGCGAGGCGGTGGAGGAGCGAGCGGTCTGCCCCGGGCTCGCCGAACTCGATCCCGTCGCCGAGCAGTCGGAAGAACGTCTCGCCCTTCGTTTCGTCCCGCCCCTGCTCAACGAGAATCCCGTCTCCCCGCCGGATGACGGCGAGCGCGAGTGACCGGATGAGACCCTCCATTAGGGGTCCAGCACGATCGTCACGGGGCCGTCGTTCACGAGCTCGACGGCCATGCGGGCGCCGAAGCGGCCGGTCGCGACCTCGACGCCCTGCTCCCTCAGCGTCCGACAGAAGCGCTCGTAGATCGGCTTCGCCTGCTCCGGCGGCGCCGCGCCGGAGAAGCTCGGCCGGTTGCCCTTCGCGGCGTCGGCGATGAGGGTGAATTGGCTGACGACGAGCGCGGCGCCGCCTTCGTCGAGCAGCGAGCGATCGAACTTCCCGTCCTCGTTCTCGAAGATCCGGAGACGCGCGACGCGGCCTGCGAGCCGCGTCGCATCGTCATCACCATCCTCGCGCGAGATACCGAGAAGGACGCAGAGCCCCGCTCCGACCTCGCCGACGGCCTCGCCGTCCACGAGCACGCGCGCCCTCGAGACGCGCTGGACGACCGCTCGCACGCCGGGATTATCCGAGGTCTTTGATGCGGGCGGCGTACTGCTCGCTGCCCGGCTTCAGCGAGCTGGCAAGCTTGTAGTGCCCGTTCGCCTCCTGCTCCCGGCCGAGCTTCTCGAGGCTGCGGGCGAGGGCGTAGTGCGCGTAGTCGTCGGTCGGCGAGAGCTCGAGCATGGCCCGGAACTCACGCTCGGCCTCGTCGTAGCGCTGGATCCGGAAGTAGGCGATCCCAAGCGCCTCGCGGATCGAGGCCTTGTGCGGCTCGCGCTTCTTGGCCTTCTCGAGGGCGACGGTCGCCTGTGCGGCACGCCCCTTGCGGAGGTGGGTGCGGCCCTGCTGGAAGAGGTCGTACGTCTCGCTCATGGGCTCATCCCCACGGTAGACGAAGCGTCTGCCGCTCAGGCGGAGCGGAAGCCGAACGAGCGGAGCGACAGCAGGCCCCGCAGCCGCCTCTTCGCCCCGAGCCGGCCGCGGATCGTCCTGAGCACACGGCGGAGCTCGCGGCGGGCGGTCCTCGCGGCGGTCTCCGCCTCGGCCGTGGGGCCGAAGCGGGCGACGCCGAGCGCCTCGGAGAGGCGGTCGGCATCCACGCTGAAGCTCCGGTTCACCGACGCTCCGAGCTCGGCCGGTGTCACGCTCGGCGAGAGCCGCACCCGCTGGTCGGCGAGGTACTCCACGAGCTCCGCGCGGACGGCCCCGGCGATGCGCCGTGGATCGTCCGAGGCGTAGCGCAGCCGCCTTCGTCCGGTCTTCGCGAGCCACAGGGCCGACAGGAGGGCGGCGCCGCCGCCGAGCAGGATCGCGAGCACGCGCAGGTCGTTGCGCCGGTCGGCCGTCTGCGTCGTCTCGCCGGCTCCCGGCGCGTCGGGGGTGAACCCCCGATCCGGGCCGCGCGGGCGGTCGTCGGGCGATGCAGCCGACCCGCCCAGCTGGTTGCGCAGGATGGTCAGGCCGAGCGACGCCGCCGCCCCGGCAAAGGCCGCCGTCGCGCCGTCCGCGTCGAAGAAGAGCGACGAGGCGGTGTACTCGGCACGAAGCCGGCCCCGGCCGGGCGTGGGGTCGAACGGCAGCCAGCCGTATCCATCGAACCAGACCTCGACCCAGGTGTGCGCGTTCGTGTCCGACACCGTCCATTCGCGCTCGTCCACGTCGAAGCGGCCCGTCGTGAAGCCGGCCGCGACCCGCGCCGGGACACCGACGTAGCGAAGCATCAGCGCCATCGCCCCGGCGAAGTGCTGGCAGTAGCCTCGGCGGTGGCCGGTCACGAACGAGACGAGCGGCGGCACCGAGCGGCTGACGGGCGGATGCTCGTCGTAGGTGAACTCGCCGCTCGACCGGAACCAGGCCTCGAGCGCCACCGCCGCCGCATACGGGTTCCCGGGCCTGCCGACCACCTCGAGTGCCTGGCGGTACAGCGGCTCGTACGGCTCCAGCTCGTCCTCGTCGAACAGCTGCGCGACCGCGAGGTCGCGCCCCGGGCTCCCGAACGCCGGTGCGCCGTGGAAGCTGCCGGCACTGAGGAAGGGGCCGAAGAGGATCTCGTCGGGGTACGTCGGCCGCGTCCGGGCGAGCTGAGCGGGCGTCGGCTGGGCCGCGTAGCTCCACACCGAGTACCGCTCGCCCCGCTCGAGGCGGCCGACGTAGGCGATACCCGATCCGTAGTCCCCGGCGCGCCCCTCCTCGAAGGCGACGGGAACGCTCGCCCCGACGAGGTGCGTGTCCTGCAGCGCCTCGACGGTCACCTCCTGCTCGAGCCAGTTCTCTGCGTCGCGGGCCGCGTCCGGGAGCAGCGGATCGTCGACGAGCGAGTCGAGGCCCGCGCCGCGCCGGGGCTCGAGGAGGGCCGAATCCTCCTGCCAGTGGTCGTCGAGGAAGACGTCCAGCGTCGTCGCGCGCCAGTACGGCGCGCGCCTCGGCGCGTCGACCTTCAGCACCGTCGTCGCGGTCTTGGGGAAGTCGATCCCGTTGTAGTCGGAGTCCCAGACGTACTGGACGCTGACCGGCTCGGCCTCTCGCGCGTACGGCTTCCAGTGCTGCCAGTCGAGGAACCCGCCCTTGGCGACGGACGGCGAGCTGACGGCGACGAGCGCCGCGGCGACGACGGCGCCGCCGACCACGAGCGCCTGGCTGCTCCCGCGGCGCGCTCCCGGCCGCAGGGCGGCGAGCAGGAGCAGCGCGGCCGCGAGCAGGAACACCCCGCGCATCGTCGTGGCCTGCTCGGGGACGAGCGTGACCGGCCAGGCCGCTCCGGCAAAGGTCGTCGCGGCGGCCAGGATCGGCCGGCGGGCGGCGATCGCGAGCGCCGCGAGCAGCGTGAACGCGAAGACCGCGAGCACGCTCACGCCGTGCATCCGCGGCTCCGCCGCGGGAGCGAACGGAAGCGAGACCTCGTAGAAGTCGATCACGCCGCTGCCGAAGCTCGTCAGGAAGGGACCGACGAAGTCGTGGTCGGCGTCGAACGGCCGCGCGTGCAGCGGCGAGAGGTCGAACGCGACGGCGACGACCGCGATCGAGGCGGCGAGCGCAGCGACGACCCGCAGCGACCGTCGCGGGACGATCGCGACGAGGACAGCCAGCGCCGCGGCGAACGCGAATTCGCCTCCCCGCACCGGCTGCTCCAGGCTCTGCCAGCCACTGACGATCAGGAGTGCCGGCAGCAGTGCGAGCAGCGCCGTCCTAGCCATGCGCGACTCCGATCTCGCCTCCGCCGAGCACGTGCTCGAGCTCGTCGCCGCGGCGAACGACGGCGACCGGGACGCCGGCCGCTTCGAGCCGGAGCAGCGAGGACTCGGCGCCGCCCGCTCCACGCCGGCGGCCCGCGAACGTCGGCGCGGCCACGTAGACCACCGACACGTGCTGCCTCGCCGCGGCGCGTGAGACGAGTGCCTCGACGAGCGGCGAACGGAGCGCCGCGGTGACGACGGCGAGGTCGCGTGCGTGGCTCGCGGCTCCTGCATGGTCGTTGAGCAGCGTCTCGAGGGGCCGGAGGCCGTCCTGCTCCACGGCGGCGAGCACCTCGAGCGCGCGCGGCCAGTCCCGCTCGTAGCTGCGGATCGACACCGACTCGTCCACCGCGCCGCTCGTCACGACGAGGCCGGCCTGCCGCCCGCGCCGGGCGTGCGTCCACAGCAGTGACCCGGCGGCGCGGACCTGTGCGTCGAAGCTCGACTCCCCCGGCCGTCCCGTGCCGTGGCCGGCCTCGGCGTCGAGGACGACGACGATCTCGTCGCGGGGCGCATCCTCGAGCTCCTTGACCATGAGCTGCTGCCTGCGGGCGGTCGACGGCCAGTGCACGCGCCGGAGGGATTCGCCGCTCTGGTACTCGCGGACGCTGTGGAGCTCGAAGCCCGCAGGCCGCCGCAGGAGGACACGGCCCGCGCCGTGCGCCCGAAGCCCGCGCTCGGCGAAGAGAACGGACAGGCGGGCGAGCCGCGGGTAGACGAGCAGCGGCGCGGAGTCCTCCAGCGCCTGAACCCGCTTCGCGAGCCCGAAGGGGTCCTCGACGACCGCGTAGGCGCCGTTGAAGCGATAGCGCCCGCGCGGGACGCGGGCCAAGCGATAGACCGCCCGCAAGAAGCGTCCGTCCCGGGCGACGACGACCTGCTGCTCTCCGAGCCTCCCGACCGGCTCATGGAGCATCGCCGTCGCGGGGATCACGCCGCCGTCCGTCTCGAGCTCGATCCTGACGACCACATCGTCTCCCTCGAGCGGGCGGTCGCGATCGATCTGCCGGTGGAGGCGAAGCGGCCGGGCGAGCGCGTTCGTCCAGACGAGGGCGACGCCGACGGCCAGCAGCAGGCCGACCGCCGGGGCGTACAGCACCTGCGCGCCGAAGGCCCAGGCGCCGAGGTACGTGCCTCCGCCCAGCGCAAGCGTGAACCGGCCGCGGCGCTTCAGCATCGCTACACCGGGACCGGCGTCCGCTCGACGGCGTCCGCGATCAGCTCGGCGGGGCCGAGGCCCGCGGCCCGCGCCTCGGGGCCGAGGATGAGCCGGTGCCCGAGCACGGGCTCGGCGACCGCCTTGACGTCGTCGGGCAGGACGTACTCGCGCCCCTCCGAGATCGCCCGCGCCTTCGCGACCCGCAGCAGCGCGATCCCCGCGCGCGGGCTGGCGCCGAGGTAGAGGCGCTCGTCGCCGCGCGTGTGGCGGAGGAGGGCGACGACGTAGCGGTTCACGCTCTCCTCGACGAACACCCGTTTCGCGTCCTCGATGAGGGCGACGATCTCTGCTGTGCTGCAGACCGGCTCCAGCGTCTCGAGCGGCGGCGCGCTCGTCTGCTCGTTCAGCATCCGCGCCTCCTCGGCGAGCGGCGGGTAGCCGATCGAGAGGCGCATCGTGAAGCGGTCGAGCTGGGCCTCGGGCAGCGGGTAGGTGCCTTCGTACTCGATCGGATTCTGCGTCGCGAGGACCATGAACGGGCGGCCGAGCGGATAGCTCACGCCGTCGACCGTCACTTGGTTCTCCTGCATGCACTCGAGGAGCGCCGCCTGCGTCTTCGGCGACGCGCGGTTGACCTCGTCGACGAGGAGGAGGTTGGCGAAGACCGGCCCCGGCCGGAACTCGAACTCGTTCGTCCGCTGGTCGAAGACGTTCACGCCCGTGACGTCCGTCGGCAGCAGGTCGGGGGTGAACTGGATCCGCGAGAACGAGCAGTCGAGGGAGCGCGCGAGCGCCTTCGCGAGCATCGTCTTCCCGACGCCGGGGAAGTCCTCGATGATCAGGTGCCCCTCGCTGACGAGCGAGAGCACTGCGAGACGGAGCGTCTCGGCCGGCGCGTGGACGACCTGGGCGACGTTGTCGGTGATCCGGGCGAGCATCTCGCCCGAGAGCTCCACCGACTGCGGCCGCTCCTCAGCCCGCCGCTCGGCCACCGTTCTCCTCGAGCAGCCGCTCCACTTCGTCCCAGATCTCGGCGGCGATCCGGGTCTTCGGCGCCTTGCTCACCTTTCGCTCCCCTGACTCGGAAATCAGTACGACCTCGTTGTCGGCGGCCTCGAACCCCACGTCCGACGAGGCCACATCGTTGTAGACGACGAGATCTGCATTCTTGCCGGTCCGCTTCGCCCTCGCGCGGGCGAGCCCGTCCTCCCCGGTCTCGGCCGCGAACCCGACGAGGATCCGGCCGTTTCGGGCCTCGGCGCCGAGCGCACGGAGGACGTCCTCGGTCGGCTCGAGCCGGAGCTCCCACGCGTTGCCGTCCTTGGGTCGCTTGTCCGCCCTGGCTTCGGCCGGGCGGTAGTCGGCGACGGCGGCGGCCATGACGACGACGTCCGCGTCTCGCCGGGCCAGGGTCTCGCGCGCGAGGTCTGCAGCGGTCGGGGCCTGGACGACCTCGACGGCTGTGGGCGGATCGACGGCGAGGTTCGACGCGATCAGCGTGACCTCGGCGCCCCGCCGGCGGGCCTCTTCGGCCAGGGCGGCGCCCATCCGGCCCGAGGAGCGGTTCCCGACGAAGCGGACCGCGTCGATGGGCTCCCGCGTCCCCCCGGCCGTAACGACCACCGTCTTTCCAAGTAACACAGTGTTACTTGCCCCGAGAAGCGCCTGGGCGCGCTCGAAGATCTCCACAGGCTCCGCCATACGGCCGACGCCCTCCTCGCCCTCGGCGAGCTCGCCTTCCTCGGGCCCGACGAACTCGACCCCACGACTGCGCAGTGTCTCGACATTGGCCTGCGTCGCCGGGTGCAGCCACATGCGCGTGTTCATCGCCGGCGCGACGAGCAGCGGGCCGTCGTGTGCCAGCGCGGCCTCCGAGACGACGTTGCCGGCGAGCCCGTGGGCCAGCTGGGCCAGGGTGTTGGCCGTCAGCGGCGCGATCACGTAGAGATCCGCGCGCTGCAGGTGCGGATACAGCTCGGTCTCGGGCGGACGGCGGGCAAGTGCGTGGAAGGTCTCGGCCCGGACGAAGCGGTCGGCGGCCGGAGAGACGAGCGGCACCACCTCGTGGCCGGCCTTCACGAAGAGGCGCACCAGCTCGCACGCCTTGTAGGCAGCGATTCCCCCGGTGACGCCGACCAGGACGCGCGCCATCGGCGGTTGCCTACTTCTTGTACTCGTGCTTGATCTTGCCCTCTGCGACTTCCTCGAGGGCGATCGTGAGGTAGTTCTTCGAGCGGGACTCGACGAGCGGGGGCGGGAAGTCCTCGAAGGTGCCCTCGCCGAGCTGGTGGTGGTAGTTGTTGATCTGCCTTGCCCGCTTCGCCGCGACCAGCACGAGGCCGTAGCGGTCGGGAACGTTCATGAGCAGCTTGTCGACTCGCGGATGGATCACGTGGCCATGGTAGCGGCGATACGCGCCCGGACGATCTCCTCGACCTCGTCGGCCGCACGGAGGAGATCGTCGTTGACGATCACGTGGTCGAAGAGGTTCGCCTCCGAGAGCTGCTCGCGGGCGAGCTCGAGCCGCTCCTCGATCTCTCCCGAGCTCTCGGTCGCCCGCGAGCGCAGCCGGCGCTCCAGCTCCTCGAACGTGGGCGCGGTGACGAAGATCGTCACCGCCTCGGGCAGCTTGTCCTGGACGTAGCGGGCGCCGTCCGTCTCGAGGTCGAGGAGCGGGATCCGCCCGCCGGCGCGGATGCGGTCGATCTCCGAGCGGAGCGTCCCCGACCGCTGGCCCCAGGGGAAGGTGATGTACTCGAGGAAGCCCTTCTCCTCGAGCTTGCGGTCGAACTCCTCGTCGGAGATGAACCAGTAGTGCTCGCCGTCGACCTCGTTCGGCCGCCGCTCACGCGTCGTCGCCGACACGGCGAGCTCGAGCTCCGGGATCCGGTCGAGCAGGATGCGCTCGATCGAGCCCTTGCCGGCGCCCGACGTACCGGTGACGACGACGACGGGCGAGCTAACGCCTGAAGAGGCCAATGAGCTCGGCCCGCTGGCGGTCCGAAAGGCCTCCCACGGTCTTCGACTGGCTGATTCGCGCCTGCGTGAGGAAGCGCGTGGCCTTCACGCGGCCGAACTTCGGCACCGCCATCAGGATGTCGAAGACCTTCGCCGTCGCGACGTAGTCCGGCGGCTTCTCGAGGATCTCCTCGATGTCGGCGAGGCCGTTCTTGAGGTCGCGCTTCAGCTGAGCCCGCTTCACACGGATGTCGTTTGCCCGCTGCAGCGCCTCCATGCGCTGGTCGCGTGACCGGGCCGGCGCCTGAGCCTGAGTCTTCACGGAGGCCACGGCGCGGGATACTAACAGCTTGTCGAGAGTGATCAATTCGCCTGAAATGCAGGAGTTTCTTCTGTTGTCAGTCTCGGCGGCAGGACGGGGAACTCAGGCTCGTGCGCGAGGCCCCGCAGCGCGTACGGGTCGGCGAAGCCGAGAGACGCGGCCGCCTCCTCCAGCTCCCGCCTGATTCGGACCGGTGCCGCGGGGTCGGCGAAGAGCGCGGTGCCGACGGCGACCGAGCTCGCGCCGGCGGCGAGGAACTCCGCCGCGTCCCATCCGCTCCGGATGCCGCCCATGCCGACGATCGGCATCTCCGTGGCGCGATAGGCCGCGTAGACGGCGGCGAGGGCGATCGGCTTCAGGGCCGGGCCCGAGTAGCCGCCGACCGCGCGCCCGAGACGTGGACGGAGAGTGCGCGGATCGAGCTCGAGACCGCGGATCGTGTTCACGAGTGAGAGCCCGTCGGCACCGGCCGCCTGGACGGCGCGGGCGGACGCGGCAACGTCCGGCTGGGCCGGCGAGAGCTTGGCGTAGAGCGGAAGCGGCGTTGCGGCGCGGCAGGAGGCCACGATCTCAGCCGCGGACTCCGGCGCCTCGTCCACGTTCGGGCAGGACAGGTTGAGCTCGATCGTGACGTCCTCGAGGCGTTCGCACGTCTCCGCGTACTCGTCGGCCGCGAAGCCGCCCACGGAGACCCAGAGCGGGAGCCCCAGCTCGCGCAGCCGCGGCAGGACGTCTGTGAGGAACCGCTCCCGACCCGGGTTCTGGAGCCCGATCGAGTTCAGCATGCCGTGGTCGGTCTCCGCGATCCGATTCGGCTCGTTCCCCTCGCGCGGCTCCGGCGTGACCGTCTTCGTCACGAACGCGTCGAGCGACCGGGCGACGTCGGGTGCCGCCAGCGCGTCGAGGCAGCCGGACGCGTTAAGCAGCAAGGACCGGTCCCTCCACGCAGAGACGCTTGTACCGCCCAGCGATCTCGACCACGCAGCCGTAGCAGGCGCCGTAGCCGCACGCCATCGGCGCCTCCCGGGCGAGCTGTGCGCCGGGCGAGAGCCGCCGGACGGCCTCGAGCATCGGCTCGGGCCCGCACGCGAGCACGTCGTAGCCGGGCTCGAGCAGCTCGGTGACGCGCGTCGGCTCGACGACGACCTCGGCGGCAGGGACGAGCTCCGCGGCTTCCGCGTGCCGCTCCGTGCGAAAGCCGAGGATCGCCGGCGGCCGGCCCAGGGCCCTGGAGAGATACGGGAAGGGCGCGATCCCGATCCCCCCTCCCACGAGCAGCGGCCGCTCGACGTCGAGGCGGAAGCCGTTGCCCAGTGGCCCGAGCACGCCGATCCGCTCGCCGCGGTCGACCTCGGCGAGCGCCTGCGTTCCGGGCCCGACCGCCTCGAAGAGGAAGCCGAGCTCGCCGGGCGGCGCCAGGCAGAGGCTCATCGGACGCGGCAGGACACGCCCCGGCGCCTCGAGCATGAAGAACTGGCCGGGAGCCCCCGGCTCGAGCCGGCCCCGCTCCACGCGAAGGAGCGTGTACGGGCCGACCGGCTCGGTGCCGACGACGCTATGCCGGTCGCGCCTGAGCGTCGATCCTCTCCTGGAGCGAGACGACCGCTTCTCCGCGCGCATGGGCGATGGCATGCACGGCGGCCGCAGCGCCGCTGAGTGTCGTGATGCAGGGAATCCGGGCGGCGAGCGCCGCCTCGCGGATCCGGTAGCCGTCGGTGCGGGCGCCGGATCCCTGGGGCGTGTTCACGACGAGGTCGCAACGCCCCCGCCGCAGCAGGTCGACGACCGTCGCGCCCTCGCCGCGCTCGGTCACCTTGCGGACGTGGTCGACGGCGAGCCCGGCCGCGGCGAGCACGCGGGCGGTGCCGCTCGTCGCGGCCAGCGTGAAGCCGAGGTCGGCCAGCGCGGCGGCGACGGGGACGACGGCGTCCTTGTCCGCGTCGCAGACCGACAGGAAGGCGGCGCCCGAGGAAGGGAGCGGCCTGCCCGCGGCGCGCTCGGCCTTGGCGAGGGCGGTCGGATAGTCGCCGGCGCTCGCCATCACCTCGCCGGTGGAGCGCATCTCGGGGCCGAGCACGGGATCGGAGCCGGGGAAACGCCGGAACGGAAAAACGGCAGCTTTGACACACACCTGTGACGGGGTCTGACCCCTTTCCACAGCGAGATCCGCCAGGCGGGCGCCCGCCGCCAGCCGGCAGGCCAGGCCCACGAGGTTCAGGCCGATCGCCTTGCTCGCGAACGGCACGGTTCGCGAGGCGCGAGGGTTCGCCTCGATCACGTAGACCCGGCCGTCCACCACCGCGAGCTGGACGTTGACGAGCCCGACGACTCCGAGCGCGGGCGCCAGCGTCGTCACGATCTCCTCGATCTCGGCCCGCACGCCCTCGTCGAGCCCCGGCGGCGGGAGGACGCAGCTCGAGTCGCCCGAGTGGACCCCGGCCTCCTCGACGTGCTGCATGACCGCGGCGACGAACGTCTCTCGCCCGTCGCACAGGGCGTCCACGTCGAGCTCGAGCGCTCCCTCGAGGAACCGGTCGACGAGGACGCGCGAGCGGGCGGGCACGCTGCGGGCGACCGTTTCCGCGTCGTAACAGACGACCATCTGGCGGCCCCCGAGGACATAGGACGGCCGAACGAGCACCGGGTAGCCGATCTCCTCGGCCACTCCGACCGCCTCCGCCTGAGAGCCGGCCATCCCCCACGGCGGCACCTCGATCCCGAGCTCGCGGCAGAGCGCGCCGAAGCGCTCCCGGTTCTCGGCGAGGTCGACGGCGTCGAAGGGGGTGCCGAGGATCGGGTAGCCCGCGTCCTCGATCACACGCGCCAGCTTGAGCGGGGTCTGGCCGCCGAACTGGATCACGACGCCGACCGGTTGCTCGCGCTCGCAGATCGCGAGCACCTCCTCGATCCCGAGCGGCTCGAAGTAGAGGCGGTCGGACGTGTCGTAGTCGGTGGAGACCGTCTCGGGGTTGCAGTTGACCATGACCGTCTCGAACCCCAGCTCGCGGAAGCTGCGGGCCGCGTGCACACAGCAGTAGTCGAACTCGATCCCCTGCCCGATCCGGTTCGGGCCGGAGCCGAGGATGACGACGCTGCGGCCCGACGGCTCCGGCGCCTCGCAGGCCTCGCCCCAGGTGGAGTAGTAGTACGTCGACGCGGCCTCGACCTCGCCGGCGCAGGAGTCGACTCGCCGGTAGGCCGGCCGTACCCCGCACGACCGCCGTCTCGCCCGCACGAGCTCCTCGCTTGTGTTGCAGTGCTCGGCGATCGCCTGGTCCGACCATCCCGCTCTCTTGAGCCCGATCCAGTCGTCGTGGACGAGGGAGTCGACCGAGTTGATGCAACACAAAGTCCGGCGCGCCGCCTCGAGCTCCGCCTCGAACCACGGGTGCAGGTTGCGCGGCTCCCACCCGTCGTCCAGCTCGCGGGCCCGCTGCGCCTTCAGGAAGGCCTCGCTGAACGAGCGGCCGATGCCCATCGCCTCGCCGACGGACTTCATCTGCGTGCCGAGCGTCCGGTCGGCGCCCGGGAACTTCTCGAACGAGAACCGCGGGAACTTGACGACCACGTAGTCGAGCGTCGGCTCGAAGCTCGCGGGCGTCGTTCCGGTGAGGTCGTTCGGGATTTCGTCGAGCGTGTAGCCGACGGCGAGCTTGGCGGCGACCTTCGCGATCGGGTAGCCGGTGGCCTTCGACGCGAGCGCCGAGGAGCGCGAGACGCGCGGGTTCATCTCGATCACGCGGAGCGACCCGGTCTCGCGGTCGCGCGCGAACTGGATGTTGGCGCCGCCCGTCTCCACCCCGACCGCGCGTACGACCGCGGCCGCGGCGTCGCGCAGCTCCTGGTAGGCCTCGTCGGAGAGCGTCATCTGCGGCGCGACGGTTACGGAGTCGCCCGTGTGGACGCCCATCGGGTCGAGGTTCTCGATCGAGCAGACGATCACGGCGTTGTCCGACCGGTCGCGCATGACCTCGAGCTCGAACTCGTCCCAGCCGATCAGCGACTCCTCGACGAGCACCTGGCCGACCGGGCTCTCCGCCAGGCCTCGCTCGAGCAGCTCGACCAGCTCGCGCTCGGAGTGCGCGGTCCCGCCGCCGTGGCCGCCGAGCGTGAAGGCGGGCCGCAGCACGACGGGGAAGGTCAGCTCGCGCGGCACGTCGTCCCAGCCGGTCACGACGGTCGAGGCGGGCACGCGGTAGCCGGCGAGCCGGACCGTCTCGCGGAAGAGCTCGCGGTCCTCGGCCCGGCGGATCACGTCGAGCCCCGCGCCGATCAGTTCGACGCCGAGCTCGTCCAGCGCGCCGGCCTCGGCGAGCTCCAGGGCGAGGTTGAGGGCGGTCTGCCCGCCCAGGGTCGGCAGCAGCGCGTCCGGCCGCTCCCGGGCGAGGACGCCGGCGACGCCCTCGAGGTCGAGCGGCTCGACGTACGTGCGGTCGGCGAACCCGGGGTCGGTCATGATCGTCGCCGGGTTCGAGTTGACGACGACGGTGCGAAAGCCGTCCTCGCGGAGCACCTTGAGCGCCTGGCAGCCCGAGTAGTCGAACTCGCACGCCTGCCCGATGACGATCGGCCCCGAGCCGATCACGCAGATCGATTCGAGGTCAGGCCGCCTTGGCAAGGCCTGCGCACACCTCCTCGACCCAGTCCTCGAGCAGCGGCCAGGCGTCGTGCGGGCCCGGCCCGGCCTCGGGATGGAACTGCACCGAGCGCGCGCCCAGCTCCGGGTAGTCGAGCCCCTCGACGGTGCCGTCGTAGAGCGAGACGTGCGTCGCCTCCCTTCCCGACGCGGGCCTGACGGCAAAGCCGTGGTTCTGCGCCGTGACGAGCACGCGGCCGGTCGCCTTCTCGAGCACCGGATGGTTCGCGCCGCGGTGGCCGAAGGGCAGCTTGAAGGTCTCGAGCCCGGTCGCAAGTGCGAGCAGCTGGTGCCCGAGGCAGATCCCGAAGAGTGGGATGCGGCCGAGGAGTGCCTTCACCGTCTCGACCTGGTCGGCGAGCGGCCCGGGGTCGCCCGGCCCGTTCGACAGGACGACGCCGTCGAAGGACGCGAGCTCCTCCGCAGAGGCGGTCGCGGGAAACACCGTCACCGCTGCGCCCGCCTTGACGAGCCGGCGCAGGATCGAGCGCTTGCAGCCGTAGTCCACGACGGCGATCCGGACCCGGCCACCGCTCGAGAGCTCGTACGGCTCGTCACAGGAAACACGAGCTCCGAGCGGGCGCCCGGCCATGTGAGGCTGCTCGCGGACTGCCCGCAGGGTTTCCTCCACCGAGGCCTCGCCGGCCACGATCCCCGCACGCATCGCGCCGGCCTTCCTCAGTCGGAGGACGAGCGCTCGCGTGTCGATCCCCGTCAGCGCCGGGATCGCCCGCTCGTGCAGCCAGTCGGTCCAGGCCGGCCCGCGCGCCTCCCGCATGAGGACGCCGCGGGCGTGGACGCGGCCGGACTCGGAGCGCTCCGGATCGACGCCGTAGTTCCCGACCATCGGCGCCGTGAAGCAGACGATCTGCTCGGCGAAGCTCGGGTCGGTGGCGACCTCCTGGTAGCCGGTCATCGCCGTCGTGAACACCGCCTCGCCGAAGGCGAAGGACGGCGCGCCCACGGACGCTCCCCGGAAGACGCTGCCGTCCTCGAGGACGAGAAAGCCGGTCATGACTCGAACGCCGTCCTGCCCGCGGCGACTGTCATCCGGACTTTGCCGGTGAGCCGTTCGCCCAGGAGCCACGAGTTCGCCGAGCGCGAGCGGAAGCCGTCCTCCTGCACCCGCCAGCCGGCACGCGTGTCCAGCAGGACGAGGTTCGCCGGCTCGCCGACCGCGATCCGCGGCACGGGGAGGCCGAAGATCGCCGCCGGGCCCGACGACATCCGTTGCAGCAGGAGCTCGAGCCTGACGAGGCCCGGCTCGACGAGGTGCGTGTAGAGCGCCGGGAACGCGGTCTCGAGGCCGGTGACGCCGAACGGCGCCGCCTCGAACGGCACCTCCTTCTCGTGGCGCGCGTGCGGCGCGTGGTCGGTGGCGATCGCCTGGATCGTCCCGTCGCGCAGTCCCTCGACGAGCGCGGCGCGGTCGTCGACCGACCGGAGCGGCGGGTTCATCTTCAGGTTCGGATCGAGCGAGCGCACCGCCTCGTCTGTCAGGCAGAGGTGGTGCGGCGTCACTTCTGCGGTCGCCTGCACGCCCTGCGAGCGGGCGCGCCGGACCGCGTCGACCGATTCCCGGGCCGAGAGGTGCAGGAGGTGAAGCGGGCGGCCCTCGTAGGCGGCGAGGGACAGGTCGCGCTCGACCATGAGGCTCTCCGCCACCGACGGGTAGCCCGTGAAGCCGAGCTCGGCGGAGACGGCGCCCTCGTGCATCTGGCCGCTCCGCGAGAGCGTCGGCTCCTCGCAGTGGAGCGCCAGCGGCCGGTCGGTGACCGCGCCGTACTGGAGCGCCCGCCGCATCAGCCCGGGCGTCGCAACCGGGCGGCCGTCGTCGCTGAACCCGGCCGCGCCGGCGTCGGCGAGCTCCGCCATCTCGGTCAGCTCGGCGCCCTCCTGGCCCTTGCTGATCGCGGCGAGGAACCCGACCGGGACCTCGGCCTCGGCCTGCGCGGCCTCGGCGAGCGAGCCGAGCACGGACGCGGAGTCGACGACCGGATCGGTGTTCGGCATCGCGAGGATCGCGCAGTAGCCGCCGGCGGCGGCGGCGCGAGTGCCGCTCGCGATCGTCTCCTCGTCCTCCCGCCCGGGCGTCCGCAGGTGGACGTGCGGGTCGACGAAGGCCGGTGCGAGGGTCAGGCCCTCCGCCTCGACGACCCGGTGCGAGTTCGGGTCGAGGCGCGACCCCAGCTCGGCGATCGTCCCCCCGTCGATCCGGACGTCGAGGACCGCGTCCACGTTCGCGTCCGGATCGAGGACGTGCGCGCCGCGGACGAGCAGGTTCTCGCCGGGCGCAGCCTTGGCCCAGAGCATCACGCCACCTCCGTCAGCTGCGCGGCCTTGACCCCGACCGGGCCTCCCGTCAGCAGGTCGTAGAGGACCGCCATCCGCGTCACGAGCCCGGCCCGAACTTGGGTCTCGATCAGCGCGTCGGCGGCGTCTGCAACCCGCGGGTCGATCTCGACGCCGCGGTTCATCGGGCCGGGGTGCATGACCTTCTGGCCCTCGCGCAGCCGCTCCGGAGTCACCCCCCAGCGCTCGGTGTACTCACGCAGGCTGGGGACGTAGTTGGCGCCCTCGAGCATCCGCTCGCGCTGCATCCGCAGGACGTAGACGACGTCGGCGGCGCCGATCGCCCCGATCTCGGTGGAGGTCTCGCAGCCCATCGCCTCCACCCCGCGCGGTAGCAGCGTCGGCGGGCCGACGAGCGTCGTGCGCGCGCCGACGAGGTCGAGCGCCTGGATCAGCGAGCGCGCCACCCGCGAGTGGAGGACGTCGCCGACGATCGCCACGTGCAGGCCTTCGAGGCGGCCGAACTCCTCCCGCAGCGCGTAGAGGTCGAGCAGCGCCTGCGTCGGGTGCTGGTGCTTGCCGTCGCCGGCGTTCACCACGTGAGCGGCCGTCACCTTGGCGACGAAGTGCGAGGCGCCGATCTGCGGGTGTCGCATGACGATCACGTCGGGGTCGTAGGCGCCGAGCGTCAGCGCCGTGTCCTTCAGCGACTCGCCCTTGTCCACCGCCGAGCCCGACGCCTTGATCGACATGGTGTCCGCCGAGAGCCGCTTCGCCGCCAGCTCGAAGCTCGACGAGGTGCGCGTCGACGACTCGTAGAAGACGTTCACGACCAGCCGCCCGCGCAGCGTCGGCAGCTTCTTCATCTCGCGCTCGAGCGAGCGGGCGAAGCTGCGCGCGGTGCCGAGCAGGCGCTCGATGTCGTCTCGGGACAGGTCTGCGACGGACAGCAGGTGTCGGCGCTCCGTCGGCGCCGGCGGCAGCAGGTCGTCGCGCATGACGCGGATGTCACCCATGGTCTTCCTCCGGGTTGGGCACGAGCAGGACGCGGTCGACCTCGTCGACCTCGACGAGCTGGACCTGGATTCGCTCGCCGCGGGAGGTCGGCAGGTTCTTGCCGACGTAGTCGGGACGGATGGGAAGCTCGCGGTGGCCGCGGTCGGCGAGGCATGCAAGCTGGACGCGCGCGGGCCGGCCGTAGTCGAAGAGCGCGTCGATCGCCGCCCGGATCGTGCGGCCGGTGTAGAGGACGTCGTCGACGAGCACGCAGGTCATCCCCTCGAGCGCGAAGTCGAGGCGCGTCGAGCGGACGACCGGCTGCGCCTGGCGCGGCGCCTCGCCGCCCCGGACCTGGACGTCGTCCCGGTAGAACGTGATGTCGAGCGAGCCGGAGGCGACCTCCCCGCCGCTGAACTCGTGGATCAGTCGGCGGAGGCGCTGGGCGATCGGGACGCCGCGCGTGTGGATCCCGATCAGCGCGACCTGCTCGAGGTCCGGGTTCCCCTCGATGATCTCGTGCGCGATGCGCGTGAGCGTCCTGGCGATCGCCGCCTCGTCCAGCAGGACTCTCGCGCTCGTCTGGGCAGGCAGGGTCAACCGCTCTCCTTTCCGGCCTCTCGGGACCGAGTTAAAGGACGTGGAGCGAGCGGGACTCTACAAGGGCGGCCGGACGGCGTCCGCGACGACCACCAGGACGTGCTGCTCGGCCTCGACCTCGGCCGGCAGCTCGCGCTCGGCGCGTGCCACGCCCGCCTCGTACTCCCGTGCGTCGAGGAGCTGCAATGTCGAGATGAAGCGGCCGCGGATCCGCTCGAGGATCCACTCCCGCTCGTACGTGGCTCGGAGGTGGACCTCGGTCGTCGAGCGCACGGCGAAGCCCGCGGCATCGAGCTCCGAGCCAAGCTCCTCCCGGGTCGGAAAGCGCGCCCGGTCGATGTCCGCGAGCGACGGGAAGTACGCGTTCAGGTAGTAGTCGTCGAAGTGCCGATGGTCGAAGGTCGCGATCGCGATCCGGCCGTCGTCGACCAGCACGCGGCGAAGCTCGGCAAGCGCCCGCGGCCGGTCGAGGACGTGCACCACGAGGACGAGCAGCGCCCGGTCGAACCACCCCTCCTTGAACGGCAGCGCCTCGGCCCGGGCGACCTTCGCGTTGACGCCGCGTGCGCGGGCGAGCCTCACCATCTCCTGCGAGGCGTCCACGCCCCAGACGCGCGAGCCGCGCTCGGCCAGCGCCTCCGCCCAGCGTCCCGTGCCGCAGCCGACGTCGAGCACGCGCTGGCCGAAAAGATCGCCCTCGCGCGCGAGCAGGTCGAAAAGCGTCCACCAGTCCGCGTCCTGCGGCCGCAGCTCGTCGTACCGGGCCGCGGCGGCCCCGTAATCCGGGTTAGGAGAGCTCGGCGACAGGTCCCGCTGTGCCGCCCTCCTACGCGTCGGCGACGATCTCGTCGGGGTCGCTGAGCGACTCGATGGCGTGCATCGCCTCCTCGAGCGAGCTCTCGGGCACGAGCACCTTCTGCGGCGCGTCCTCCACCTCCCGCGGGTGGTGCTCGGTCGCGGGCTCCAGCTGGGTCTCGATGCCGGCGGAGCGGAGCATCGCCTCGAGCTCCTCCGCCTCGGTCACATCGCCGGCGACGGCGACCTGCACCATCCTGGTCATCGCGGGGCCTCCTCGACGGTGGAAACGGCTTCCTGCCTCGGAGCCTGCTGGGGATGGCGGTGCGTGGCTCCTCCCTTCACGAGCTCCGGTGCGCCCCGCTCCTGGAACGGGACGACGATGATATCGAGGTCGCGCGGCACGACGGTGTCCGGGAAGACGGACTGCGCCTCCCGTTCGATCTCGCCTCCGAAGTAGCGGTTGGACAGATGGGTGAGCGCGAGCATCCCGACCTCGGCCTCGCGGGCGACCTCCCCCGCCTCGAGCGCGGTCGAGTGGAGCGTCTCGTGCGCGCGGTCTCGCTCTTCCTCGGCGAAGGTGGCCTCGTGGACGAGGAGGTCCGCGCCGCGCGCGGCCTCGACGACCGACCGCGAGTAGGCCGTGTCCGCCGCGAGGACGACCTTTCGCCCCGGCCGCGGCGGGCCGAGCACGGAATCCGGCGTGATCACCTTGCCGTCCGGCAGCGTCACCGAGGCGCCGCCCTGGAGCGCCCCCCGCTCTGGCCCCTCGGGGATCCCGAGCGCGTCCGCGGCCGCGACGTCGAACCGGCCGGGCCGCGGCCGCTCGACGAGCGCGTAGCCGAGCGCGGACACGCCGTGGTCGACCGGGAACGTCGCCAGCTCGTACTCCCCGCGGTCGAGCGCCTGGCCGGGGTCGAGCTCGACGAGCTCGTAGCGGTAGGTGAGCTTCCCGAAGATGCGGCGCAGCGATGCGAAGAGATCGTGCAGGCCGCGGGGGCCGTAGATCGTGATCGGCAGCTCGCGGCCGCGGAGCGCGAAGGTCTTCAGCATCCCCGGCAGGCCGAGGTAGTGATCGGCGTGGTAATGGGTGAGGAAGATCTCGCGCAGCTCGATCAGGCCGACGTTGGAGCGAAGCAGTTGGCGCTGCGTCCCCTCGGCGCAGTCGACGAGCAGACGCTCCCCTCCCCGCCGCAGGAGCATGGCGGTCGGCGCGCGCTGGGCAGTCGGCATCGAGCCGGACGTCCCGAGGAAGACGAGGTCCAGGTCCACGCGCAGAGTCTAGGAACGCGTGGCATCGGGCCCTACGGGAGGAGCAGCACCTGTCCGGGAGTCAGCGTCGAGCCGGCCAAGCCGTTCTCGCGCCGGATCGCCCACACCCCGTGCCGCGGATCGCCGCCGTAGCGCTCCGCGGCGATCGACCAGAGCGTGTCGCCGGCCTCGACGCGGTAGGCCTGCGGCGTGCCCGTCGCCTCGGAGACGCGCGTCAGGACGCTCCAGGCGAGCACGGTGACGAGGAACGCCACGAATGCGATCCGCACGAACATACGTTCGCATGCTACAGAACGTGTGTTCGGACGTCAAGCCGCCCGTCTGCGACCGCCAGCGTGATCATCCCGTGGCGTGCCGACCGCCGCTCGGTGGGGCTGCCGGGGTTGAGGATCCACACGTCGCGGAGCTGGGTCGCCTCCGGGACGTGGGTGTGGCCGTAGACGATCGCGTGGCAGCCCGGGAACGCCGCCACGAGCCGCTCCCCGCGCCCCAGCCTCGGCCCCGCGTCGTGGACCAGCCCGATCCGGACGCCCTCGTGCTCGACTACGAGCTTCGGCGGGAGGATCGAGCGCAGCTCGGGTTCGTCCATGTTTCCCACGACCGCGTCCACCGGCGCGAGCTCCCGGAGCTCGTCGTAGACCGCCTTCGACACGAAGTCGCCGGCGTGGAGGATCCGGTCCGACTCGGCGAGGAGCCGCAGGCACGTCCTCGGAAGGCGCCGCGTGCCCCGCGGCATGTGCGTGTCGCTGATGACCGCGAGCTTCACGAGAGCTCGCACCAGCATGAGCGCTGAGCCGCCGGGGTGGCGCGAGCTCTCAGCCGGACGCGCCGTTCAGGAACGCGCCGTCGCGGTAGACGAGCTCGCCGTCCGCGTACACCTCTCCCCCGTCCCTCAGGTCGCAGACGATGTCCCAGTGCAGCCCGGACTGGTTCTCGCCGCCGGTCCCGGGCACCGAGCGGCCGAGCGCCAGGTGAACGGTGCCGCCGATCTTCTCGTCCAGGAGGAGGCTGCCCGTGTACTCGCCGATCGCGTCGTTCAGCCCGAAGGCGAACTCGCCGACCCGCCGGGCGCCGTCGTCCATCCCGACCATCTCGCGCAGGAAGTCCTGGCCCCGCCGCGCAGTCGCCTCGACGACCTCGCCGCCCTCGAACCGGAGCCGCACGTCCTCGGCCTGGCGGCCGCGGATGATCGCCGGGAAGGAGAAGCGGATCGTGCCCTCGACGCTGTCCTCCACCGGCCCGGTGAACACCTCGCCGTCGGGAAAGTTTCTGAGGCCCTTCGACCGGATCCACGTGCGGCCGTCGACGCGCAACGTGAGGTCCGTGTCCTCGGCCACGATCCGCAGCTCGCGCTTCGTCTCGAGCATCGAGCCGATCGTCTCCAACCGGTCGCCGAAGCGCCTCCAGGCGTCGACCGGGTCGTCCTGGTCGAGGAAGGCGGCGCGGTACAGCAGCCGCTCGAACTGGCGCAGCGACATCCCGGCGTCCTGCGCCGAGGCCTCCGTGGGAAAGCCGCAGACGAGCCAGCGGAACTCGCCCCGCGAAGAGCGCTCGAGGTAGATCGACTGGAGCGCCTGCCTCCCCTTCATCCTCCGGGCCATCCGCTCCGGGTCGACGTTCGTCAGCGCCTTGGTGTTCGTCGGCGCGTCGAAGACCATCCACACGTCGCCGTGCTCGAGGTTCCACCGAAGATCCGGCTGCACCCAGTCCAGCTGGGCGTCGGTCCCCTCCTTGAGCAACGTCTCGTCGTCCTCCTCGACCACGAGGTTCGCGCACGGATGGCCGCCGGCGCGGAGCACCGCGGCGTACGCCGCGCGCATGATGGGCGTCGACGTCAGGTCATACGAGTTGATGCTCACGACATCGCCCGGCTTGACTTCGGTCGAGTAGCCGACGACGACGTCCGCGAGCCGGGCGTGCATCGGGTCAGACACGTTCCACCGCCGGCTCCCGGATGAACGAGCCCGCCTTCCAGACGAGCTCGCCGTCGGCATAGACCTCGCCCTCCTGCCGGAGGTCGCAGATCAGGTCCCAGTGCAGGTCCGACTTGTTCTCGGAGCCCGCCTCGTCGAAGCCGCCGCCGAGGGCGACGTGCATCGTCCCGCCGATCTTCTCGTCGAAGAGGATGTCCCGCGTGAAGCGGTCGATCTCGTAGTTGAGGCCGAACGCGACCTCGCCGAGCACGCTCGAGCCGGAATCGGTGTCGAGCAGCGACCGGAGGTAGTCCTCCCCCGAGCTGGCCTCGGCGTGCACCACCCTTCCGCCCTCGAACCGGAGCCGGACCCTCTCCACCTCCCGTCCCTGGAAGATGGACGGGAAGGCGAAGAAGATCTCGCCGTTCGTCCCGGTCTCGACGGGGCTGGTGAAGACCTCGCCGTCCGGCATGTTGTGCTTGCCGTCCGACGGCAGCCAGCGGCGGCCCTCGACGACGAGGCGCAGGTCGGTGTCGGGCCCGACGATCCGCAGCTCGCGGGCGCCCTCGAGCTCCCTCGCCCGCGCGGTCAGCGTCTCGGACATCGCCTGCCAGTGCGCGATCGGGTCGTCGCCCTCGCGCGTGTGGCAGGCGCCGTGGACGAAGTCCTCGAACTCGGCGAGCGACATCTCGGCGTCCTGGGCGTGGGCCTGGGTCGGGTAGAGCGTGCCGCACCAGGCGAGCTCGCCCGCGCTGATTCGCTCCCAGCGGCGGTTGACCATCCGGTAGTGGGTCGAGAGCTGCAGCCGGCGCCGCTCCGGGTCGGCGCGGGTGAGCGCGCGGGTGTTCGCGGTCCCCCAGAGCGAGGTCCAGGCGTCGAGCTCCTCCGTCGCGATCTGCTCGACCTCCGGGATGTACGCGAGCTGCTCGTCCGAGGCGAGCTCGAGCGCGAGCTCCTCCAGGCCCGACGGGACGATCCTCGTGTACGGGTGCGCGCCGCGGCGGATCGCGGCCCTGTAGAGGGCGACGGCGAGGGGGATCGAGGCGTCCTCGCCGTCGATCCGGTAGATCTGCCCCTCGCGGAGCTCCAGCGAGAAGCCGGCGATCAGCTCGGCGAGGTTCTCGATCCGGGGGTCGCGCATCGGTCTCAGCGGGGGGTGCCGACGGCGAACGGCCTCGAGACGAGCGCCGTCGTCCGCGTCGGGTTCATCTCCGCCCGCAGGCGGATCGCGAAGACGTAGTAGCCGGGCTTCACCCGCTTGCGCCGGAAGCGGATGAAGGCTCCCTGGTGGGCGCGGATCTTGCCGCGGACGGACAAGACGGGTGCGGGCGCCCGCTTGACGCCGACGGCTGCGAGGAGGCGCTTCCGCGCGGTCGCGCTCAGCCTCCGGCCGGGCAGGCGATACATCGCGGCCCTGAAGAGGGTCGCCTCCTCGGAGCTGGAGACGAACGTCCAGTTCGTGTCGCGCGCCGACCGGCGCCGCTCGCCGAACCTCGCGCTCGCGCCGACGACGACCGTCGAGTGGCGCCAGGTCACCGGCCGGCGGGTGCACCTGGCGAGCCCGCGGGAGAGCATCGACTTCACCGATCCGTACGACGGCTTCCGGGTGCCGTCGGCGCGCATCAGGCCGGCCTGCCAGCGGTCGAGGTCAGGCTCGTCGACGAGGCCGTAGTAGAGCATCGACCGCACGGAGGAGTCGCAGGAGTAGTAGGGGATCAGCGCCGAGTAGTTGTCGGACTGATGGCGTTCGGTCGCGACCCGCGCCACGGACTCCCGCCCGTAGTACGCGTGCATCGAATCGGCCGGGATCGCCGTCTGCCACCCGATCTCGTTGAGGCGGAAGCGCAGCGGCGGCTGCGCGGCGCGGGAGACGGGGCGCCCCCGCTCCGCGAAGACGGGCTGCGCGGTGCCGTGGAACGCGTCCCAGATCGCCTGCTTGATCCGCCCGAGGTTGGGCGTGCCGGCGTTCGGCCACCGGTAGCCGGCGAGGAAGTTGTCCGTGTTCGAGTTCGGGTGCGGGTGGAACGCGAGCTCGTCCATGATCGGAAGCCTGCGGCGGCTGGCGCGGTAGGCGGCGCCCATGTCGCGAATGCAGCGCACCGGCGAGGTCGACGCGTTCGTGGCCGCGAGCGCGTTGTCGTTCCCACGCGGCGACAGCGAGACGCCGACGACCGTGATCGAGCGGTCGACCGCCTTGAGCGCGTCGTAGGCCTGCGCCAGCACGCGGGCGTACGTCGTGCACGCCAGGCCGGCGCCGCGGGAGCTGAACTGCGGCTGCCAGAAGCGTGGCTGGTTCGGCTCGTTGCCGACCGCGAAGTCCTTCACCTGGCGGTACGTGCGGGCCACCCGGGCCACGAACGCGACGAACTGGCTCGTCGCCGACGCGGATCCGAAGAGCACGCGGGCCCGGCTGGGCGCGATCACCATCGAGAGGCGGATCCCGGCGGCCGCGGCGTTCGCGACGTAGCGGTCGAGCGCCGCCTGATCGCGGATCGTCGTCGGGTGGTCCGGATCCCAGGGGACCGTGATCCGGTTCTCGGTGAGCCCGACGTCGCGCATGTCGGCGAGGAACTGGGCGCCGCCGTCGGCCGCGAGCTTGCCCCGGTCGTCGGCCACGCCGACGGTCACGTCGGCGGCGGCGGGCGCCGCCAGGGCCAGCGCCCCGCAGGCGCAGGCGAGCAGCGCGACAGTCTTGTCGATCGAGAACCCCGTCATTCCTCTGCGAAGCCGCATCAGTCTTGCACGACCTCCAGGACGGCGTCGAGCAGGCGGTCGCTGCCGAAGCGCACCGGATCGTCCGTCGGCAGCCCCGTCTCGCGCGCGACCCGGGAGATCTCTTCCTGCGCTTCCTGCTCGTCGAGACCGCCCGTGTGGAGCGCGATCGCGGCGACCCTGGCGGGCCGGAGGAGCAGCGACGCGCGCTCGTGGAGCTCGATCAGGGCGCGGAGCCCGGGCAGCGGGTGCTCCGGGTAGCCCTCGACGTGCGTCGCGCCCGCCTTGTGGACGAGCACGTACGCATGCGGCGCGCTGCCGTGGATCAGGCCCATCGTGACCCCGGAATACGCCGGGTGAACCAGCGATCCCTGCCCCTCGACCCAGAGGAGCTCGCCGCCCCGCTGTGCGCCCTCGACGACGAGGCGCTCGGCCGCGCCTGCCAGGAAGTCGGCGACGACGGCGTCGACTGCAATCCCCCACCCCGCGATCGCGATCCCTGTCTGGCCGGTCGGGACGAAGACCGACTTCAGGCCCCGCTTGCGGGCGGCGAGATCGAGCTCGACCGCGACCGTCTTCTTCCCGATCGCGCAGTCGGAGCCGACGGTGAGCACGATCTTCGCCGGGACCTGCAGGTTCTCCCCGGTCGGGACGCTGAGGTCGGGCGGAGGCTTCCGGAGGTCGCGGAGCTCGACGCCGCGTTCGCGCGCGAGCGCGGCCAGCTCGGGGTCCTTGGAGATGAACTCGTGCAGGCCGCTCTCGACGTCCAGTCCGGCGCGGATCGAGCCCTTCAGGAGCTCACGCCACGCAGGCGGAAAGCGCCCGCCCTGGGTCGCGACGCCGACCGTGGCGGTCGTCGGGCCGTAGGCCATCGCCTCCTCGACGGTCGCGACGATCGGGATCTCGCGGTAGGTCTCCCCCGCCCGCTCCGAGTCGAGGATGGCGACGACCGGGTCCGGCGCGTAGGCGACGATGCCGCGCATCGTCTTCCCGTAGTGCGGGTCTCCCGACTTGCCCTCAGCGAGGACTAGGTACTTCTTGCCGGACGCCAAGTCCTGGGGATGCCGAGGGGAGCTGGACGCCGTCGACGAGCTCGACGCCGGGCCAGGGGTCCTCCGCGATGAGGATGTTCCCGTCCAGGTCGACGTGGTCGCAGAGGCTCGCGACCGAGGCGCCGGCGGCGATGCCGAGGCCGGACTCGACCATGCAGCCGAGCATGACGCCGAGGCCGAGCGCCCGGGCTGCGTGCGCCATCCGGACCGCCTCGCGGATCCCGCCGGACTTCGCGAGCTTGATGTTGATCCCGTGCGCCCGCTCGGCGCAGCCGGCGACCGAGGCGAGCGTGTGGCAGTCCTCGTCGACGTAGATCGGAAGCGGCGAGGCGTCCTTCAGCTTCGCCCCTCCGGGATCGCCTTCGCGGAGCGGCTGCTCGACGTAGTCGACGCCGAGCTCCTGCAGCTGTGGGATCGTGTCCAGCGCCTCGTCGAGCGTCCAGTACTCGTTCGCATCGACGCGGATCGGCCCTGGCCAGATCTCCCGCACCGCGCGGACGCGGTCGACGTCGAGGCCGTCCCGGCCGCCGAGCTTCAGCTTCAGGCTCTCGAACCCGGTCGCCTGCTCGGCCCTGCGCGCCGTCTCGTCGGGCGAGCCGAGGCCGATCGTCCAACTCGTCGGGGGGCCGGCCCGCCGCAGGCCGAGGAGCCGCCAGACGGGGAGCCCGGTGAGCCTCCCGCATAGGTCGTGGAGGGCGGCGTCGATCGCTGCGCGTGCGGCGTACTCGCGGGCGGGCAGTCTGCTCTCGATCTCCTCGAAGGCGAACGGGTCGTCGCCGAGGCTGCCCGCCACCTCGTCCACGTAGGCGGCGGCCGACTCGGCGGACTCCTCGTACCGCTCGATCGGGGCGGCCTCGCCGTAGCCGCGCTCGCCGTCGTGCTCGATCTCGACCCAGACGACCTCCGCCTCGGTGGTCGTGTCGCGCGCGATCACGAACGGCTCCTTGAGGCCGAGCGCGGCGATCTGACCCGTGACCTGCACGGACGCGGACTCTACTGCGACTCGCTCCGGTGGGCCCAGGGCCGTCACGGGTCGGGCGACGGACGCGGAGTTCGCGACAGCACGATCGGAACCTCGTTCGATGGTCGCTGCGGCGTTTTACGAGTCTCAATCGGGGTGACCCCCGATGACCCGACATAGGACGGCGTGGGATCGTGGAGCCGAGCTCTGGAGGGAGCCGATGGCCACAGCGCCGACCGAGACGAGGGCAGAGCGCGAGACCGCGGGTGGCCCCCTGATCGAGCTCGCGGGCGTCGAGAAGGTCTACCGGATGGGAAAGGTCGACTACCGCGCCCTGCGGGGCGTCGATCTCTCGATCGGCGCGGGCGAGATGGTCGCCGTCGTCGGCCCGTCCGGGAGCGGCAAGACCACGATCATGAACCTCGTCACCGGCATCGACCGCCCGACGAAGGGTGCGGTCACCGTGGACGGGCAGCGGCTCGACGAGATGAGCGAGGAGCAGCTCGCCGTCTGGCGGGGTGCGAACGTCGGGATCATCTTCCAGTTCTTCCAGCTCCTGCCGACGCTGTCCGCGCTCGAGAACGCCGTGCTCCCGCTGGACTTCGCCCGGCGAGGGTCGAAGCGGAAGCGCTACGAGCGCGCACGGCACAACCTCGAGCTGGTGGGGCTCGGGGACAAGGTCGACCACCTGCCGGCCGAGCTCTCGGGAGGGGAGCAGCAGCGGGTCGCGATCGCCCGCTCGCTCGCCGCCGAGCCGAAGCTGATCGTGGGCGACGAGCCGACCGGGAACCTCGACAGCGTGACGGCGGACGAGATGTTCGAGCTGCTCGAGCGGCTGAACGGCGAGGGCAAGACCGTTCTGTACGTCACGCACGACCGCGAGCTCGCGCGGCGGGCACATCGGACGATCACGATCCGTGACGGCGTCGTCGCCGCCTGAGGAGGGACGATGCTCACCGCGCAGCTGCGCAAGTCGGTCACCGACCTGACGCGGCGGCGGGCCCGGACGACCTTCGCCGTCTCGACCCTCGCGCTCGCCGTGGCGAGCGTCTCGTTCTTCGCGATTCCGACGCTGATCGACGACACGATGCAGCAGGAGGCGCGTGCGGGTCGCCTCGCCGATCTCTCCCTCTCGATCAGGCCTTTGCGGCTGACGACCGGTCAGCTCGCCGAGCTGGCGGCCGTTCCCAACGTGGCGGCCGTCGAGGCGCGATCGAGCGTCAACGCCCGCGTGCTCGTCGGCGAGCGACGGGCGCAGGCGCTCGTGATCGGCGTTCGCGACTTTGGACGCCAGCGGGTGGACGTCGTCCGCGTCGAGTCCGGCGCCGCACCGGGGCCCGGCGAGGTCCTCGCCGAGGTCCAGGACGCGAACGTCGGCGTCTACGACGGAGACACGGGTGACACCCTGACCGTCGTCGGCGAGCGAGGCGCGGCGGAGCGCGCCCTGGAGGTCACTGGCCGGGGTCGAAGCCTGGGCGGAGGCGAGATCGTCCAGGACGAGGACCTGATCGTCCTGTACGCGACGACCTCGACCGTCGCGGAACTGAGCGGTGACCCCGGGTACAGCCGGCTGGCCTTCGAGCTCCGCGACAAGAGCCCGGCCGCGGCCGCGGCGACCGTCGAAGCGGTCCGCCGCCACCTCTCCGCGGTGCCGGGCTTCACCGGCTTCGACGACTTGCCGGACGTGCGGGCGCCGGGCGACTGGCCCGGGAAGGCGGAGACAGAGCAGTTCGCCGAGATCCTCGGCGTGATCACCCTGCTGGCGTTGCTCTCCGCCGTCGTGCTGATCTCGAACACGATGACGACGCTCGTCGCCGAGCAGACCGGGGAGATCGGGATCATGCGGGCGATCGGGGCGCGCCGCCGCCAGGTCGGCGCCGTCTACGTCAGGACGGCGCTGTTGTTGGGAGCGCTGGGCGCGCTCGTCGGCGTCGCGCTCGGGATCCTCGTCTCGAACCTGCTCGCGGGCTACTTCGGCTCCATGTTCTGGGCCGTGGACGTCGGCTTCGGCGTGGACCCGACCGTGCTCGTCGTCAGCCTTCTCGTTGGATTGCTGGGGCCGCCGCTGGCCGCGCTCCCGGCGATTCGCCGCGGCGTTCGGGTCGATCTGCGCGAGGCGCTCGAGTCGACCGGCTCGGCGGTCGGCGGCCAGGACGCCGGCGACCGGATCCTGCGCCGCATCGTCTTCCTCCCACGGACGATGCAGATCGGCCTCCGGGGTGTCGGCCGCCGGAGGCGTCGAAGCATCGCGACGGCCCTCATCGTCGCCCTCGCCGTCGGCAACCTACTCGCGTTCCTCGGCCTGGGCGCCGCGGCGACGCAGTCGACGCACACGGCATGGGACAGCCACCTCGAGGACATCCGCCTCTGGACCAGTGGGCGGGAGCTCTTCGACTTGCGCGCCGCCGACACGATCCGGTTCACGCCCGGCGTCGCCGAGGCGCAGCCGGCGCTCGTGAACGAGGTGGATCTCGCCGGCGAGGAGGCCTTCGTCTGGGGCATGCCGCGGGAGCCGCTCCTCGACTACCGCCTGACGGAGGGCCGCTGGTTCACGGCCGGCGAGGAGCGGGCCAGGGAGCGGGTCGGGATCCTCGAGCGCAACCTCGCCGACATGGTCGGCGTCGACGTCGGCGAGCAGATCACCCTGGCCACGGCCGACGGACGTGCGAGCTTCCGCGTCGTCGGCATCGCGAAGAACCAGCAGGAGGACGGAACGGTGCTCTACGTGCCGCTGACGACGCTGCGCTCCGTCCTTCGTGAGCCGGCTGCGGTGTCCACCTACTGGATCCGGACGACCTCCCCCGACGAGGGCCTCGTCGACCGGACGATGACGTTGCTCGAGGACCGGCTGGGCGCCCTCGGCTACGAGGTCGGCGGGGAGATCACCTATGTTCGCGAGCGGGACGAAGTCGCCGAGAACCGCAGCCTGACCACGACGATCGCCATCCTCGGGTTCCTGATCGTGGCCATGAGCATGGTGGGGCTCGCGAACGCGATCACGATGAGCATCATCGAGCGGACGCGCGAGGTCGGGATCCTCCGCTGCATCGGCGCCCGCGCCCGCGACATCAGGCGCATCTTCACGACCGAGGGGCTCGCGGTCGCCCTCGCCGGCTGGCTGCTGGGCATCCCCGTTGGCTACGCACTCAACCGCCTGCTGGTCTGGCTGATCTGGGAGGTCGTCGACGTTCGCGTCCCGGTCGTGTTCCCGCCCTGGAACGTCCTGCTCGCCCTCGTGGGGACCGTCGCGCTCGCGCTGGTCGTGATCTTCGTGCCGCTGCGGCGCGCCGTCCGCACCCGGCCGGGCGACGCGCTTCGGTACGCGTAACCAGGACATGCCCGCTTCGGAGCTCGCCTCGCGCTGGCGATTGATCGGAGGGATCACCGGGCTGCTGGCGGTCGCGGCCTACGCATTGATCGTCACCGTCCCGTTCCCGAACCAGCTCGCCGCCGTCGTGTCGAGCATGTTCGGCCCTCTTGTCGGTTGCGCCAGTGTCGGCCTGTACCGCGTGCTTGCCTGGCGTCAGGAGACGATCGCCGGAATGCTCGCCGCGATCGCCAATGTCGCGGCGGGAGCACTCGTCGTCGCCATGCTGCTCGTCCAGATCGCGCTCGACGACGCCGAGGAAGAGGCCGCGGCTCTGAGCCCCTCGACCGAACGGGTCTTCGACCACGTCCACTTCGGGCTCGATCTCGCCTGGGACACGTTCATCTGCCTCGGAACGTTTCTCTTCGGCCTCGTGATGCTGCGCCGTCCTGCCTTCGGACCCGTCGTGGGCGGCGCGGGAATGGCGATAGCCGTCGCGCTCTACGCCGTGAACTTCGCCACGTTTCCCGAGCCGCCCGGCGAGAGCGCGATCGACCTCGGGCCGCTGCTGGGCCTCTGGTACGCAGTCGTCTCCGTCCTCTTGCTCCGGCGACCGGTTCTCGAGCCGACGCCGGGCTAGCCGCCGAGCAGCTGCTCGGCAGACGTCGGTCGTGTTCCCACCCTGGAACGTCCTGCTCGCGCTCGGCGTCTCGACGAGGCCGGGCGACGCGCTCCGGTCCGTGTGATCAGCAGATGCAAGTCGCAGGCTCGCTCGAGAGGGCGATGGTCGCCGCGATCAGAAGGAGTGCCACGACGCCGATTCCGATCGGGCCGGCCGTCGTCAGCCACCACACCCGGTTCGTGCTCCAGCCGCGGACGATCGGCACGAGCAGCGCCAGGTACGCGGCCGCACCCGCGATCGCGATGCCCATCGCGATCTGCGGCGGAGCGTAGTCGGAGGGAGCAGTGCAGAGCGGCAGGCACGGATCCGTGAAGAGCACCGCGACCAGGGTCACGATCGCCCCCATGAAGAGCCCGCAGAGCGCGTAGAGGCCGATGACGACCGCCCCGCGGGCCGCGCCGGTCGCCGGACTGCGCGTCGGCGCCGTCGGCCCTACGGCCATGGCGGGCGCGACCTGCGGAAGCGCCGCTGCCGCGACGACCGCCTGCCGCTGCGCGATGTACGTCCGACGGATCGCGAACGCGTGGACGATGGAAACGATCCCGAGCGCGAGGCCGGCGGCCGTCGTCAGGTCGCCGGGCCAGCTGTTCCACAGCTCGTCGCTCTCCGACACGAACATCCCGGCGACGAACGGGACGGCGTAGACGCACCCCCACGCGATCCACCTCTCGTTCTTCGCGCGGAAGCCGACCCAGAGAAACGCGACCCAGTTGAAGAAGAACGTGAACGTCCAAGCGACCCACCACGAGTCGCGGAGGCGGTCGCGCCACCCGATCGGTGCCGCGGTGGCCGGTTGCGCTCCCGCCCACGGGCTCTCGGGAGACACCCCGGCACCACGCACGCTGCGTCCTCCTAGTTCTGACCTACCATCACTCTGGCGCCGGCGTCCCCGGTCCGCATCGGTGTTTTCCGGCAGACCGGCTCGTCCGACTCCCCGATGTCAGGAGCGCACGGGATTCGAGGCCGGTCAGACCTTCCTCGGGACGTTGCCGCTCAGCGTGAAGACGACGCGCATCGCCTTGTGCCCGAAGTCGGCCGTCGGCCCGAACATGCACGGGCAGCCGCCGTCGATGACGGCGATCCCGTGCTGCCGGCCGTAGTCGGCCGCCGGCTCGGAGACGCTGCCGCCGCCGGGGCCCCGGTGCATCCACACGTGTGTGATGCCGAGGTCCGCGCACTCGCGCATCGTCTCCTCGGCGATCTCCGGCCTGGTGCCGATCACGACCGCGTCCACCCCGCCGGGGATCGACCGCAGGTCGTGGTAGCAACGATCGCCTTCGACCTCGTCGGCGTTCGGGTTGACGGCGAACGTCTCGTAGCCCCTGTCGCGCAGGCGCCGGTAGACGACGTTGCTGCCGTGATCCTTCGGGTGCCTGGACACGCCCGTGACCGCCACCCGCTTGCTGGCCAGGAACTCCGCTGCGGCTTCCTTGATCGCAACCATCCTGCAACCTCCTTTCGTGCTGACATGGTCGCAGCGAGCCGCTCGGCTGCCATCCGCAGGAACCCGCACGGGTCCGGCGGTTTAAGCGGTAACGGATCGATGGGCGGAACCGGGACAATGCGCCAACCGGCTCCTGGTGGCGGCTTAGACGCTGGGGATCATTCGCACGTCTGCAACGGTTCGCGCCCACATCGCCGGAGCCAGCGTCGGCCTCCGGCGCTGCTGCGGTAGCCGACGATCCGGATCACGCATCGCTGCGGCGGCTCCGCGCACGAGGGAGGTGCGGCGACGCTCGCAAGGAGGGGGCTCGTGGGGGAACCAGGGGGTTCACCCGCGTAAATGGGCCTGGCAGGGCCCGAACCTGCCCGCAAATCGGCACCTTTCCGCCGCCGATGGGGGAACGGGTGAGGGAACGACCCGTGCTCCCCCGTGCACGTCTGACCGGAGTGGCCGTCAAGAGCCACCGGCCGTGCTGGTGGTTGAGGACGCTGTCCCTAACGGCGGCTAACGATTCGTCACGCCGGAGGGCTGGACGACTAAGAGGAAGCCACCCGCGCAGGTGAGCGCGGGTGGCTTCTTATCTAGCCGGACTCTCCCGGCTCATACTCTCGGATCGGCCGCCGAGGCAGCGAAACCCGCTGTGCCACTTTGGTACCCGCGACTCGAACGCTCTTCGCCACAATCGCCTGGTGCAGCGCCCGCAGCTCCGGGCCGGTTGGCTCCGGATCCGGCCTTGCCTGTGCCGACGGCGCGGCGATAGCGGCGACGGCGAACCCGAGCGCAACGAGCTTGATACTGAATCGCTTCTGGTGTCTCATCGTTCCTCCCTCTGGTGGGTGTGTGTGCATGTCTTGACCGTAGGCCTGCCGCACAGGCGTGTCTGTCAAGCGGAGGACGGACGGAGTGTCAAAGTGGCTACAGAGGTGCGGTTCGTGCGGTGTCGTGCACCCCTCGGTGCTGAATCAGGCCGCCAGCAGCTCGGCGTAGTCGAGTTCGCGCTCGTCGGCGAGCACGTGCGAGCGGACGTTCGCGGTGACCGCCAGGTTCCGCTACCCGACCTGCTCGCCGATCCTTGCCCACGGCATCCCGCGTAGGTGAAGCAGTGAGATGCGCCGGTGGCGCACGTCGTGCGGGCTGAACAGCGGGATGGCCGCCGCTCGGCAGGCCTTCGCGATCGACGTCCTGATCGCGTCGGCGCCGCTCTCGGCGAACAGCCGGGCCTCGGGGTCGCGGTTCTCCCGCCGCCCGAGCCGGGCCTCGAGCCCGGCTGCGTCGAGCGAAGCCGCCGGTCGGGCCTACTTCTTCGGCATGAAGAACTCGATGTGGCCGCATGACTCGCAGGTCCACATCTCGATCTCCTCGCCACCCGTCAGGAGTTCACCAAAGTCCCCGAAGATGAACCCCCAAGCGCGGGTCCCTTCGTGAAAGTCCTTCCGGCCGACGAAGATCAGCCGCCCCTCGCAACGGGTGCACCACGCACCTTCATCGAACTCCGCAGCTTCGCCGCTCGTCTCGTCGGGCTCCGGGCGATCGGCCATGTCGGCTCGACTTTACTTCGCTAGTCGGGGGTGACGGCGTTCGCGTCTGGGGCTCCCCTCCCTGCGATCATGGCGACCACCCGTGTCCTTCTGGGATGAGGCCGGGTGGCGAAGCGAACGCCGGGCCAGGAAGCGCTTCCGAACGTACTCCTGC
>DASSSO010000175.1:0-22288 GCA_035776735.1 Gaiellaceae bacterium | reverse complement strand
GGACGTTGCGGTGGATCGTCTCCAGCACCCTGATCCCCGTCACCGAGGTCTCGTGCTCTCTCGCCGCCGACAGCGCGTCACGCAGGTCCTGAGGGATGTCCTTCAGCGCCCACACGTAGAGGTGCGCCGCAGCATCCTCGACCGCCTGCTGGAGATCGAGCTCGACGGTGCTCATGCCGCCGCCTTCCCGGCCGCCGCCGTGCCGGCACGCCGGCCGAACACCGTGCACTCGAGCAGGGAGTTGCCCATCATCCGGTTCCTTCCGTGTGTGCCGCCGGCGATCTCGCCGGCCGCGTAGAGCCCTTCGATCGTCGTCTCGCCGTGCTCGTCGATCACGAGCCCGCCGTTCTGGTAGTGCAGCACCGGGTAGGTGAGGATCGGCTCGGCCAGCGGGTCGATGCCGCCCGCCCGGTAGCGCCGGAGCATGTACGGGAGCGAGACCTCGGCGTCCGCCTCCGCGATCCGCGTCGTGTCGAGGTAGACCGCCGGGCGCCCGTCCTCGGTCTCGACGCCCTTCCCCTTCTCCACCTCGTCGAAGATCGCCTGCGAGACCTCGTCACGCGGCCCGAGCGAGTCGGTGAACTCCTCGCCGTCCGCGTTCAGCAGCACGGCGCCGTAGGCGCGCGTCGTCTCCGGGATCGAGTAGCCCTGCATCGTCTCCGGCCAGGCGCCGCCGTTTGGGTGGTACTGGAGCGCGTCGAGGTCGCGCGACTCGGCGCCGAGGCCGAGGGCGATCTGCGTCACCTCGCCGGTCGCCCCCGGGTGGTTGGTGGAGAGCTCGCCGCGCTCCTTCGCCTCGCGGAAGCAGCGGCCGCCCGCGGCGAGGACGACGGTGCCCGCCTCGATCTCGTGCTCGCCGCAGCGGGCCAGCCAGCCGTTCTCGACCGGCTCCAGCGAGCTCAGCGGCGATTTCGGGAAGGCGGTGCCCGAGCCGGCTTCGAACGCGTCCTTCAGGGCCATCGTGATCGCGAGCCCGGTGCGGTCGCCGACCTGGAGCAGCCGTTTGCGCGAGGCCCCGCCGCAGCGGGCGAGCCGGTAGCCGCCGTTCTCGCGCGTGAACTCGACGCCGAGCTCCTCGAGCCAGTGGATCGCCGAGGGCGCCTCGCTCGTGAGGATCTCGACGAGGCGGCGGTCGGCCGTCTCGTGCGAGCTGCGCCAGACGTCCTCGGCGTGGAGCTCGGGGGAGTCGTCCTCACCGAACGCCGCCTGGATGCCGCCTTGCGCCTTGGCCGAGTTGCAGGACTGGAGCGCGCCCTTGGTCGCCAGCGCGACGCGGGCGCCGGCCCGCTCGGCGGAGACGGCCGCAGCGAGCCCGGAGGCCCCGGATCCGATCACGAGCACGTCGAAAACGAGCATGCCGCCCACGGCGCGGATGCTACCACCGTTCGGCTAATCGCACACATAAGCGTTCATTATCAGACTCGCTCCGGCCGATACATGACGCATGATCAAGACGATCGGCCTCGTCGGGATCCTCTGCGCTGCGGCGATCTTCGGGATGACCTGGGCGCGCCAGAACTTCCAGACGACGGAGAAAGCGCCAGCGGCGATCCTGCAGGCGGCAGCGACGGCGCTCGAGTTCAAGCACCGCGCAACCGGCACCTACGCCGGAGACGCACCCGAAGGCGTGACCCTCGCCTGGGCGGACCGGTTCCGGTACTGCATCGAGTACGGCGGGTCCCACGTCGCAGGGCCCGGTGGCACACCGACCGCCGGCGCCTGTCCCCGCTAGGAGGGTTCGGTGGAACGGCGCTCGTCGCCAGGGCGCGATGATCGTTCCGAGGCAAGGACGCAGGGAGCGCCCGTATCAAGGAGATACGGGCGCGACTGAGGACGCCGCCTCGGGGCGAGCAGCGGGCCTGGCGGCACAGCCGCTGTTCCGCCGAACCCTCCTTAGTAGATCGAGCGAAACAGGGCTGCGATCTCGGCCGGTGAGGCCGGGCGCGGGTTCGCCTTCGCGCCGGCCCGCTCGGCCGTCGCGGCCGCGACCTCCTCGAGCTCCTCCTCCGGGACGCCGAAGTCGCGCAGACGGCGGAAGCCGCCCAGGCGGGCCAACTCCTCGACCCGGTCGGCGGGGTCGTCGCTGCCGAGCGCCTTGCCGAGCTCCTCGACCGCCTCGGGAGCGACCGCCGCGTTGAAGCGGAGCGCCGGCGGCAGACAGAGCGCGTTCATCGCTCCGTGCGGAAGCCCGTACCGGCCGCCGAGCGCTTGGGCCATCGCGTGCCCGAGGCAGAGGCCCGCGAGCGAGAGCGCCTCGCCCGCCCGCGCCGCGCCCAGGAGGAGCGTCTTCCGCGCGCCGACGTCCCGGCCGTCCTCGAGCACGGCCGGCAGCGCGCCGTTGATCAACTCCGCGGCCTCGTGCGCGGCCCGGTCGGACTCCGGGCTCCGGCCCGGGTGGTAGAGCGCCTCCGCCGCGTGCGCGAGCGCGTTCAGCGCCGTCCCGGCCGTCTCCTCGCGGGGGAGGTCGAGCGTCAGCTCGGGCTCGTAGACGATCGCCGCGAGGTTCGCGCCGCCGCCGCCGCCGACCATCCGCTTGTTCGGGTCCCGCACGCCGAAGAACGGCGTCCACTCCGACCCGGAGTAGGTCGTGGGGACCGAGACGAGCGGGAGGCCGCTCGCGGCCGACGCGGCCTTGGCCGTGTCGATCGCGCTGCCGCCCCCAACCGCGAGGATCCCGTCGACACCCTCGGGCACCTCGATGCGGTGCGACGGGATCTCGTTCCAGCGCGCCGCGACCGGCAGGTCGAGCGAGCTCCAGCGCGGACTGGCGACGAGGAACGGCCGCTCGATCCCGAGCTCGCGGAGAAGACCGGGGAGCTCGTCGAGCCCCCAGCGGACGATCACGCGAGCCGCTCCCGCGCGAAGGCGACGAACGCCTCGGCGACCCGGCTCGGCGTCCGCCCGGTCGAGCGGACGAGGGAGATCTCCCGCGTCGGCGTCAGCCCCTCGACCTTCGCCGCCGCCAGGGTTCCGGCGGCGAGCTCGGGCTCGATCGACGAGCGCGAGATGAACGTAACGCCGTGGCCCGCGGCGACCGCGGCCTTGACCGACTCCTGGAGACCGAGCTCGAGCTTGACGTCGAGATCGCGGAGCCTAATGCCCGCGCTCCGGAGCTCGTCGTCCACCATCTGCCGGACGCCCGCGCCCTCCTGCATGAGGATCACGGCCTCCGACCGCAGGTCGTCGAGCTTCACCGTCTTGCCCGCGAAGGGATGCTTCGGCGGGACGGCGAGGACGACCTCGTCCTGGAAGAAGGGCTCGAACGTGACCGCCCGGTGGCGCGGGGCGGCGCCGACGACGCCGAGCTCGAGCCGGCGCTCGGCGACGAGGTCGATCACGTGCAGAGTGTCGTTGACGGACAGGGAGATCGCGACGCCCGAGTTCGCCGCCTGGAACTCGCAGAGGAGCAGCGGCAGCACCGTCGCCCCCGGGCCGGTCGAGCAGCCGATCTCCAGGCGGCCGCGGAGCTCGTCGGCGTCGCCGGAGACCTCCTCGAGCAGCTGCTGCTCGAGCGCGAGCATCCGCTGGGCGCTTCGGTAGAGACGCTGGCCCGCCTCCGTCGGCTCGACCCGCCGGCCGGACCGGTCGAGCAGCTTCTCGCCGAGCCGCTTCTCCAGCGACCGGATCTGCAGGCTCACCGCGGGCTGGGTGACGCCGAGCTGCTCGGCGGCCTGCGAGAAGCTCCGGCGGTCGACGACGGCGCAAAAGGCGGCGAGCTGGCGTGTGTCCATAAGGAAAGATGATATGCAGAACGCTACGAATAAGCGGAAAGTTTGCGAGAATCGGCGCCGTACTCACCAGGGGAAAGGGGAGTTATTTCATGAGCCTGAGAGACCCGAAGGGGCGCCGCCGCATGGCGGGTCTCGTCGGATTCACTGCGGTCCTGGCGCTGGCGATCGCGACCGTCGCGGTCCCGGCGGCAGCTCACAAGGGCAAAGGCAAGCCGCATCACGCCGGATTCAAGACCTCGCAGGCGTCGATGCTCGACCCGGCCGTCCCCGGCGCGAAGGCAACGCCGCTGATCACCGTCGGCGAGACGATCCCGGGCACCAACTACATGTTCGAATCAATTCCGGACGGGATCTCGCTCTGGAAGGGGCACGGCTGGAAGGTCCACGCCTATGTGAACCACGAGACCTCGACGGTGCCGTTCCCGTTCACGCCCGGCACCCCGCCCACCATGGGGACCGGCCTCAACGACTTCACGAACGCACTCCTCAGCAAGCTGACGCTGAGCCGGCACGGCGCGGGCATCCTCTCGGGCAAGTACGTGATCCCGAGCGAGGCGAACTACCAGCGCTTCTGCTCGAACTTCATCGCGTCCCGGAAGCACGGCTTCGAGCGGCCGCTCCTCTTCACGAACGAGGAGGCGACCGACTTCGTCAACCGGACCGGCACCGCGTGGCCGGGAACGCCCGGCGAGCAGGCCGGCGTGGTCGTCGCGTTCGACCTCAAGACGAAGCAGTACCGCTCGATTTACGGGATGGGCCGGCACAACCACGAGAACAGCGTGGCGCTCGAGGGCTACCGCCATCCGGTCGTGCTCTCTGGTGACGACACGTTCACCGCGCCGGCGTCGCAGATGTACATGTACCTCGCGGACGACGCGGACGCGGTCTGGAACGACGAGGGCACTCTCTGGGCCCTCAAGTCGTCCAACCCGGCGATCAACGACTACGGCGACCTGAGCGGCTCGATGTCGGTCGCGGGTGAGTTCATCCGCGTGCCGACCGACATCGCGAAGGGCGACCAGACCGGGCTCGAGAACTGGTCGAACGCGAACAACGTCTTCCAGTTCATCCGCGTCGAGGACATCGCCTACGACCGGAAGCACCGGAACGTCGTGTACTTCGCGGACACCGGCGAGCCTCGGGCGCTGCCGGATCCGGCCACCGGCCGGCTCCGCCGCGGCCCGTCAGGGACGATCGGCCCCTGGCCGAACGGCCGGATCTTCAAGATGGTGCTCGACCGCAAGGACCCGAAGGTCGTCAAGAAGCTGTCGATCCTGATCGACGGCGACGCCCGCGGGGCGGCCGGCTCGGGCGCCCTGGACCTGATCCACCAGCCGGACAACGTCGAGACGACGAAGGACCTCCTGCTCCTCCAGGAGGACCCGGGCAGCCACAACCAGTACCCGCTCGGGACCGGCACGACGGCTCGGATCTGGGCCTACAACCTGAAGAAGGGCGGCGCGCCGTACGTGGTCGCCCGCGTCAACCAGTCGGCGGACGAGGGCCCGACGGACGTCGATGCCAGCACCTCGAAGGCGCTGGCCGGCGGCTGGGAGTCGAGCGGCATCGTCGACGCGTCCAAGTTCTTCGGCAAGGGCGCGTTCCTCGTCGACGTCCAGGCCGGCTCGCTCGTCATCCAGGAGGAGGTGCGCACGGAGGGGAACAACCGGCTCACGTACCAGCGTGAGGGCGGCCAGCTCCTCCTGTTCCGCCTGCCAACGAAGGGCGGCCACCACGATCACGACGATGACGACGATGACGACGACGGCGGGAAGGGCAAGAAGAAGGGCCACGGCAAGAAGGGCCGCGGCTAGCCCCGCCGGACCAGACGTCTGACCCGAGGGCCGGCGCAAGCCGGCCCTCGGTCTTCTCCGCGGACTACCATCGGCTGGTGCAGACGCGGCCGCAGAGCTCGTCGCTCTCGGAGAGCTTCATCCGGCGGGCCCGCGAGAGCCCGAGGCGCGACCGGGTCGACGCGGTCCTCCGCGGGCTGGACGTCATCCTCTCGCTCGTCTTCTTCACGATCGCGCTGCTGCCGATGGCCCTGATCTCGGCGGCGATCCTCGTCACCAGCGGCCGGCCGGTCCTCTACCGCGGCACGCGGGTCGGGCGCGGCGGCCAGTTCTACACGATGCTCAAGTTCCGGACGCTTCGGCCGGGCGCGGAGCAGCGGCTCGGCGAGCACCTCGGCGAGGAGCTCGTCTTCAGGACGAAAGAGGAGCGCACCGCGATCGGACGCTGGCTCCGGGCGACGCAGCTCGACGAGCTCCCGCAGCTCGTCAACGTGCTGCGCGGCGACATGAGCCTGGTCGGCCCCCGGCCGATCCGCCCGATCTTCTTCGAGCAGCTGGCCTCGGAGCTTCCCGCCTACTGGCAGCGGCTGGTCGTGCGGCCCGGTCTCACGGGCTTCGCGCAAGTCCGGCACGGCTACGAGACGTCCATGGCCGAAAAGCTCGCGCACGACCTGGAGTGGATCGCCGACCGGTCCGTGGGCCTCTACCTCCGCACGCTCGCCGTGACGGGTTGGCGCGTCCTGCGCCAGTCCCTGCGGGGGGCGGTCCGACCGACGCGCGTAGAGTAGGGCGCCGTGCCCCGTCCGGTGATGCCGTCGAGCTTCTGGGTCGCGAGCACCAAGCCAGAGGGTGCACTCGCCGCAGCCCAGGCTCACTTGCCTGGGCGAGGACGGGGGTGCGCTCTGGCGCAGTGTGATCGCGGGCCAGAAGCCGACATGTATCGCCGGGCGGGGCACTGATGTGCGGGATTGCCGGAATCGCGTCGCGGACCGGCGCGGTCGACCCCGAACGGCTGCGCACGATGAGCGCGACGCTCGTCCACCGCGGGCCCGACTCCGACGGCGAGGTGATCGACGGCCCGGTCGGGCTCGCCGCGCGTCGCCTCTCGATCATCGACCTCGAGCACGGCGACCAGCCGATCGCGAACGAGGACGGCACCGTCCACGTCGTCCAGAACGGCGAGATCTACAACTTCGGGGAGCTGCGTGCCGAGCTCGAGGGGTCCGGCCACCGCTTCAGGACCCGATCCGACACCGAGACGCTCGTCCACCTCTACGAGGAGCACGGGGAAGGGTTCGCCGAGCGGCTGCGCGGCATGTTCGTCGTCGCGATCTGGGACTCGCGCCGGCGCCGGCTCGTGCTGGCCCGGGACCGCTTCGGGATCAAGCCGCTCTACTACCGCGACGAGGACGGCGAGCTTGCGTTCGCGTCCGAGCTGCGAGCGCTTCCGCGCGGGGAGGTGGACCCGGACGCGCTCGAGGCGTTCCTCGCCTTCAACTCCGTCCCCGCCCCGTACTCGATCTTCCGCGGGACGCGCAAGCTCCCGGCCGGGCACCTGCTGGTCTGGGAGGACGGCGCGGTGCGAATCGAGCGGTTTGCGCGGCCCGCGCCGGTCGCCGCCTCGGCGGTGCGGGACGAGCGGCCGGCCGAGCTGGCCGCGGAGCTGCGGGCGCGGCTGCGCGACTCGGTCCGCGCGCATCTCATCGCCGACGTCCCTGTCGGCGTCCTCCTCTCGGGCGGCATCGACTCCTCGCTCCTGGCCGCGCTCGCCGCGCAGGAGAGCGGCGAGCCGGTGCACACGTTCTCGATCGGGTTCGAGGAGCGCTCGTTCGACGAGCTCGACGACGCGCGCTCGGTCGCGCAGCTGTACGGGACCCGTCACGAGGAGCTCGTGCTGCGCCCCGACGCCGCGCTGCTCCTGCCCCGGCTGGCCGAGACCTTCGACGAGCCCTTCGCCGACTCGTCGTCGCTGCCGACCTACCTCGTGTCCGAGCTCGCGGCGCGGCACGTGAAGGTCGCGCTCTCGGGCGAGGGCGGCGACGAGCTCTTCGGCGGGTACTACACCTATGCCGCCGACCTCCTGGCCCTCCGCGTCGGACGCTTCGCCCCCGGGGTCAAACCCCTGGTGGAGCGGCTGCCGAGCTCGAGCCGGAAGGCGAGCTTCGACTACAAGGCGAAGCGCTTCGTCCGAGCGGCGAACCTCCCGCCGCTGGAGCGCCACCACGCCTGGAAGGAGATCTTCTCCGCCGACCTACGGGTGGAGCTGACCGGCCGGCGGTCCTCCTTCGACCCCGTCGACCTCCTCCGCGCCCGCTTCGGCGAGACCGAGGGCGCCGACCTGCTCGCGCGGCTCCAGGACGTCGATCTCGGCACCTACCTCGTGGACGACCTGCTCGTGAAGACCGACCGCGCCTCCATGGCGCACTCGCTCGAGGCGCGAGTGCCGTACCTCGATCCCGTCGTCGCCGGCCTCGCGCTCGCGCTGCCGACCCGCCTCAAGGTGCATGGGATGCGCAAGAAGTGGCTGCTGCGAAAGGCCGCAGCGCCGCTCCTCCCGCGCCGCATCGTCTACGGACGGAAGCGCGGCTTCTCGATTCCGGCCGCCGCCTGGCTCCGCGGCGAGCTCGAGCCGTTCGCGAGGGACGTCCTCGCTCCGGAGACCCTTCGCCGCCAGGGGTTCTTCCGGCCCGAGCCCGTGACGCGGCTGATCGACCGCCACGTCGCCGGCGAGGAGGATCTCTCGCGGCAGCTCTGGGGGTTGCTCGCGTTCACGCTCTGGCACGAGCACCACGTCGAGCGCACGCCGGGACCCCTGCGCGAGGGGCGGCTCGCGCCGGCCGTCGCTTGACCGAGCTGCCGCCGTACGAGCTCGGCTACGCGCGCAGCGAGCTGCGCCGGAGGCTCGTCAAAGCGGCCCTCGCCGGGGCCAAGACCGCGACCGCGGGGCTGCCTGAACGCGAGGAGGCGCCCTCCGAACCGGGCAGCCGCTTCGTCCTGCTGGGCTACGACGACGAGCCGGTCGGCATCGTCGAGGTCACGGAGGCGCGCATCGTCCCGGCCCCCGAGATCGACGAGCAGTTCGCCCGCGACGAGGGAGAGGGGTTCGAGTCGGTCGAGGACTGGCGCCTCGCGCACGAGCGCTTCTTCGAGCAGCCGATCACGCCCAATTCCCCGATCCTGGCTGAGCGCTTCCGGCTCGTGGAGCGGCTGTGAGGATCTGGCTCGACGTCACCGCGCCGGCGCACGTGCTCGTGTTCCGGCCGCTGATCCGGCTGCTGCGCGAGCGGGGCGCCGACGTCGAGATCACGGCCCGCGACTACGCGCAGACGCTGCAGCTCCTCGAGCTGCACGGGATCGAGGCCGAGGTGTTCGGGAGCCATGGAGGGCGCTCGCGGCTCGGAAAGGCGCGGGCGCTCACCTCGCGGCTGGGCGCCCTCCGTCGCTGGGCCAAGGGGCGTGGCTTCGACGCCGCGCTCGCCCACGGCTCGCACGAGCTGACGATGACGGCGCGACGGCTCGGCATCCCGAGCTCGACCACCTTCGACTACGAGTTCGCCTGGCTCCAGCACCAGCTCGGCCTGCGGGCCGCAACGTACGTCGTCGTCCCCGACGCGATCCCGCCCGACCGCCTGCGGCGGTACGGCGTGCGCCCGCCGAAGCTCCGGCAGTACCCGGGGCTGAAGGAGGAGTACTACCTGTCGGACTTCGAGCCCGACCGGTCGGTGCTCGAAGAGCTGGGCCTCGACGCCGGCCGCACTCTCGTGGTCGTGCGAACGCCGCCGGACGTCTCGCTCTACCACCGAACGTCCAACCGGCTCTTCCCGCAGGTCCTCGACCACCTCGGCCACCAGGAGGACGTGCAGGTCGTCGTCCTGCCGCGGACGCCCGAGCAGGGCGCCTACGTGCGGAGCCTCGAGCTCCCGGCCGTGGTGGTGCCGGACCGGGCGGTCGATGCACAGAGCCTGATCGGCCTCTCCGACCTCGTGGTCTCGGCAGGCGGGACGATGAACCGGGAGGCCGCGGCGCTCGGCGTCCCTGTCTACACGACGTTCGGCGGCCGGCTCGGCGGCGTCGACGAGGAGCTGATCCGCCAGAAGCGGCTGGTGCCGATCACCGACCCGCGCGCGCTCGAGATCGGGAAGCGCGACTCAGGCGCGGCGGCCCGGGTCCGCCGCGACCCCGCCGAGCTGCTCGTCCTGCTGCTTCCGGTCTAGCACCCGCTGCGGCGCGCGGACCATCGTGGAGAGCCGCGAGACCGCCTCGAGCGTCTCGCCGTCGTCCACGAAGCGCTCCAGCTCGCCGAGCTCGTCGTCGAGCCACTCGGCGACGACCGGCGCCCGGCGGGCGCGGCTGATCTTCGGATGCGAGGTCGGCGCCACCTCCTCGTCCGGCCCCCAGAGCTCCTCGTGCAGCTTCTCGCCGGCGCGGACGCCGATGAACTCGATGGGGATGTCCCGCTCGGGCTCGCGGCCGGAGAGCCGGATCATGTCCCGCGCGAGGTCGAGGATCCCGACCGGGTCGCCCATGTCGAGCACGAAGATCTCGCCCCGCCCGCCGATCGCGCCGGCCTGGACCACGAGCGACGACGCCTCGGGGATCGTCATGAAGTAGCGCGTCATCTCGGGGTGCGTGATCGTGACCGGGCCGCCGTTCGCGATCTGACGCCGGAAGATCGTGATCACGCTGCCGGCCGAGCCGAGGACGTTGCCGAACCGGACGGCCATGAACCTCGTCGAGATGTCGTCGCGGCAGCCGTAGGCCTCGGTGATCCACTCGGCCAGCGCCTTGCACTGGCCGTAGACCGCCTTCGGGTTCAGCGCCTTGTCGGTCGAGACGAGGACGAAGCGCTTCGCGTCGAACTCGACGGCCGCTTCCGCCACGACCTTCGTCCCCAGCACGTTGTTGCGGATCGACTCGAGCGGGTTCGCCTCCATCAGCGGGACGTGCTTGTAGGCCGCGGCGTGGAAGACGACGCCCGGCCGGTAGCGCTCGAAGACCTGGCGGATCTTCCTCCGGTTGGATACATCGGCCAGGACGGGGATCGACGCCGTGAACTGGCGCTCGTCCACGAGCTCGCGCTCGATCTCGAAGAGGGGGGTCTCGCCCTGGTCGAGGAGGATCAGGCGCGAGGGGTTGGCGCGGGCGATCTGGCGGCAGAGCTCCGAGCCGATCGAGCCGCCGGCGCCAGTGACGAGGACGGTCTCGCCCTCGAGGTACGACGAGATCGCCTCGAGGTCGACCTCGATCTGCTCGCGGCCGAGGACGTCCTCCACCTGGACGGGACGGATCTGCGCGGCGAGGTTGTCCTCGTCGGCGATCAGCTCGTAGAGGCCCGGCAGCGTCTTGACGGGGATGCCCTCGCGGCGCGCGACCTCCACGACCTTCTGGCGCTGCTCGCCCGAGGCGGACGGGATCGCGATCAGGAGCTCGTCCGGGCGGTTGTCCCGCAGCACGTGCGGCAGCTCGTCCGTCGTCCCGAGCACCCGGACGCCGTGCACGCGCAGGTTCTTCTTGCGCGGGTCGTCGTCCACGATCCCGATCGGCGTGTAGCCGAGCTTGCGCGAGCGCTGCATCTCGCGGATCACGAGCTGGCCGGCGTCGCCGGCGCCGACGACGATCACCTCCTTGCCGCGCGCCACCAGCCGCGAGGCGGACGGGCGCTCGAAGATGCTCCGCGCCAGGAGCCGCGAGCCGGCGACCAGGCCGAGGAGGAGCACGCCGTCCATCAGCGCCACGCCTCGAGGCAGGCGACGCTCGAACGGGTCGAGGAAGTAGATCGCGTTCGCCGCGATCACGGAGGCGACGACGACGCCGAGTGCGGCGCGCCACATGTCCTTCGTGGACACGTAGCGCCACCAGCGGTTGTAGAAGCCGAAGGCGATGAAGACCGCGAGCTTGATCGCCACGACGATCGCGACCGTCGTCCAGAGCCCGTCGCGGAAGTTCTCCGGGACGTCGAAGTCGAACCTGAGCTGGAAGGCCAGCCACCAGGCGAGGGCGATCAGGCACGCGTCCGCGGCGATCTGCCAGAGCCGGTGCCGGTTGACCGGCAGCACTACGCGGTGACCCCGACGGCGGAGCGGACGGTCTCGACCACCCGCTCCTGGATCTCCGGCGCGATGCCCGGCCAGAGGGGCACGGAGAAGTTCTCCGCCGCCGCGCGCTCGGTCTCGGGCAGCGATCCGGGCTCGTAGCCGAGGAACCGCAGCGCGGGCTGGAGATGCAACGGGGTCGCGTAGTAGGTCGCCGAGGCGATCTCGGCGGCGCTCAGCGCCTCCCGGATCCGGTCCCGCTCGGGCGAGCGGGACACGAGCAGGTGGTAGACGTGGCCCGGCTCGTCCTCCGGCAGCTCGACGAGCTCGCCGAGCCCCAGCTCGGCGTACCGCGCCGCCGCCTCGCGCCGGCCGCGCGTCCACTCGTCGAGGTGCTCGAGGAACAGGCGCAGGAACGCCGCCTGCAGCTCATCGAGGCGTGAGTTGTAGCCGACGAAATCGAACGTGGTCTTGTCGCGCGAGCCGTGGAAGGCGAGCATCCGGATCCTCTCGGCGAGGTCTTCGTCGTTGGCGGTCACCAACCCTCCGTCGCCGAGGCAGAAGAGGTTCTTCGTCGGGTAGAAGCTGAAGGTCGACGCGATTCCCGCCTGCGCGATCCCGGGCGCGCCGAACGCCTGCGCGGCGTCCTCGATCAGCGGCAACCCGAAGGAGGAGAGCTCCTCGAGCGGCGCCGGGCGCCCGAAGAGGTGGACGGGCATGATCGCCTTCGTCCGGTCGGTGATCCGGCCGGAGACGTCCTCCGGGTCCAGGTTCAGCGTCGAGCCGTCGATGTCGGCGAAGACGGGCGTGGCGCCGCGCCGCGCGATCGACTCGGCGGTCGCGTAGAAGGTGAACGCCGGGCAGATCACCTCGTCGCCTGGCCCGATCCCCATCGCGTCGAGGACGAGGACGAGCGCGTCGGTGCCGTTCGCGACCCCGACGGCCCGTGTGACGCCGAGGTAGGCGGCCGCCTCCTCCTCGAAGGCCTGGACGTTCGGACCGCGGATGAACTGGGCGGACTCGAGGACCCCCTCGAACCGGCTCCGCAGCTCCTCCGTCAGCGGCCCGTACTGGGCCTGGACGTCAACGAGCGGGATCTTCGGCACGGCCGCCCAGTCTAGAAGAACGCCGGTGACGCCAGATCCCGGCCAGGACCACGGCCAGGATTCCCGCGGCCACGACGTACTCGGCGTAGCGGAAGCTGTGGTGGAAGTCCTCCCACTGCGACCCGAAGGCCCAGCCCGCGCCCGCGAACGCGAAGGCCCAGGCGACCGAGCCGGGGATCGTCAGCAGGATGTAGCGCCAGAACGGCATCTCGAAGACGCCGGCCGGGATGGCGATGAACGAGCGGACGACGGGCGTCACGCGCCCGATCGCGACGGCCCAGTCGCCGAACCGGTCGAACCAGGCCTCCGCGCGGTGGAACGTGTGCGGCGAGATGTGCACCCACCGCCCGTGCCGTTCGAGGAACGGCCGGCCGCCGTAGTCGCCGATCGCCCAGCCGATCGCCGAGCCGACGATGTAGCCCAGCGCCCCCGCCGTCGCCATGGCGACGTACGCCCACGGCTCGGACTCGATCTGATGGCCGAAGAGGACGACGTTCTGGCCCGCGAACGCCCCCGCCGCGACGGCACCCGCGTAGACCATCACCAGCTCGCTCGCCGCGGGCAGCACGGCGTCGACCAGCATGAGGGCGAAGACCGCGTAGATCCCGTGGTCGCCCACGGTCTCGGTGAGCGCGTCGGTGATCGTCGAAAGAATCGAGGCCTCGAGCATCGCCTGAGTCTAGATTCGCCGCGGAGTGGGCTTTGCCCGCTCCGCTCCCTCGCGACCTGGGTGGAGGACCAGTATCAACCGGCCGTGGCCGGGCGCACTACCGAGCCCGTCGAACCCTGAACGACCTAGCGAGCTCCGCCCGTCCCACGCGGTTCGTCGCCACGACGCGGGCGACGTAGGTGCCCGAGTAGACCGGCTTCCCGTTCGGGTACTTGCCGTTCCACAGGACGACCGTCCTCCCGGCCCGGGCGTTGAAGTTCCGCACCACGCGCAGCAGCTGGCCCGTCTTCGACGTGATCGTCACGTTGACCCGGGCCGGGCGCGTGAGCGTGAACCCGATCAGCAGCCGCCCGCCGCGCTTGCGCCCGACGACCATGCGCGTCGGCTGGACGGAGATGAAGCCGAGCGTGTTGTTGAGGCTGAACGAGCGCTCGGCGGTCGAACGGCGGCCGTCCGTGTCCACGGCCGTGATCGACCAGCGCCAGCGGCCCTCGGGCTCGGCGAGGCGGACGCGCCGGCTCTGGCCGGTACGGCTCCTTCCCGTGGTGCCGGGGAACGCGAACCTGTAGAGGCCGGGCCTCCGCTCGCCCGAGTCGATCGGGCGGGCAACGCCGTCGGGCCCGGTCAGCGTCGCCGTCACGGTCGACGGCCGGACGAGCTTGTACTCGATCCGCTGGCGGTCGCCGGCCCCGTCGCCGTTCGGCGAGAAGGACGGCTCCGTCTCGGGCGCGTGGACGCCGTAGTACATGACGAGCAGCGCCTCGGAGACGAGCCGCTCACCCCCGCTGTCCGAGGGACGGCTGAGCAACCGGCCGTCGAACGCCATCGTCGAGGAGCCCCCGGCGTCGAGCGCCGAGGCCGTGACCACGCCGAGGCGCACCATCGCCTGCGCGAGCTCGAAGTTCGTCATCCCCGCCGAATACCCGGGCCTCCGGCCGTCCACGACGAGCATCACGATCCGCCCGTCCGGCCTCTGGCCGACCGCGGTCCGGGGGTGACGGCGGTCGAGGTGGGCGGTGCCGAAGTCCTCGGCCGGCCGAAAGATCGGCCGGCCTTGCCGGACCAGCTCGGGGCCGCCGCCGAGCGCCTCTGGCACGTCGCGCCACTCGGGCCGCAGGACGAGCCGGACGGTGACCATCTCCGCGGCCGCGGCCTCGACTGCGAGCCGCTGCGCCTGCGTGCCCCGCGCCGCGAGCACGGCGCCGCCAGGGGGGATGCTCGTCCCGCCGCGCCGGTTCTCGGAGACGAAGCCGGCGAGATCGGCGTTCGGCGTCGCCGAAGGGAAGGGCGAAAGCACGGCCTCGAACACGCCGCTCGTCGACGGCGTCCTCGGCCCGTAGGAGGGTGTGTAGAGCGTCGTGCCGTTCGGGCCGGGCGGCCGGTTGACGAGGTGGATCGGCCGGCGCGGGCCCCCTCCCTGCCAGGTACCGAGCAACGCGATCCGGTCGACGCGCAGGTTCCCGGCCGTGTCGATGCCGAGCATCGAGCGCCTCGGGTGCGGCGTCGTCCGCAGGACGCCGTCCTGGATCAGCCCGCTGCTCGGAATTCCGTCCGCCCAGGTGAAGAGGTCGCCGTTGACGCCCGCGACCGTCGCGCTCGCCTCGGCGCGCTTCTGCATCGAGGTCACGCGCTCGCGGCCGATCGCCGCGCCGTTCGAGAGGACCGGCTTCAGCCCGTACAGCCCGCCGTTGGGCTTGGGCGCCGTGAGCACGTGCAGCCTCTGGGGCCCGAAGCGCGTGAACTGCAGCCGCTTCTCGTAGGTGACCCCCGGCATCAGCGACTGCGCGGCGGCTGCCGGCGAGGCAAAAATGCCTGCGAGCAGGCAGAAAATGATCGCCCTCCTCAGCATCAACCCCGGCTGAGGCTAGCGAAAACCCGGAAAGGGCAAGCCCGGCTTTACACCATTCGTACACGGGTAGTGTGCCGTCGTGGAACGCGCGATCGAAGTACGCGGCCTCGTACGGGAGTTCAAGGGCGGCATTCGCGCGGTCGCGGGAATCGACCTCGACGTTGCGCCCGGCGAGATCTACGGCTTCCTCGGACCGAACGGCGCCGGGAAGTCGACGACGGTGCACATGCTGACCACCCTCCTCCCGCCGACCGCGGGCAGCGCGCGCGTCGGCGGCCACGACATCGCCCGCGAGGGACCGGCCGTGCGGAGGACGATCGGCGCCGCCCTGCAGGAGGCGGCGCTCGACCCACTCCTGACCGGCCGGGAGCACCTGAAGCTCCAGCTCGCCCTCCACGGCGTTCCTCGCGCAGAGCGCGACAGACGCACCGACGAGCTGCTCGAGCGGGTCGGGCTGCGCCTGGCCGCGGGCAGGAAGATCGGCGGCTACTCGGGCGGCATGAAGCGCCGCCTCGACCTCGCGCTGGCCCTCGCGCACCGGCCGCGGATCCTCTTCCTCGACGAGCCGACGACCGGGCTCGACCCGCAGAGTCGCAGCGCGCTCTGGGACGAGGTCGTCCGCCTCAAGCGCGACGAGGGCGTGACCGTGTTCCTGACGACGCAGTATCTCGAAGAGGCCGACGTCCTCGCCGACCGGGTCGGGATCATCGACCACGGCCGGATCGTGGCCGAGGGCACCCCTGCGGCGTTGAAGGCGGAGATCGGACGGCCCACCGTCGAGGCGATCCCGGGGGAGGGGATCGAGCCAGGGCGCCTCGAGGAGGTCTTCGGTCGCTTCGGCGAGCTGCAGCCGTCGACGACCGGCGTCGCCGTCCGGCTGGACGGGAAGGGCGACCTGGCCGACATCGTCCGGGCTCTCGACTCCGCCGAGGTACGGGTTGCAGACCTTCACCTGCACGCACCGACCCTGGACGACGTGTTCCTGGCCAAGACCGGACGCTCGCTCGAGGGCTCGGAGGAACCGCCGGAACCAGGAGAGGCTCCAACACGATGAGCCTTATGCCGCCGGGCACACCATGTCGGAGCCTCTCATGAGCCTCGCCTCGCAGGTCCTCCACCTGGCCCGCCGCTCGGTGGTTCGCACGCTCCGCCAGCCCGCGAACTGGATCACGCCGCTCGTCTTCCCGCTCGCTCTCATGGCGGTCAACTCGGGCGGCCTCGACTCCGCGACCCAGCTGCCCGGCTTCCCGACCGACTCCTTCATCTCGTTCTTCCTCGCCTTCCCGTTCATCCAGGGGGCGCTGTTCGCGACCGTGAACGCCGGCGTCGACCTCGCGCGGGACATCCAGACCGGCTTCCTAAACCGCCTCGCGCTGACCCCGATGCAGAGCGCCGCGCTGCTCGTCGGCCATCTCGGCGGCGTGATCGCGATGGGCTTCCTCCAGGCGGTCTGGTACCTGACCGTCGGCCTCGCGATCGGCGTGCGCATCGAGGCGGGCGTGCTCGGCGGGGTCGTGATCTTCGTCCTCGCCGTCCTGATCGTGCTCGCCTTCGGCTCCTTCGGTGCGCTCGCCGCCCTGCGCACGGGGTCGACGGAGGCAGTGCACAGCCTGTTCCCCGTCTTCTTCGTCTTCCTGTTCATCTCGTCGATGAACCTGCCGCGGAACCTGATCGAGACCGACTGGTTCCAGATCGCAGCGTCGCTGAACCCGGTCTCGTACCTGATCGAGGCAATCCGCAGCCTCGTGATCGAGGGCTGGAACGAGGAGGCGCTGGTGCTCGGCTTCTCGATGGCGATCGGGCTCGCGATCATCGGGCTGACGCTCTCGTCGCTCTCCCTGCGGACGAGGCTGGCGCGGACATGAGAAGCGTCGTCAGCGTGGCGCTCGCCGTCGGCTGGCGGACGCTGCACAACAACTTCACGACCCCGTCGCTGCTGATCCCGGGGATCGCGTTCCCGATGTTCTTCTTCGTCGCCTTCGCCGGCGGGCTCTCGCGGGTGAACGACGTGCCCGGCTTCCAGTTCCCCGTCGGCTACACCGCGTTCCAGTTCGTCTTCGTCCTGCTGCAGTCGGCGGCGTTCGCAGGCGTCTTCACCGGCTTCGGCATCGTCCGGGACTTCGAGACCGGGTTCGCGCGGCGCCTGATGGTCGCGGCGCCGGACCGCCGCGGGATCCTCCTCGGCTACGGGATCGGCGCGCTGGGACGGTGGGCGCTCACGGCGCTGGTCCTGACTGCGGTCGCGATGCTCGCCGGCATGCAGGTCGGCGGCGACGGCGTCGACATCTTCGCGCTCTACCTGCTCGCCGCCCTGGTCAACTGCACCGGGCTCCTGTGGTCGGCGGGCATCGCAATGCGGTTACGGACCTTGCAGGCGGCGCCGCTGATGCAGCTCCCGGTCTTCCTCTCACTCTTCTTCGCGCCCGTCTTCGTGCCCGTCGAGCTGCTCGCGGCCTGGCTGGAGACAATCGCGCGCCTGAACCCGGTGACGCCGATGCTCGAGGCGGGCCGGAGCCTGATCGCAGGCGAGCCGGAGCACCTCGTGGGCGCCTTCGGCGGCGTGCTGGGGCTGATTGCGCTCCTCTCGGTCTGGGCCCTGCGCGGCCTGCGGCGGGCCGAAGCGGCGGGCGGCGGATGAGCGTCCGCAGCGCGCTCTTCTGGCTCGGCGGCCTGACCGGGGTGGCGTACGTTCTGGCCGGCGTGCTGGGCGGCTGGTGGCCCGGGCACTGGGACGACGCGGCCGCGGGCGACCAGATCATCTGGATCGTGCTGCTCGTCGGTGGAGGCGTGGCCCTGCTCGCGGGGCTTCGCCTGATCGAGCGGTCGCCGCGCTGGGGCGCGATCCTCGTCTCGGTCGGCGCCGTCGCGGGCGCGCTCGTGCTCTTCTGGACGGTGATCGTGGTGGTCGTCGCCGTCGCGCTCGCGGTGCTCAGCGTCGTCTACGGGCGGAGGCTCGCCGGGCCGCCGCCGAGCGCCTCGGACACGCGCGCCTGAAAGGCGGCCACGAGCTGCTCGCTCTCCGGGAGCAGGCGTCCCTCGGAGATGACGCCTGACCCGGCGCCCCGCTGGACCGCCTCCACGAGCCGGGCGTCCTCGCGGCCGACCTGGTCGTCGAACTCGAGGAACTCGGCGATCCACTCCTCGTCCTCGCCGGGAGCGAAGAAGTAGTCGAGGACGCGGCGGGTCCGATCGGGGGCGATCGGCAGGATCGGCCCGATCGAGAGGTTGGGCCGGCCCGGGAACACGTTGATGCCGGTGTTCGGCCAGATCAGGTGGAACTGGCCCTCGGGCAGCGGCGCTCCGCTCGGATCCTTCAGCCTCCCGAACTGGCTCAGGTGCCACCGGCGAGCCTCGAGCCGGTACTCGCCGCGCGCGGTCTCGACCATGCTCGAGAAGCCAGGATGCGCGACGGCGCAGTGGTAGCACTCGAGGAAGTTCTCGGCCGCGATCTTCCAGTTCGCCGGGACCTCCCACTCGACGCGGTGGTGGAAGGCGAGCGCGTCGACGTCGATGCCGCCCTCGGCCAGCATCTCCGGCACCTCGCCGAGGACGTCGTCGAGCGGCGGCGCGTCGCCGTCGAGGCTCACGAACCGGAACGGGCCCCAGGCGGCAAGCCGGATCTCGACGAGGCCGAGGTCGTCGCGGTCGCCGAGCTCCTCGCCGCGGGGGGCCGAGCGCAGCGAGCCGTCGAGCCCGTAGGTCCACGCGTGGTACGGGCACTGAAGCGTCTTCCGCTGTCCCGTCTCGCCGACGACGACCGAGCCGCGGTGGCGGCAGACGTTGACGAACGCGCGCTCGGCGCCCTCGTCGTCGCGTACGACGACGACCGGCACCCGGCCCGCCCAGCCGGGGACGACGTTGTGCTCGCCGAGGACGCCGACGTACTGCCAACCCGAGCGAAAGATCGTCTCTTCCTCGCGCTGCAGCACCGCGGGGTCGCGGTACCAGCTCCAGGGCGTGGTCGTTTCGGCCATCTTGTCGGCCCTCGCCATCAACTACAGGATGCTTGCATGTCCAGCGCCGGTGAGCCGGAGCCCGTGATCTACCGGGAAGAGGTGCTGAGTATCATCGGGCACTCGCCGACAGCTCCGTTGGCTGCACGACTACTTCGAGGAAGACGATGAGGAGGAAGAGGACCAAGGAGGAGCGTGAGCGCGCCCGCCAGAGGGCGGAGAGCCATCCGCGGGTCCGCGAGCTTCGCGCGCTCGAGGCGAAAGGGCGCGCGGAACTCGAGGCTCGGCGCAAGACGCACGAAGCCGCCGAGAGCTAGTTCCAGACCTTCACGTCTCGATAGAGCGTGTCCCGCTGGACTGGCGTCTTGCCGAGCGCGCGGATCGTCTTGACGAAGTCCTCGGTCGTCGCCCGGTAGGTCGTCCCGGCCGCCGACACGACGTTCTCCTCGATCATCACCGAGCCGAGGTCGTCGGCGCCGAAGCCGAGAGCGACCTGCCCGATCTTCATTCCCTGCGTCACCCACGACGACTGGATGTGGTCGACGTTGTCGAGGTAGATGCGGCTCACGGCCTGGGTGAGGAGGTAGTCGAACGAGGTCGGTCGCGTCTCGGGGGGAACCTTCGCGCCCAGCCGGTTGCCGTCGTCCTGGAACGTCCAGGAGATGAAGGCGCGGAAGCCGCGGGTCTCGTCCTGGAGCTCCCGGATGCGCCGCATGTGCTCGACCCGCTCGGGGAGCGTCTCGACGTGGCCGTACATCATCGTCGCCGTCGTCGAGATCCCCAGGCGGTGGGCGTGGCGCATGACGCCGAGCCATTCCGAGGTGGTCGTCTTCTTCGGCGCGATCACCTTGCGGACGCGGTCGACGAGGATCTCCGCGCCGCCGCCCGGGAGCGAGTCCATGCCGGCGTCGCGCAGGCGGGTGAGCGCCTGCGGGATCGTCAGCTTCGAGCGCCGCGCGACGTGCTGCACCTCGGGGGGCGACAGGACGTGGAGGTGCACCTTGTACCGCTCCTTGATCGAGCGGAAAAGATCCTCGTAGTACTCGATCCCCAGGTCCGGGTGGTGGCCGCCCTGCATGAGCACGCCGGTGCCGCCGATCGCCAGGGTCTCCTCGATCTTCTTGAAGATCACCGGCTTCGGGAGCAGGTAACCCTCGTTCAGGTCGCCGGGTCGGCGGTAGAAGGCGCAGAAGTCGCAGTCCGTGTAGCAGACATTCGTGTAGTTGACGTTCCGGTCGACGATGAAGGTGATCCGTTCCGGGTCGGTGCGTCGCCGGCGCAGCTCGTCGGCCGCCTTCCCGACCGCAACCAGGTCGCGGGACTCGAGAAGCGAGACCGCCTCGGCGTCGGTGATCCGCTCGCCGTCGAGCGCCTTCTCGAGGATCGTCCCGACCTTCGAGGAGCCTAGTAACACAGTGTTACTAACCACGGGAAGCGCCTCCCTGAGCGGGTTGGAGCGGCAAGTAACACAGTGTTACTTGTTCGCTCACGCCCGCACCGGGTCGTCGACGAAGCGAAGGTCGGGAACGACGTCCAGCTCGCCCGCGTCCCGGGCGAGCTCGAGGAAGTGCCGTAGGCCGGCGCGCTCGCGCGGGCCGAAGCTGTACCGCAGCTGCTCGAAGTAGCGCGCGACCCAGCCGGCCGGGTAGCCGTACTCCTCCGCGGCTTGGCGCGCGAGCTCGCCCGCCTCGCGTCGGGCGCGCTTCACGGAGCCCACGAGCGCCTCCTCGAGCTCGAGCATCCCGTCGGGCGGCGGGTCGGGACAGGCCCAGACTGCGAAGACCATCGGCAGGCCCGTGCGCTCCAGCCACAACCGGCCGAGGTCGTAGTGCGGGGTCGGATCCTCGAAGGCGCTCCTGAGCGCAGCGTCGCCGATCAGCAGCGTCGCGTCCGCGTCCTCGCCGAGCGGGACCTGGTCCGCGTACGGGAGCAACACCTTGGTCAGGACAACCGAGGTCGCGCTCTCCGGCGTCACCGCGATGCGCCGGATGTCCGAGAAGGGCGCTCTCGTCACGAGCTGGATCGAGCCGGCGGCGCCCTCCGACGAGACGCACATGCGCCGGAGCAGCCTGAGCTCGCGCGCGTTCCGCGCCCACTCGATCGACGAGATGGGCGCCACGTCCACCTGCCCGTCCAGCAGCGCCGCGTTCAGCTCGGTCGGCACGCCGCGCACCTCCTCGACGTCGGCCTCGAGCCCGTGGAAGACGGGCGCCATGTTCAGGTAGGAGATGCGGCCGAGGCGGATCATTCCCACCGCCGCAGCTCGTTGTAGAGCGTGTCGCGCTGGACGGGGATCCGGCCCGCGGCCCGCACGTACCGGACGAGCTCCTCGATCTTCTGCTCCGTCTCGGTGCGCGCGCCGGCGGCGTGGAAGATCGTCTCGCGGACGACCGTGCCCTGGACGTCGTCGGCGCCGAAGTGCAGGGCGACCTGCGCCATCGGCATGCCCATCATGATCCAGTAGGCCTTGACGTGGTCGACGTTGTCGAGGAGCAGCCTCGAGACGGCGATCATCTTCAGGTCGTCCGAGCCGTGCGTGTGCTTCCACCCTCGCTGCTCGAAGACAGTGTTCTCCGGGTGGAAGGCGAGCGGGATGAAGGCGAGGAAGCCGCCGGTCTCGTCCTGGAGGTCGCGAAGGCGGAGCCAGTGGTCGACCCGCTCCTCGTAGGTCTCGACGTGGCCGTAGAGCATCGTGCAGTGCGTCGGGATCCCGAGCGAGTGGGCGATCCGGTGAACCTCGAACCAGATGTCGGGGTGCTCCTTGCCCGGCGCCACCAGTGCGCGGACCCGGTCGGCGAAGACCTCGGCGCCGCCGCCCGGGAGCGAGCCCAGTCCGGCGGCGCGCAGCTCGCGGAGCACCTGTTCGTGCGTGAGGCCCGAGAGCGTCGTCATGTGGTGGATCTCGCTCGCGGTGAAGAGCTTCAGGTGGACGTCGGGCAGCGCCTGCTTCAGCTGCCGGACGATCTCGACGTAGTAGTCGAAGTCCACGTGCGGGCTCTCGCCGCCGACCATATGGATCTCGGTGAAGCCGGTCAGCTCCCGCTGCCGCAGCGCGTCGTCGACCAGCTCCTCGGCGGTATACGTGTAGGCGTCCTCCTGCTTCTGCGTGACCGCGAAGGCGCAGAACTTGCACTTCACGCGGCAGACGTTCGTC
>DASSSO010000124.1:0-7625 GCA_035776735.1 Gaiellaceae bacterium | reverse complement strand
GGAGCGAGAGCGATGCCTGCTCGTCGGGCGACTCGGCCATGTCGTCCTGGACGAAGTCGCCGAGCTCGGACTCCTCCTCCTCGCCGATCGGCTTCTCCAGTGAAACCGGGTGCTGCGCCATCCGCAGGATCTCGCGGACCTCCTCGGTGGTCATCTCGAGCTCGACGGCGATCTCCTCCGGCTGGGGCTCCCGCCCGAGCCGCTGCACGAGCTGGCGCTCGATGTGCACGACCTTGTTCAGCTTCTCGACCATATGCACGGGGATCCGGATCGTGCGCGCCTTGTCGGCGATCGCCCGCGTCACCGCCTGGCGGATCCACCAGGTCGCGTAGGTCGAGAACTTGAAGCCCTTGCGGTAGTCGAACTTCTCCACGGCGCGGATCAGCCCGAGCGAGCCCTCCTGGATCAGGTCGAGGAAGCTGAGGCCTCTGCCGAGGTAGCCCTTCGCGATCGAGACGACGAGGCGCAGGTTCGCCTCGATCATCTGCGTCTTCGCGTGCATGTCGCCGCGCTCGATGCGCTTCGCCAGGTAGATCTCCTGGTCGGCGGTCAGCAGCGGCACCTTGCCGATCTCCCGTAGGTAGAGCCGGAGCGAGTCGAGCGACGGCTCGACCGTCAGATCCAGCTTCGGCGCCTTCGCATTGGCCTCCTCCGCTCCGGCCAGCGCCGGTTGCTCGTGGGGCGGGTGTTTGTGCTGGTCTCCCTCGACGAGCTCGACCGAGTGATCGATCAGGTAGGTGTAGAAGTCTTCGACCTGCTCCTTCGTGAGCTCGACTTCCTCGAGCGCCGAGACGATCTCGTCATAAGTAAGGAACCCCTTTTCTTGTCCCTCCTGGACAAGCTTGTGGAGTTCCTCGACGTCGGGCAGCGAGATGTCGACCGTGAGCAATGGGACCTCGACTTTCTCCGCGTAGACGGGTTGTCGACCTGCACACGCGAGAGCCGGTCCCCTCGTTCCGGCTCCCCTCCGGTCGCCGGAATATACAACGGTGTTCGCGCGGGGCCAACATTTTCTTTACGGACTGTGGAGACCGATCGCGGCCGGTCGAGCGCGTGTCAATCGCCTCGAATTTCGCCCACGATCTCGCCCCGGCTGTTCTCGACGGGCGTCGCCTCGAGACGCTCGAGCGGGTGCCCGAGGCGGCCCAGGAACGCGGCGGCCGCCGGCCCGACCGCGCGGGCGCCTCCGTCCTCCACCTTGAGGGCGACGCCGATCCCGCCCGGACCGGCGGCGCAGAGCAGCGCCTCGGCGCCGCCCTTCGCGATCCAGCCGGGGAGGGACTCCATCAGGACCGTGTCGGGCGCCCCGGGGCCGCGGATCAGCGCCGGGTGCGCGCGCATCGCGTCCGCCACGCGGTCACCTCCGTCCAGCTCGGGCAGCCGCGAGAACGCGTACGCGATCCGCTCGAGCGGCAGGGCGAAGTTGAGGACGCCGCAGCCGTCGATCGCGGTCGGGATCTCGTGCTCGCGGACCCCGGCGGCCGCGGCAACCTCGGCGAGCATCGTCTGCTGCACCGGGTGCTCGGGCCGGCGGTAGCCCCGTGAGTCCCAGCCCCGAGTGCGGCACAGCGCCAGGAAGCCCGCGTGCTTGCCCGAGCAGTTGTGCCGGATCGGGCTCGGAGGGTCGCCCTCGGCGCCGCACTCGAGCTCGTCCTCCTGGGCGGGCGCCTTCGCGAGCAGCGACCGGACGGCGCCGATCTGCTGCGGGTCGGCGAGGTGGGACGCGGAGGCGATCGCGATCTCGCGGTCCTCGAGGTCCGGCCGGATGCGGACCAGCGGCAGCGCCTGGAACGGCTTCGCCGAGGAGCGCATGAACGTGACGAGCCCGCCGTCCCCCGCCTCGGCGACGACCGCGCCGTCCCGGACCGCGACCGCATGGACGAGGTGCCGCGCCTCCACGGTGTCCCCGCGGTGGACGGCTACCGTGATCGGCTCAGCCATGAGGTCGCAACCCTAGTGCCCGAGTTTCCCGAGATGGAGGCCTGGCGGCGCCAGCTTGACGATCCCGTCTCCGCCTTCCCGATCGTGAAGGCCGGCCCGGCGCACATCGCGACCTTGAAGACGTACGACCCGCCGCTCGCGGCACTCGAGGGCCGCCGGCTCGCGGGCGTCGAGCGGCGGGCCAAGCGGCTGCTGATGCCGACCGACGACGGCGAGCTCGTCCTGCTCTTCCACCTGATGACCGCCGGCCGGCTCAGGTATCTCCGCGTGGGCGAGACCGGTCCGAAGCGACCAGCGTTCCGGCTGGAGTTCCAGGGCGGCTCGCAGCTCGTCCTCACCGAGGCGGGCGCGAAGAAGCGCGCCGGCGTCTGGCTGCTCACGCCCGAGCAGGCGCAGGAAGAGCTGGCGCACCTCGGCCCCGAGGCGTTCGGGCTCGGGGCCGAGCGGCTGGCGGCGATCTGCGCCTCGGAGTCGCGCCGCCTCCACTCGCTGCTGCGCGACCAGCGCGCGATCGCCGGGATCGGCCGTGCCTGGGCGAACGAGATCCTCCACCACGCCGGGCTCTCGCCCTACGCGCTGACGAAGGAGCTGGACGAGGAGGAGGTCGCGCGTCTCGCCGGGGCGATCGACGCCGAGCTGGCGCGCGGCCTGGAGCTCCGCGAGCGGGGTGCGAACGACAAGAAGACCTACCGCGTGCACAACAAGCTCGCGGAGCCCTGCCACGTCTGCGGAACTCCGATCGCACGCGTCGACTTCGAGGAGCACACGATCTACTACTGCCCCACCTGCCAGACCGGCGGGCGCCTCCTGAAGGACCGGAGGCTGTCTCGACTGCTGCGCTGATCGCCGTCGACGTCGAGCGATCTAGGCGGGCGGGAGGCGCACGGCAAGGCGCTCGCCGTCGAGCACGATCTCTACGCCCATCGCCTCGAGGACGCGGGTGCCGACTGCGGCGCCGAAGTCCCTGAGGTCGTCGCCGACCGCGATCCGGCCCACCCCTTTTGCGACGGGCCCGATCGAGACGGTCGCGCCGTCGACGGCGAAGGTCACCTGCTCGAGCGAGCCGTGACGCCGGACGCACTGCCCGAGGGCGGCGAGGCCCGTGTCGGCCCAGTTCGGGTCGACGCGCACGGCCGCCCCGGCGCCGCCCGCCGTCGCCTCGCCGTCGTCGAGCAGGGCCACGGCGGCCTCGGCGAGCTCACGAGAGTCGAGCTCGCGGGCCTGGTACTCGAAGCGCCCCGCCTCGATCCGGGCGGCGGCGGCCAGGAAGTCGAGGAGCTGCGTCATCTGCTGGGACGCGGCGCCGATCATCTCCACGTAGCGGTCCGCGGGCGCCTCGAGCGCGTCGAGGCGCCTGAGCGTGTGCGCGAACCCCGAGGCCGTCGCGAGCGGCGTCCTGAGGTCGTGGCACGCGAGCGAAACGAGCTGGGCGAAGATCGGTTGGTGGGCCACGCGTTTCTCAGATTCGGTGCGATCGCCATTATTCCGTCCGAATGACCGATCTCAGCGACGTCTTCCGCCAGGACCTGCAGGCGTCGGCGCCCGACGTCCGCCTCGGGCTGTCCCGTGCAGGCGTCACGGGCGTCTCGAAGGCGATCCGGATCCGCCACGGCGAGAGCGAGAAGCTGATCGCCGCCGAGATCGAGTGCACGGTCGATCTCGACTCCGCCCAGAAGGGCGTCCACATGTCGCGCTTCCCGGAGCTGTTCGAGGAGGTGATCGAGCACATCGTCCTGGAGGAGGCGTTCCTCGTCGAAGAGCTCGCGGCCCACATCGCAGGCGAGATCGTCGAGCGGCAGGGCGCGGGCCGTGCGGAGGCGCGGATCACGGCGAGGTATCCGGTCGAGCGGCGCACGCCGGTCACGGGGCTCGCGTCCCAGGCGATGCTCGGCCTGATCGGGATCGCGGCTGCCTCCCAGGACGGCGTGAGGCGGATGGTCGGCGTGGAGGCGCACGGGATCAACGCCTGCCCCTGCGCCCAGGGCCTGGTTCGCGAGCGGTCGGCCGACCGGCTGCTCGAGGCGGGGTTCGCCGACGGAGACGTGGAGCGGATCCTCGAGCTCGTCCCGCTCGCGACCCACAACCAGCGCGGTCGGGGCACGCTCTTCGTCGGCAGCGACACGCCCGTGAACGCGCTCCAGCTCGGCGAGATCGTGGAGTCGTCGATGAGTGCCCCGGTGTACGAGCTGCTCAAGCGGCCCGACGAGCTCTTCGTCGTCGAGCACGCGCACCTGCAGCCCCGGTTCGCGGAGGACTCCGTCCGGCTCGCACTGCAAGGCGTGCTCGACGCCTACCCGGCGCTGGCCGACGAGGACTTCCTCTTCTCCCGCCAGGTCAACCTGGAGACGATCCACACGCACGACGTCGTCGCCGAGCGGTACGGAACCGTCGGTGAGCTGCGCGCAGAGCTGGCGGGCGCGGAACCACAGCACCACACCGAGCTCCGCCGCTGGCTCGCCGGCCCGGCCTAGGCCCCGGGCCGGGGGTCAGCGAAGCGGTACGGCGTACCGCGAGACCCAGTCGTTGACGGTCCCCCAATCGAGGTTCGCGAAGAAGGCCTCGATGTACGACGCGCGGTCGGTCTGGTAGTCGAGGAAGTACGCGTGCTCGTAGACGTCGAGCGCAACGAGCGGCGTCGCGTTCCAGATCGGGTAGGTGTTCTGCGCGTCGCCGATGTAGTTGAAGAGGCGACCCTCGTCCCAGTCGTAGGCCGTCCAGGCCCAGCCCCGGCCGGCCATGCCCGTCGCCGTGAGGTCCTCGCGCCACGCCGTCACGGAGCCGAAGTCACGCTCGACCAGCTGCGCGAAGGGGCCGTCCGGGTCGCCGCCGTCGCCGCCGAGGTGCTCGAAGTAGATCTCGTGGTTCTTGATCCCGCCGATCGCGAACGTCAGGTCGACCTTCAGCGCCCGGACGTCGGAGTAGACCTGGTTCGCCGAGGAGAGGTCGACGCCGGCCAGCTTGCCGAGGATCTCGTTCCGCTTCGCGACGTACCCCTGGTAGAGCTTGTAGTGCGCCTCGACGGACTCGCGTGAGATGCCGTCCAGCTCGTAGAGGCGCGGCTTCAGCTCGCGCGCGGTGATCTCCTCGTGGTTGAAGACAAGCGTGCTCAAGGACTCTCTCCTTCGGAAAAGGTGTCGGGGCCGGGGAGCATAACCTCGCCCTCACCGGCCCCAACGCCCCGAGCTATCGCTTGCGGACGACGATCGTCCGGCTGTGGCTCCAGAGGTAGCCGGTGCCGGCCTGATTGGTCGTCATGAAGATCCGCAGGATGTGCCGCCCTCGCGGCAGGTCCATCTTGAAACGGCGGGCGCCGGAGCTGCCGAGGAAGACCTTCTTCCGGTTCACCCACTGGCCGAGGGTCGACTTCCGCTGCACGTACACGTAGCGGCGGCTGAACGACCTGCCGGCCTTCGCCGAGGTCACGAACCACGGGCTGCGCCGGATGAGCGTGATCCGTGGGCGGACGCCGACGGAGACCGTCGCGCTGATCCGGCTCCCCCACCTCGCCTGGTACTCGGAGAGCAGGTTCGGAGTGGTCGTGTAGTCGTAGGCGCCGGCGGTCGCCGTCGTGAGATCGGCGAGCTTGATGAACGACGCCTGCCCGAACGGGCGCCCCCAGATCTGGACGATCTGGTTGGCGGCACCCGACGAGATGAACCCCGTCAGTCGGATCGACGCGCCGTAGAACACCGTCCCCGCCGAGGAGTTGATCGAGACCGACGGAGGCGGACCCTTGACGACGATCGTCCCGCGCTCGGCCGGCTCGAGCGCGTCGCGGTACCGGTACGTGCCGGCGGTGTTGAAGATCCGCGTGTAGGTCTGCCTCGGCCTGAGCACCGGCGAGGCGAAGTGGCCGTTGTCGGCGACGACCTGGTGGTTCACCGTGTCGTCGTTCCGCCAGCGGATCGAGTCGCCCGTCTGGATGGTGCGTGTGACCGGACTGAACCCGTCCGGCTTGATCGCCACGACCCTCGTCACCGCCGCGAGCGCAACCGACGCCAAGGCGACGGCGAGGAGCGAGACGAGGAGCAGTAGAGCTTTCTTCATGTGCTGAGAACCCCCCTTCATGGAGCGCTTCCGCGCCCGAAAGGTATGCCCACAGCAGGGGAAAAAATCCCGTTCCAAATCAACTTCTTACAGTCCACCCGAACTCCTTACAGTTCTCCGGCATGCGAGCCCTCGTCACCGGAGGAACCGGCCGGGTCGGATCGGCGATCGCCACCCGGCTCGGGAATGAGGGCTGGAGCGTCTTCGCCGCCGGAAAGGCTCACGGCGACATCGCCGAGGTGGAGACGGCCCGCGCGCTCGTCAGAACGGCCGCGGAGGACCTCGGAGGCCTCGACCTGTTGGTGCACGCGGCCTCCGACGGGTTCGCGCCGAAGCCGGTCGAGGAGGTGACCGAGGAGGACTGGGACGCCGCCTTCGGCGCGACGGCGAAGGGCGGCTTCTTCGTCACGCAGGCGGCCGCGCCCCTGCTGCGGGAGTCCCGCGGCGTGGTGATCATGATCGAGGACGTGATGGGCCTGGAGCCGTGGCCGTCGTTCGCCCCCCACAGCGCCGCGAAGGCGGCCCTCTCGATGCTCACGAAGGTCTTCGCCCGCGCACTTGCCCCGGAGGTGCGGGTGTGCGGCATCGCGCCGGGGCCGGTTGCCGTGGAGCCCGAGCAGGCGGAGCGGCGCGCGGCCGAGTCGCTCCTCGGCCGGATCGGGACGCCCGACGACGTCGCCGACGCCGTCATGTACCTCGCGGGGGCCGACTTCGTGACCGGATCGACGCTCGTCGTCGACGGCGGGCGCCTCCTTCAAACCGCACGGGCCGACACGCCGTAGAAGAGGCATGACCACCTCGGCTGCGGCCGTCGGGCGCCGCTTGCCGCCTGCGGCGCCACGCGCAACCATGTTCGTCTTGTCCTACTCCGACGTCAGCGACGGCGAGCTGATCCGCATGGTCGGCACAGGCGACCGGAGCGCCTTCGACGCGCTCTACCGGCGGTACGCGAGGCCGGTGTTCGGGCTCGCCCTGCGGCGGCTCGGAGACCGCGGTCGCGCGGAGGACGCCGTCCAGGAGACGTTTGCCTCGGTCTGGCGTGCGGCCCGGACGTACAAGCCCGAGCGGGGCCCCGGGGCGCCGTGGCTCTACGCCGTCGCGCGCAACGCGATCGTCGACAACGGGCGTGCGAGGCGCGAGCCGCCGGTCGATGCGCCGGAGGAGGTCGCGGGGGACGAGACGCCGGCCGACCGCGCGGAGGCCGGCTGGGTCGCCTGGCGCGTCCACCGTGCGCTGGGCGAGCTGCCCGAGAACGAGCGGCAGGTGATCGAGCTCGCCTACTGGGGCGGCCGCTCGCAGAGCGAGATCGCCGACCTGCTCGGCATCCCGCTCGGCACGGTGAAGACGCGTACGCGGAGCGGTCTCGCCCGGCTTTCCGCGGTGCTGGGGGACGTGTTGTGAGGCCGGCGGACTTCGACGATCTGCTCGAGGGCGTGGAGAGCCCCGAGGAGCGGGACCGCCTCCGGCGCGTCCACGACCTGCTCCTGGCCACCGGCCCGCCGCCCGAGCTCTCGCCCGCGCTGGCGAGCTCGCCCCCGGCCCCGGTCGAGGAGGAGGAGCCGGACACGTCCTGGCTGCCGCCCCGGCGGCTCGGCGCGGCGATCCTCGTGGGCGCCGCACTGGCCGGCGCGGCGTTC
>DASSSO010000060.1:0-4517 GCA_035776735.1 Gaiellaceae bacterium | reverse complement strand
CGTCGGGGTCGGGACTGTGGCCGAGGCGGATCAGCACTCCGGCGGCACCGTATCTAGAATCGGCCTCGTGGCCTTCCGGGACTTCCTCCGCAACCCCTTCTCGTTCCTGTTCACGCGCTCGTCCGGCGAGGACCGGATCGCCCAGTACGTGATCAGGGAGCACGGGCGCGGCCGGCCGCTCGCTGAGATCCTCGAGGACCCGTACATAAGGAACCGCACGACGCCCCAGGAGCGGGCCCGGCTGCTCGACCGCCCCGAGGTCGTCCGCGCCCTCGGCCACGACGTGGTCGAGTCGGCGCGGGCGCAGACGACCAGCTAGACCTCCCGGCCGACGCCCTGCTCGCGCGCACGCTCGAGGGCGAGGGCCCCGATCGCAACGTCCCAGGCGGCGAGCCCGTTCGACTTGAAGAGGGCGACGTCCTGGTCCGCCTGGCGGCCCTGCACCTCGCCGGCGACGACCTCGTGGAGCTCGTGGACCTCGAGCCAGTCGAGGATCCCCTGCTCGACCGGCTCGATCAGGTCGCCGGACTCGAGCCTCGCCTGCTCGATCGAGTCGCAGCAGACGAAGGCGGCCCGCTCCAGAACAACGTTGTCCAGCTCGCGCGAGCGGCGGTCGTTCGCGCCGATCGCGCAGACGAGCGCGCCGTCCCTCAGCCACTCGCCGCGGAGGACGGGATCGCGTGACGTCGTCGCCGTGACGACGACGTCGTGCCCGCCGGCGTCGCGGTGCGTCTCGCCCGCCTCGGCGCCGACCTGCTTGCAGAACTCCTCCAGCCGCTCCTCGGTCCGGCAGTAGGCGACGACGTGCTCGATCGTCGGGACGGCCTCGCGGATGCACTGCACCTGGCTCTCGGCCTGCCAGCCGCACCCGAGGACGCCGAGCGTGCCGGCTCCCTCCCGCGCCAGAAACCTCGCCGCCACGCCGCTCGCCGCGCCGGTGCGGAGCTGGCCGAGCTTGTCCGCCTCGATCACCGCTGCGAGCTCAGCCCGCTCGAGGTCGAACAGGCAGACGACGAAGGGCGTTCCGTTCGGGAGCCAGGCGTAGGACTTCAGGCCCGCGAAGCCGACGCCGTGGTCGACGGCGGACATCACGGCGAACGCGCCGCCCTCCAGCCGGTGCCGGTGACGCGGCTTGTTGTCGACCTCGCCGGCGGCCATCCGCCGGAAGGAGCCCTCGACCGCCTCGAGGGCATCGGCGGGCGTCAGCAGCGCGGCGACCTCCGCTTCGGTCAGGTAGAGCGGCACGGAGGCGAGTCTACGAGCGCTGCTTCGGGATCACGCTGATCTGGCCGCTCGTCTCGAGGACGGCCCACTCGATCTCGTCGATGTGGGCCACCTGCTGCAGGCGCGCCTGGGCCGCGAGCTCCTCGAGCGTGATCCGGTTCCGCCGCAGGTTGCGGTCGATGGTGTTGCCGCGCTCGACGAGGATCACCGGATCGCCCTCGAGCACCGGCTGCAGCCGCCGGAAGCGGAACGCCAGCCACGAGAAGAGGACGACCATCGCCGCCATCGTCCCGCCGGCGAGGATCCCGCCGGTCACCGAGAAGTCGTTCTGGGTCACCGCCTGCTGGATCAGGTCGCCGAGCACGATCAGGAGGATCAGGTCGAACGGCTGCAGCGTGGAGAGCTCGCGGCGCCCGACGGCCCGCGTCACGAACCAGACGAACACGAACATGACGACTGCGCGGATGACGATGTCCATTACGGAAACACCGTGATCGAGCGGTCGATGGTCGCCAGGAGCTCGTCGCCGTCGTAGAGCCGGACGTCCTGCGAGCGGTGCCCGACGTTCGTCGGGTTGACCTGGAGGTGCAGGAACAGCACGTGCTTCTCGCCGGCCGGTATGCGGCCGAGCTCGTACACGAGGTCGCCGTCGCGGCTCGCCTCGCCGATCGGCGACGGGGCGGTCGTGTTGATCGTGATCCCCTCTGCCCAGCCGGGATCGAGCACGAGTGTCGCCTGCTCGACCTCCCTGCGCGCCTCGACGGTGAAGCGGGCCTCGTAGAAGAGCCCGCCGCGCACCCGCTTCGGTGCGTACACCTCGAGGGTCGCCTCCGCGGCGTCGGCGGTGGTCGTCGCCGGCCGCTGGCCGAACAGGTTGAGCAGGCCCAGCGCCAGGACAATCACGAGGGCGGAGAAGGCGATCCGGCGGCCGAGGACGTCTCGCGCGCCTTCCCGGTCGCGGTTGACCTCGAGCGTCAGCTGGTCCGGAATGTCGGTCACGGACCCGGCTTTCGCCCGGTAGTGGTGCCGTCCTGCTAGAGGCGCTTGCGGAGAAGCCCGAACATCCCGCGGATCACCTCGCGCTGGATCGCCTTCCCCTGCCGCGAGGTGAGGAAATCGCTCACGGGATCGCCGCTCGGGGCAGGCTCGGCCTTGCGCCGCCTCGGCGCCGGGGCGGGCTCGGTCTCCCCCGCCGGCTCGGCCGACCGTTCCATCCGCGCGGCGAGCAGCTCGTGGGCGCTCTCGCGGTCGGTCCTCGTCCCGTACTTGGCGAAGAGCGGAGACGCCTTGGCCGCACCGTCGACGTCGTCGGCCGGCGCCATGCGCGCCAGCGGCCCGCGAAGTCTCGTGTGCACGACCGGAGTCGGCACGCCCTTCTCCGAGAGGATCGTCACCGCTGCCTCGCCGGTCCCCAGCTGCGTCAGCAGCTCTTCGAGGTCGTAGAACTCCGAGGTCGGATAGGTCGAGACGCTCGCCTTCAGCGCCTTCGCGTCCTGCGGCGTGAAGGCCCGCAGCGCGTGCTGGACTCGGTTGCCGAGTTGGGCGAGCACGTCGGCGGGGATGTCCTTCGGCGTCTGCGTGATGAAGAACACGCCGACGCCTTTCGAGCGGATCAGGCGCACGGTCTGCACGACGGAGTCGAGGAACGCGTCCGTCGCGTCGGCGAACAGGAGGTGCGCCTCGTCGAAGAAGAAGGCGAGCTTCGGCTTGGGTACGTCGCCGACCTCCGGGAGCTGCTCGAAGAGCTCGGCGAGCAACCACATGAGGACGGTCGAGAAGAGCTTCGGCTTGTCCTGCACGGCCGGCAGCTCCAGGCACGAGATGATCCCGCGCCCGTCGGGTGCGACGCGCAGCAGGTCGGCGATGTCGAGCTGCGGCTCGCCGAAGAACTCCGTCCCGCCCCCGTCCTCGAGCTGGGCCAGCGAGCGCAGCAGCACGCCGATCGTGGCCGAGGAGACGCCGCCGATCGCCCGGAGCTCCTTCTTCCCGTCGTCCGAGTCGAAGAAGGTCAGGAGGGCGCGCAGGTCGGCGAGGTCGAGGATGGGCAGGCCCTTCTCGTCCGCGTAGCGGAAGACGAGGGAGAGGCTCTGCTCCTGCGTCTCGTTCGCCTCGAGCACCTTGCCGAGCAGCAGGGGGCCGAAGTCCGAGACCGTCGCACGGACGGGAACCCCGGGCCCGATCCCGCCGATCGAGAGGAACTCGGTCGGAAAGCCTTGCGGCTGCCAGTCCTGACCGAGCTCGGCGGCGCGCTTCTCCGCCGTGCCGCCGGGCTCGCCGGGCTGGGCGATGCCGGACAGGTCTCCCTTCATGTCCGCGGCGACGACCGGCACGCCGGCCGCCGAGAGCTGCTCCGCGATGAGCTGCAGCGTGCGCGTCTTGCCCGTCCCGGTCGCGCCGGCGATCAGGCCGTGTCGGTTCGAGGTCGCGAGCGGAAGCCGGACGGCCGCCTCGCCGACGACCTTCCCCTCATGGACGCCGCGGCCCAGGTCGAGCGATTCGCCGTCGAACTCGTAGGCGTCTGCGATCGTCTTGCCGAACTCCGCCATGGGCGCCGGAACCTACCTGGGGTCCCGGCTACACTGGGCGGCCTAGCGCCCGTAGCTCAGGGGATAGAGCGCTGCCCTGCGGAGGCAGAGGTCGCACGTTCGAATCGTGCCGGGCGCATCCGAGCCCTCACGGTGTGGGCGCGGGCTCGGTCACCGTCTGCGTCTCGGTCACCGTCTCGGTCTCGGTCACCATCTGCGTCTCGGTCTCGGTCGTCGTCACCTGGACGGTCGTCTCCGGGCCCGTCGACGTCTCGGTCACCACGGTGGTCTCAGCAGTCGCTTCAGCCGCCCTTGCACGCCTGGGGCGACCGACAACTGATCGCCGGGCTCGCGGGCGAGCAGGTGGCGCCGGTCGAGCTCGTCGACCGCCGGCCGGGCCTCCGCCACGCCGGACACCTCGCCGAGCGCGTGGACGGACCGTGCGCCGGCGCGACCACCGCGAGCGCGGCCAGGAGGCGCCGCGCCTCGGCGCCGAGGGTTGCGAGCTCCGCCGAGAGCTGCGTCCGCGTGGGTCGCCGAGATCAGACACGACGGCTGATTCTGGCCGGCGACGCGGGTGCGCCGCCGACCGTCAGCTCGGCGTCCTCCGGCACCGCGACCCGCACATAGGCGAGCGCGAGCCCCGGCACGGAGCTCGTGATCCGTCCAACCGCCTTCTCGTCGTGGAAGACCTCCGTCTCCGGCTCGGGCGTGCCCTCGACGTCCAGCACGCGCAACTCGCGGTTCGCCTTGCCGCGGTAGTGGAGC
>DASSSO010000021.1:0-115714 GCA_035776735.1 Gaiellaceae bacterium | reverse complement strand
GTCGATCAGCACCGCGAGGTGCGGCCTGCCGTCGCCGACGACGAGCGCCTCCGCCACGTAGGGCGAGGCCTTGAGCGCGTTCTCGATGTTCGCCGGCGAGATGTTCTTGCCCTCGCTCGTGACGATGATGTCCTTGATGCGCCCGCTGATCGTGAGGAAGCCGTCCTCGTCGAAGGTGCCGAGGTCGCCGGTTCGCAGCCAGCCGTCCTCGTCGAGGACGGCGTCCGTGGCGGCCTCGTTGGCCCAGTAGCCGAGGAACACGTTCTCGCCGCGAACGAGGATCTCGCTGTCGTCTGCGACCTTCACCTCGACGCCGGGCATCGCCTGGCCGACTGTCCCGAAGCGGAAGCCGTCGGGGCGGTTGAAGGTCGCGGCGGTCGTGCACTCGGTCAGGCCGTAGCCCTCGAGGATGAGGATGTCGAGCGAGTGGAAGAAGCGCGCGATATCGGGCGCGAGCGGCGCGCCGCCCGAGACGACGACGCGCATCTTCCCGCCGAGGCGCCCCTTCACCTTCGAGAACACGAGCCTGTCGGCGAGCGCATGCTGGACGGCGAGCCGCCGCCCGAGCGCCTGACCGGCCTGACGGCGCTCGCTCGCCTCGCGCCCGACTCCGAGCGCCCAGTCGACGAGTCGCCGGCGCGGGCCGTGCGCGGCCTCGAAGCGTGCCTGCACGGTGCGGTACACGGTCTCGAAGACGCGCGGCACGGCGGGGAAGATCGTCGGTCTCACGGCCCCCAACGCAGGCACGATGCCGGACGGGTCGGGGACGTACGCGATCGTGATGCCCGAGCGGGCGCCGACGAACTGCACCATGCGCGCGAACGCGTGCGCGAGGGGCAGGAAGAGGACGGTCCGGTCGCCCGGTACGAGCACGCCGGGCACCTTGCTGATCGACTCGACCATCGTCCACCAGTTGAGGTGCGTGTGCATGCAGCCCTTCGGCGGCCCGGTCGTTCCCGACGTGTACACCAGGGTGGCGAGATCGTGCTCGCCGACCTTGGCGCGCGCCTCGTCGACCGCGAGCGGATCGCGGCTCAGGCGCTCGCGGCCGTGCTCGCGCACCGACTCCAGCGTGTACTCGGCGCCGGGGAAGTCCTCGACGGCGACGACGGCCTCCAACGCCCACAGCTCGCCCCGAGCGCGCTCGATCTTGGCGTAGCCTTCGGCGTTCTCGCAGACGAGGAGCTTCGAGCCCGAGTCGGCGAGGATGTGCACTGCGTCGGCGGTCGAGCTGGTCGCGTAGATCGGGGCGACGACGGCGCCGATCGAGATGAGCGCGTAGTCGCAGAGCGTCCACTCGACTCGCGTGCGGCAGAGGATGGCGACGCGATCCCCCTTCTCGATTCCGAGCGAGAGGAAGCCGGCGGCGAGCTCGTCGACGGTACGCCCCGCCTCCTCCCAGCTCATCTCCTGCCAGTCCGATCCTCGCTTGACGAGGAAGGGTGGAACTGGGGCGGGCTCTGCGACCGCGCGGCGCCACACCTCCGCGATCGTCCGTTCAGCAGTGGCCGTCATCGTCGATCCTCCTTCGGAAGCGCCCGCATAGGGGTGCCCGATTCCGGTTAACGGGTCGGCTCCAGGATGACCGGACCGACCGCGGATTCGCATCGTGGGATCCCTCCGGACACGGTTCGGAGAACTACGCGACCGCTCGGCGACTGCTACCCGGAGTGGCGAGCGAGCCACGCCAAGAGGGCGGAGAGGCTCGCGGTCGCGACGCAGACGGACGTGTCGGCGGCGCCGTAGTAGAGCCGGAGCGTGTCGCCGTCTTCGAGCAGCACCCAGCCGCACGGGAACACCACCTGGTCGACGTCGCCCGAGCGCTCGTAGGGCGCGTCCGGGCCGAACACCCACTCGCGCGAGCGGGCGAGCACGCGATCCGGGCGCTCGCGGTCGAGAAGCGCGAGCCCGAGCCGGTAGATCGCTCCCGCCGCCGTCTGCCGGACGCCGTGGTAGAGGAGGAGCCACCCCTCCGGGGTGAGGAGGGGTGGGGTGGAGAGCCCCACCTTGTGGGCGTCCCACCAGCCTCCGTCGCGCGCCGCGAGGAGGATCTGGTGGTCGCCCCAGTGGCGCAGGTCGGGGCTCCAGGAGATCCAGATGTGCGCCGTCTGCCTGGGTGTGGCCGAGGTCGGGCGGTGGATGAGCGCCCAGCGCTCGCCGAAGCGCACAGGGAAGAGCGCCGCGTCCTTGTCGTCCGGAGGCATGAGCACTCCGCGCCGCTCGAAGGTGCGAAAGTCGCGGGTCGCGGCCAGGCACACGAGCGGGCCGCCGGACGAGTACCCCGTGTAGACGATCAGCCGCTCGTCCCCACAGCAGGTGATGCGGGGATCCTCGATGCCGTAGCGCTCGGCGTCCGAGTCGAGCAGCGGGAGCATCGCGCGGTCTTCCTCGACGACCCAGTCCGTGAGCCCGTCGGCGCTGCGGGCGACGCAGAGGTGGGAGATGCCGGTGCGCTCCTCGACGCGAACGAGGAGCAGCGTCTCGGCGTCGACGAGCGCCGCCGCGGGGTTGAACACCGAGTTGACGGTGCGCGGCCAGTGCTGCGCCGTGAGGATCGGGTTCCCGCCGTAGCGCGTGAAGAGCTCCGGACGCTTATGTGTCGTCATGGGGAGTCCTCCTCCGTCCGATACCAAGGTTGGAATGCAGCAGCCCGCCCGGAGCGGGCACCATGCACACCCCGAGAGAATGACCAGATCCGTTCAATCCGGCCCGCAAGCCACCCGCCTGAGCGACGTGCCGATCGTCGAGGCCGGCGCCGTCGCGGGGTACGGGCCGATCTTCAACGCCGGCCTCATCGTGCAGGACGGGACGTTTCACCTGTTCGCGCGTGGCGTACGCGAGGGGTACCGTCGTAACTCGGGCGACGGCCCGCGCTTCCTCGGCTACGTCTCCGACATCCTCGTCTTGACCTCCTCCGACGGTGGCCGGACGTACGCGTTCCAGCAGGTGCTCGCTCGGGCCGCGGGAGACGCCGTGTGCGCGTACGAGGATCCTCGGGTGCAGCGAGTCCGCAGCGGCGACGTGGAGCGCGTCGTGATGACCTACACGCACCTTCCCTCCCCGGCGTCGGGTGAGCCGTGGAGGATCGGCGGTCATAGGCTCGGCTTCGCCGGTGGGCGGTTCTTCCTCAACCGGACGTCGGGTCGCGTGCTCGGTCCCGACGGGGTTCCGAACAAGGATGCCGTCGTCTTCAACCTCCGTGACGGCCGGGTCGCGTTCCTGCACCGCGTGCACCCGAACATCCAGCTCGCGATCTTCGACTCGCTCGACGACCTCTGGGAGCCCTCGCCGGGCTACTGGGACGAGCACATGAGCGGACTCGACCGCCACACGGTCATCCGCCCGTCCCCGGGTGCGCTCGGGGTCGGCGCGGGCGCACCCCCCGTCGAGGTCGACGGCGATCTCGTCCTCTTCTACCACGAGCGCGAGGCCGGCGGCCGCTACACGATGCGGGTGGCGCTGCTCGATCACGAGACCGGTCGCGTCCTGTCGGCGCTCCCACGGCCGACGATGCAGCCGGAGCTCTCCTGGGAGCGCGCCGGCGACGTCGACGAGGTCGTCTTCATCCAGGGAGCGGAGCTCCTCGACGACGGCACGATCTACCTCACGTACGGGGCTGCCGACCGGTGCGTCGGCGCCGCCACCGTGGATGCGCGGGAGATAGTGGGAGCGCTGCGAGCGGCCGCCTGAAGGCGGCGTGCGTGCTGGAGCGCGCCGATCATGGCCAGCGTCGACTCGGCGCCCTGGTTCAGGTTGCACCCGCCGGGCTCCAGGCCGTCGTGGCAGCCGCCCGTGAACAGGTTCAGCAGGAAGGCGCCCGCGTCGTTCTCGCCGAGGAACCAGGCGGCGGCCCGCAGCGTGGTCTCGGCCCACTGCGGCTCGCCCGTGACGGCGAACGCGCGGCTGCACGCCTCGGCCATCGCGACCGCCTCGATCGGCTGCTGATCGAAGCCCGGGCGCGGCTCGCCGGGCGCCCAGCCACCGACCGGCGTGAAGCTGAACCGGCTCCCCTTCGACTCGACGCGAACGAGCCACTCGAGCAGCCCTAGGCCCTCGGCGGCACGCCGCGGCTCCCCGAGCGCGACACCGGCTGCGATCCGCCCCTCGGCGAGCAGCGCGTTCGCGTACGCGAGACGAGCTTCCGGCCACGGCCAGCCGTCGTCCTCGCCCAGGCTGCCGAGACGCACCGCGGACGTCTCCAGGAGGCGCTCGGCGGGCGCATGGCCGGGAATCCCCTCGAGAACCTCGGCGGCTGCGAGCGTCGCGAGCGCATTCGCGCGCGGCGAGTCCGCGTCGAAGCCGGCGCTCGCGTCAAACCGGGCAAGCGCGCTCCTGCGGTTGGCGGGGCTGGTCGCGGATGTCGCCGCGACGGCCAGCCCGAGGAGGGCTCGGCCGACGGTGTCGTTCGACCCCGGCTCGGCAAGCCAGTGACCGTCGCTCGAGAGACGCGAGCGGAAGCGCCCGTCGGGCAGCTGCGCGCTCGAGACGAACGCGAGGCAGGTCGAGGCGAGGCGCTCGAGCGCCGGTGGCCGAAGCGGCTCGCGGAGGATGGCGACGAGCGCGCGGGCCACGTCGTCCGTGCAGTAGCCGTGCTCCCGTCTCGGCACCGCGCCGCACGCGTGCTCGAACACGCCTCGCCGGTCGCTGAGCGCGAGCAGGTGCGCGAAGGGCGGCCGCGGTAGCGCGATCATCCGGCAGCTCTCGACACGCTCGACGCGAGAGCCGATGCGAGCGAGCGATATGACCTCGCGACGTTCTCCCAGTAGACGGTCGGCGCCTGCCGGCGCGCCGCAGCCCTCGCGAGAAGCGCCGCCGGTTCCTCGGTCAAGGCGCGCAGCCCCGCGGCGATGGCGGCAGCATCGTCGTGCGGGACGATCAGGCCCGAACCGTCTGCGAGCACCTCGACCGCGTGGGGAAACCCCGTCGCCACGACGGGCTTGCCCGAGGCGATCGCCTCGACGAGCACGCCGGAGACGACCTGCTCGCGAGAGCGGTACGGGAGGAGCACGACATCGGAGGCACGGATGCGACCGAGAAGGGACTGCGTGTCGTGGTAGCGGTCGTCGAACTCCACGCGATCGCACACGCCGAGCACCCGCGCCAGCTCGACGAGCTGCTCGCGGTAGCTCTCGCCGTGAGCGGCGACGAGCTTCGGGTGCGTCTGGCCGAGCACGAGATAGCGAGGCTGCGGGACGAGATCCTCGAGGAGCGCCATCGCCTCGATGCCCAGCTCGATGCCCTTGCCGGGCCCGATCAGGCCCCATGTGATCACCGTCGGGGCGCCGTTGCCGACGCTCGGGAGCGAGGGGCCGAGATTCGGGCGCGCGCCGTGCGGGATCACCTCCACCCGCAGAGGATCGACGCCGTACACGCTGGTGAGGAGGCGACACGCGGCGAGACTCTGCGCGACGACGGCGTCGGCTCGGTCGACGAGCCGCTCGAAGACATGCCGCTGGCGCCAGGACGGCCGCTCGAGCACGGTGTGCAGGACGACGACGAGCGGGACGTCCGATCGCGATACGAGGTCGAGCACCTCCGCGCCGTCCGTCCCGCCGTAGATGCCGAACTCGTGCTGCAGCACGACCACGTCGAACCGGTCGAGCGCACGAGCCGCCTGGCTGCGGGAAGCGCTCGATCCACGCACGAGCTCGGCGACCACCTCTACAGGGCTCGCGGAGGGGCTCGGGCGATCGACGCAGCGGATCACCCCCACGGCCGTGTCGCACGTGGCGAGCGCGCGTCCCAGCGAGGCCGTGAAGCTCGCGATCCCGCACTTCGTCGGCGGGTACGTTCCGACCAGCCCGATCGTCGGCGCCTGGGGAGAGCGATCCGCGACGGACAAGGCGGCTCCGGGGTCGCCAAGACGCGCAGAGGGCAGGGCCACGCTCATCGTTCCGACAGCGTTCACGAGCGGGGGCGCGGTGACATCGGTAGAAGGCTCCTGTCCGGGCTGGGGAAATCCGCAGGCTTCGCAGGAACCGCTTGTCGCACAGCGGTCACGAGCCTCGAGGGGCAGCCGCGGGCCGCCTCGGGAGGTGCTACTCGCGGACGATGACGACGGGGCAGGCGGCGTGCTGTGCGCACTGCTGGCTGACCGAGCCGAGCAGGAGAGACGCAAAGCCGCCGAGTCCGCGCGAGCCGACGACGAGGAGCTCGGCGCCCTCGGACGCACGGATGAGTTCCTCGGCAGGGGAGCCCTGCACCGCCCGGAGCTCGATCACGACGTCGCCGGCGTCGGCAGCTTCGTCGACGATGCTCTTGAGCATCCCTTCCGCGCCTTCCTGGTACGGCTGAGGATCTTGCAACGGGGCAGCGTAGTAGCCGATCCGTCCCGGCGGTGCCGACATTGTCCAGCCGTAGAGCGCGAGAACGCCGCACTTGCGCAGCGCCGCCTCGCGCAGTGTCCAGCGAAGCGCCTCTTTCGCGTGCTCCGATCCGTCGACACCTACCACGATCATCGAGACCTCCTCTCGTTCTCCCGGCAAGTGTCGTGCCCTGCGCCGGGCGCCGCATCCGCGCGAAGCCGCAGAGTCGTTCGGTACTTGACCGGAGCGCGTCCGGTCGGCGCGGCCGATCGTCGAGGTCTCGGCCGCGGCCTCGGAAGGAGCTAGGAGGCTCCCTCGGGATCCGAGCCGCCGTGTGCGCCCGAAACCGCCTCGGACGTGCCCGGCGCTGACGCGGCCTCCAGCCGGCGGGTCCGTCTGAGTAGGAAGTAGCCCACCGTGAGCGCGATGATGACGACCCCTACGCCCACGACGGTCAGCGGCTCCGTCTTCTCGAAGTCGATGACGATCACCTTCCGGGCGATAGCGATGATCGCCACGATGATGACCACCTCTGCGCGGTCCACGCGCTCGTGCAGGTATGTCCTGTGGATCGCCTCGAATAGCTCGACGCCGATCAGCACCAGCAGGAAGAGCCCGAATAACTCGAGCAGCTCGTCGATCTCGAGAATCAGTACCGGCGGGTTGATGACGTCCTGCACGAGCACCCAGGTCAAATCGACGACCGAGAGCGCGAGCACGATCGCCAGCAGGACCAGCAGAGAGCCGATGACGAGCCTCTCGAAGTGCCCTATCGCCCGATCCATGCTCACAGGCGAACCTTGACATTCGAACGGGGCGGCGCCCCCAGCTCGAGCGCCCGTGCGACGTCGGTGATCGAGAGGAGCCCGACCAGCCGGTCGCCGTCGAGCACGAGCGCGCGCCCGAGGTCGGACTGCCCGAGAGCGACGACCGCGTCCTCGAGCGGTGTCGTCGTAGAGACGACCGGGACGCGTTCGAGCGGCGTCATGGAGCCTGCGGCCGTCTGCGTCGACCACTGGGAACGCGGAACGGCCGCGACGGCGCGAAACGGGAGCAGGCCGACGGCGCGCCCGTTCGCGACGACGGGGTAGGTCGTGTAGCGGCTCGTCCAGACGATCTCGTCGACGACACGCTCGAGGGAGAAGTCCGACGGCACGGTGACCGGGTCGCGAGTCATGAGCCCGCCCACGACCGACCCCTCGAACGCCCGCTTCATCTTGGCGAACCGCTCCTCCGATCCTGCCGCCATGAGGACGAACCAGCCGATGAACGCGACCCACACGCCGCCGAACGTGCCCTGGAAGATCAGGAGCGCAACCCCCCAACCGATGAAGGCATAGCCGAAGCCGCGGCCGATCGTGGCCGCGACTCCCGTCGCCCGTCCGTAATCGCCGCGCCAGTGCCAGAGAGCGGCGCGCAGCACGCGACCGCCGTCGAGAGGCAATGCGGGGAGGAGGTTGAAGGCGAGGAGGATGAAGTTGATGTAGCCGAGCCAGGCGACGACACCGTCGACCGCAGGCGGAAGCGCGAGCGCGATCGCCGCAGCGCTCAGGATTACCCCGAGGACGAGGGTGACGAGCGGTCCTGCGAGCGCAATCCGGAGCTCGGCGCCGGCGCTGGGAAAGTTCCCCTTGAACGTCGCCACCCCGCCGAACAGCCACAGCGTGATGCCCTCGATCTCCATCCCGTCTCGCCGTGCCTGGACGGCGTGGCCGAGCTCGTGCGCGAGAATGGCGACGAAGAAGAGCCCCGACGCGACGATGCCCATCGCCAGGTATGCCCCCTCGCTGAGCCCAGGGTTCTGCGCAGGGAAGATCGAGGCCGTCAGCGTCCACGTGAAGAGCGCGAACACGAGCAGCCAGGTCCAGTTGAGGCCGATCCGGACTCCGGCGATGCGGCCGAGCGTGAAGGTGGCATCGAGCATGCGAGCTCCGCCAGCATGGTCACGTCGGTCTGAGTCCGCATCGGTACATGTCCGGATTCCCGGTGCGGTTGATCCTCGGTTGCGCCCCCGGCGCGGCGGGCGGACGTGAAAGGCTCGGGCGGGGGCCGGCGCCCGGCGGTCTACGGCCTACGGCCCGTCGGCGTCGATGAGCTTCATGGCGAGCGCGTACTGGATGAGATCGGCTCGATTCGAGAAGTCGAGCTTCTGCATGATGTGAGCCCTGTGCGTCTCCGCGGTACGGACGGAGATGAACAGGATCGTCGAGATCTCCTTGTTCGTGTGTCCGAGCGCGAGCAGTCGCAGGACTTCCCGCTCGCGCTCGGACAGCACGTTCGCGGCGGCTCGGCTCGCTTCGTCGGCCTCGGCGGCGAGTAGCCGGACTCCGAGCTCCGGGTGCAGGTAGCGCCCGCCTCCCGCGACCTCGCGCACGGCCTGGACGAGCTCGCGCGGAGCAGCCTCCTTGATGATGTAGCCGGTCGCGCCGGCCTCGAACGCCGCCCGTACGTACCGACGATCGTCGTGCATCGACAGGACGAGCACGCGCGTGCCCGCGGCGAGCTCGACGATCTTGGAGATGGCATCCAGGCCGGCTCCTCCAGGCATGTGCAGGTCGACTACGACGACGTCGGGCCGGCTCGCGATCGCCTCGAAGACTGCCCGTTCGCCGTCTCCCGCTTCGGCGACGGTCTCGATGTCCTCCTCGGCGTCGAGGAGCAGACGGAGTCCCGCGCGGACGACCTCGTGGTCGTCGGCGATCAACACGCGGATCGTTCCGGCTGCGCTCACACCCACACTCCTCGATCGTCGGGCCTGGCCGACGGTGCGCAAGCGTACCCTGCCGTTTCCCGCGCCGTGTGCCCGTGGAAGAGCTCGGCGACCGTCAGCTCCCGGTCGTGAGCACCACCAGGACGGCAGCCACGAGGACGCTGAGCAGCGTGATGGGATCGACTGCGGCCTCAAGGTCGCCGCCGCTCGAGGCGATCGCGAGCGCCCACATCCCGAGCACGAGGATCACCTGCTGGCGACGGCTGAGACGGATTCTTCGGCGCTCGCTCACGACACGGGCCGAGCGTCGCCCGGGTCAGGCGGCATCGCGGCCGGAATCTCCGCGACCAGGCGGGTTCCGGCGCCAGGCTCGGACTCGATCATGATCGTCCCGTCGAGAAGCGCCACGCGCTCGTGCATGCCGACGATCCCGAGCCGTTCTCTCGAGACTGCCTCTTCCCGGAACCCTCGCCCGTCGTCCTCGACGATCAGCATGGCGGCTCCGTTCCGCCAGGCCAGCCCTACGCGCACGTGCCCGGCATCCGCGTGTTTCACCACGTTCGTCAGCGCCTCCTGCGCGAGCCGGTAGAGAGCTGTCTCCACGTCGTCTGGAAGGCGTGCGACCTCGCGGCTCGGCTCGAACGTGACCTGGATCCCAGCCCGCTGTGCGGTCGTGCCGGCGAGCTGCTCGAGCGCTGGTACCAGCCCGAAGTCGTCCAGGATCGGAGAGCGCAGCTCGACGGCGAGCCGGCGGACCTCTTGCAGCGTCCGGATAACGAGCTCCTCCACAGGCCGGAGGGTCTCCTCGCCGACCTGCGCCTCGAGCGGCTTCAGCGCGAGCAGGATGGCGGCGAGCGCCTGCCCGGTCTCGTCGTGCAGCTCGTGGGCGAGTCGCCGGCGCTCCTGCTCCTGGGCCCGGATGATCGAGCGGATCTTGTCCCGCTCGACGCGTCGGCCGAGCTCGACCGCTACCGCGGCGCGGCGGCCGAAGATCTCCGCGAACCGCACGTCCTCGGCGGAGAAGCTGACGTCCCGCCCCTGCTTGTCCCCCAGCCCGATCACGCCGAGCGTCCGTCCGCGCGCGTTCATCGGCACCCAGGCGGCTGCCCGCACGCCGACGCGGCGTGCGAAGGCCTGGTCGACCTCAGGGTCGTCCGGCAGCGAGTCGGACCGGATGCTGGCCCCGCTCTCGAACACGCGCGCCAGCGTCCTGTGGGCGGGCGATGCGCGACGGCCGAGAAGCGCATCGGCCCCCTCGCCCGCGGCGGACACGATGGTGAGCTCTCCGTCGGAGGAGGGCGTCCAGACCCAGACCAGGCGTGCGCTCACGAGCTCCCGGAGCCTGGCGGCGACGAGGTCGAGCACGCGGAGCGGGGCGCTCTCGGCGGCGAGGGAGTCCCCGACCTCGATCAGCGACTCGAGCTGACGGAGCCAGTGCTCGGAAGCCTCGTAGAGACGGGCGTTCTCGATGGCGGAAGCTGACTGCGCGGCGAGGATCGTGATGGTCTCCTCGTCGCGCTCGGTGAACTCCTCGCCACCCTCCTTCTCCGTCAGGTAGAGGCTCCCGTAGGGGGCGCCCCGGATCCGCACGGGGACGCCGAGGAACGTCCTCATGGGCGGATGACCCGGGGGGAACCCGACCGCGCGGGGGTCCTGCCGGAGGTCCTGCAGCCGGAGCGCACGCTCGGCGCGAATCGTCGCGCCGAGGACTCCCCGACCTTCCGGCGGCTTGCCGATGTGCGCCCGCGCCTCGTCGTCGATGCCCGTCGTGATGAAGCGCTCGAGCCCTTGGCCGGTCCGGTCGATCACGCCGAGTGCGGCGTACCGAGCGCCCGTCATGGCGGCGGCCATCTCCACCACCTGCTCGAGAACGGCGTCGAGCGACAGCTCCGAGCTGAGCGCGATCCCGAAGGCGAGCAGGCGGTGCTCGACCTCGTTGGTCACGGGCACGGGCTCCCCCCGCTGCGCGTACGGCATATGACGGCCTTCCTTGTCTGTGGTAACGCCGCATCTTAGATCGGTGATCACTCCGATGCCGTCGGGAGACGGAGTCGCAAGTCTGTGGCGATGGCCGTCGTCGGTGGCGCGAACGATACGGAAGATGCCGAGCATGCCGCGATCCGGGTTGCACTGGTCGCGGCGCTGCCGTTGATGCGCGACGCCCTACGCGGGGTGCTCGCCGACGCCGAGGAGATCGGCGTGATCGGCGAGGCGACGACCGCCGAGGACGCCCTCGGCTTCGTACGCGCCCAGCGAGTCGACGTCGTCGTCATCGTCACGGAAGGTTCAGCTCGGCCATATGAGCGACATCGAGGCAGTGCATTCGATCCTGGCCGCCGCACCAGGAGCGCAGGTTGTCGTCATCTCGTTGGACGACGACCCGGCGTACGAGATCCGGGCCTTCGCTTCCGGCGACCGCGGATACGTGCACGCTGAGAGCGCGAGCCGCGACGTGGCGGCTGCGGTGCGCGCGGTCGCCGGAGGTGCGCGCTTCGGACTCGTGCAGGCGCGCTCGAGGGGGCTGAGGTCGACGCGATGCGACTGCTGATCGTCTCCACCTCGGCGGGAACGGGCCACACGATGGCCGCGACCGCCCTAGAGGAGGCCGCGGCGTCGCTCCTTCCCACCGCCGAGGTGGCGAGCGTCGACGTCCTCGACTTCACCTCGCCCGTCTATCGCCGCGCATACTCGCGGTCGTACCTCAGGGTGGTCGACCGGATGCCCTCCCTGTGGGGGTACCTGTACGACACCTTCGACGACCGAAGGGCGCAGCAGGACCAGGCGAAGCTCCTGCGGGCGATGGACTGGGTCGAGTCGGCGGCGTTTCGCCGGTTCGTGTCCGACTGGGCTCCGGACGCCACCCTGGCGACGCACTTCCTCGGCCCGCAGATCCTCGAGCCGAGCCGGCGCAGGCAGCACGGCCGCAGTTTCCTCGGGATCGTGATAACGGACTTCCACGCGCACTCCTACTGGATGCAGAGCACCGCCGACCGGTACTTCGTCGGAGACGACGAGCTGCGGTTCTCGCTCGAGCGCCGCGGCGTCCCGGCCGGCCGGATCGCCGTCACCGGCATTCCCATCAGGCTCGCCTTCGCCGCTCGGAGATCGAAAGCTGCGATGCGAGCCGCGCTCGGTCTCGAGCCCGATGCCCTGGTCGTGCTCGTGATGGGGGGAGGGCTGGGGTTCGGCGAGATCGAGACCGCGGTCGAGGTGGCGCTCGGGGTGGAGGGCACGCAGGTCGTGGCGCTCGCCGGCCGCAACAGCGCCCTGGAGAAGCGGCTCGCTCGGGTCGCCGCGGATCTCGGCGGGCGGCTGCGCGTGGCCGGGTTCGTTCCGAACGTGTACGAATTCATGGCCGCCGCGGACGTCGCGGTCACGAAGCCCGGCGGCGTCTCGGCGTCCGAGGCCATCGCACTTGGTCTCCCCCTGATCCTCACCGATCCCATCCCGGGCCAGGAGGAGCGCAACTGCGACTACCTGCAGGAGGCGGGAGTCGCGCTCGAGGCGCACGGCGCCGACTCGCTGGCCTACAAGCTGACGCTCGTCCTCTCCGACGAGACGACGCGGAGGCGAATGCGCCGCGCCGCGCTCCGCGCGCGGCGTCCTCGGGCGGCGCAGGAGATCGTCTCACTCGTCGCGCAGGCCGTCGGCGGCGGTGACGGCGCTCGCGTGGTCGAGGCGGATCGCGACCCCGTGCCCGAGAAGCGATGACGACGTCGGGCGCCCGGACGCGCGTGAGCCCTCTCGCCGACGCAGCGGTGCTGGCCATGCTCGCGTACACGCGCTCGACGATGCGGGCCGAGATGATCGGCGGCGAGGGGTTCCGGTTCCAGCGCGGGACGCTCGTCCTGTTCAGCCACCGGCGGTTCGAGGACGTCCCGCTGCTCGCCTCTAGCCTGTACCTGCGCGCCCGGGCCTGGCGCAGTCGCGACTCGTTGCCCCACGTCGCGGCGCGCGAGGACATCTTCCACCCGGGGTTCCTCGCGGGCTTCCGAGCCGGGACGCCGCTCTGGCTGCGGCGGATCCTCTATCCCGTCTCGCTCGCCTCCTGGCTGCCACGCTTTCGCGCCCATCCCGTGTCGAGCGCGACGACGCTCAAGCTGGGAGAGGCTCTCTCCCTGCTCCCGGCGGAGACCCCGCTCGAGAGCGTCCTCGCCCCGCGCGTCCTGGCGTTGCTAGAGGCACGGGCGAGGGAGCTCGGCCTCCGTCCGCCGCTTCGTCCCGGAGATGTCCTTCGCGCCGAGTTCGCCGACCTCCTGCTCGCAATCCTCGAGCGCGACGAGCTCGTCGGTCCCGCGGCGGCGCCCGTGTGGGAGCAGAAGGCGGGCGCGTCGCTGGTGGCGCTACGCGAGCTCGTGGAGCTCGTGCGAGCGGGCGAGCCCCTTCTACTCAGCCCGGAGGGACGCGTGTCGCCGGACGGCGCGATCGGGCCGCTCGACCGGGCGGTCGGGCTGCTCCTCCGCCGCGGGCGCCCGGAGACGCTCCTGCACTTGGGCGTCGCCTACGACCCGCTCACGCGCGGCCGTCCGTGGGCATACGTGGCGTTCGGGAGCCCGCTCGCGACCCCGGAGGCCGACGCAGAGGCGGTCGTGCTCTCGGAGCTCCGCAGGCTCACTCCGCTCACGTGCGGACAGGTGGTTGCCGCTCGTCTGGCACGCGCCTGCGCGGACGGGCGCGGCTCTCTCTCCGAAGGCGAGGTCATGAACCTGCTCGCCGCCGAGGTCGCGGACGCTCGCGTGGTCGACCGTCCGGTTCCGGCGGCGCTCGCGAGCACGGACGAGCGCCGGCGCCGCGTCGCCGGCTGTCTGTCGGCCCTCGAGCGGCGGGGCCTGATCCGACGACGCGGCGCCTCGTTCGCGATCGACTCCGACCGGGTGGCGGACGATCCCGAGCTGCGCTACCTCGTCCGCGAGTTCGAGAGCGCCCGCGACCTGCTGCCGGACGGGCGCCCCGGCTCGGAGCGGGGGATCGCGATCCGGTGAGGCTGCTCCTCTTCGCCGGGGCCTACCTCGGTGTGACCCTCCTTCCGCTGGGTGTGATCCTGCTCGGCGACGAGCCTGCGTCCCGCGGCTTCTGGGTGGAGCTCGGCGTCGCCTTCGGCTTCATCGGGCTCGCGATGATCGCGCTGCAGGCGATCCTGACCGCCCGGCTGCGCAGGGTCTCTGCCTTCCTCGGCCAGGACACGCTCCTCCAGTTCCACCGACAGGCCGGGATCGTGGCCGTCACGCTCGTCCTCGCGCACCCTCTCGTCCTCGTGCTCGCCGACTCCGGCTACTGGGCGTTCCTCGACCCCCGGGTGAACCTCCCGAGAGCGCTCGCGCTCGGGCTCGTCCTCGTGGCGCTCCCCGCGCTCGTCGTGACCGCGCTTTGGAGGGGGCGGCTGCGCATCCCCTACGAGCGCTGGCGCGCCGGGCACGCCGCGCTTGCCGCGCTCGTCCTCGCGGTCGGGCTCGTGCACATCGTCAGCATCCGCCACTACCTCGAGGATCCGCTCAAGCAGGCACTCTGGGTGGCGGTCGCGGCCGCATCGATGGCGAGCGTCGCGTACGTCCGGCTCCTGCGGCCCCTGCAGCTCCTGCGGCGACCGTACCGGGTCGTCGCCGTCGAGCCGGAGGCTGCCGGCGTGTGGGCCGTCGCGGTGGAGCCCGAGCGACCCGCGGCATTCCAGTTCCAGGCCGGGCAGTTCGCGCTGCTCACCCTGGGCCGGAGCCCCTTCTCGCTCGAGCAGCATCCGTTCTCGATCTCCTCGAGCGCGCGCCGGCCCGAGCGACTCGAGTTCACGATCAAGGAGCTCGGAGACTTCACCTCCCGGATCGGAGAGGTCGCAGTCGGGACGCGTGCCTACGTCGACGGCCCCTACGGCTCGCTCGTGCTGCCGCGAGCGCCCGACGCCGGCCTCGTGCTCGTCGCCGGTGGGATCGGGATCACGCCGGTCGTAAGCATGCTGCGTACGCTGCGCGACGACGGGGACCGGCGGCCGATCGTCCTCGTCTACGCCAACGACGAGATTGCGGACATCGTCTTCGCCGGCGAGCTCGAGCAGATGGCGGCGGGCGGGGAGCTCGACCTTCGCGTGGTGCGCGTGCTCGCACGGCCGCCGGCCGGCTGGACAGGGGAAGCGGGCATGATCACGCGGGCGCTGCTCGCCAGGTACCTACCCGGCGAGCCCGGCGCGTGGCGGTACGTCCTGTGCGGTCCGGCGCCGATGATGGAAGCCGCCGAGCAGGCGCTGCTCGAGCTCGGCGTGCCGCTCGGACGGATCGAATCGGAACGCTTCGACATCGAGGCCGCGCAGGCCATCGGCCCGCGTCACGCGCAGGTGCGGCGGCTCGTCCTCGCCCTCGCGGGGATCATGGTGCTCGGTTCGACGCTCTTTGCCGCGCGGCTCGGATGAGGCTCCGGCGCGTTGTCCGGTAGCGTGCTGGTGTGAGCGACCTCGCCGAGCCTCCGGTGCGATTGACTGCGTCCGCAGAACCGGAGCCCCCACGCCCTGAGAGACCCGCAAGGAAGAGCCGAGCGTGCTGAGGGTGATCGCAGACGTCCTGCGAGAGAAGGGCGACGACGTCTGGTCGATCGCTCCGACCGCAGCCATGTCCGATGCGATGAAGCTGATGGCGGAGAAGCGCACGGGAGCGCTGCTCGTCCTGTCCGCCGACGAGCTCGTCGGCGTCATCACCATGCGTGACTGCGTCCGCAAGGTGATTCTCGCCGGACGAAGCGTGGACGAAGCCCTGGTCGGCGAGTCCATGAGCAGCCCGGTCGTCTTCGTCGGCCTGGAGCACACCGTGGGCGACTGCTTGCGCATCATGACGGAGAAGGGCATCGCTCACCTCCCGGTCGTCGCCGACGGAAGGCTCGTCGGCGTGGTGTCGCGCGGCGATCTCCTGCGAAGCCTCGTCAAGACGCAGAGCGCCACGATCGGCCACCTCGAGGCCTACATCACAGGCAAGTATCCCGGCTGACGCGCGGGCGCGAACGCCACGCTATGGCTCGACTCGGGCAGACCCTGGAAGGACCACGACGGGCCGTGTCGCCGACGCGGCCACGTGCGCCGCGACCGACCCGAAGAGCGTAGACCGAATACCCCCGAGGCCCCGGGCCCCCACCACGAGCAGCCGGCCGTGCTCTCGCTCGGCAACCGACTCGAGCACGTCCCAGGGAGGTCCCGACTCGATCACGAGAGTCGCCTCGACGCCCGCCGAGCGCAGCGCGTCGTCGAGGATCCCGGAGGCCTGGTTCCGTTGCGCATCCGGCTGTGCCGTAACCGGGGGAGTTCCGCCATGAGCGCCCAGATAGGCGAAGGCGGCCTTCACGTCCTGGAGCGCGTGCACGAGGACGAGCCGGTGGCCGAGACGTGCCGCCAACCGGCCGCCGAGTGCAGCTGCGGCGCGCGCGTGGTCGGAGCCGTCGACGCCGCAGACGACGCTCGCGCTCGTGCTCTCGGCGCCCGTCGTACCAGGGGCGGAGAACCGCACCTCCGGCGGCACGATCACGACGGGACGGTCGGCCCGCGTCGCCAACGTTCGGGAGACGCTGCCGAGAACGGTGGAGTGCAGCGACCTCCGCCCGCGCGAGCCGACGACGAGGAGCTCGGCGTCCTCGCCGCGGGCGGTCTCCAGCAGGCGATCGGCCGGCGGGCCTTGCGGAAGCACGCGAACGTCCTCCTCGTTCGCTCCGGATCGCTCCCGGACGGAGGCCCGCAGCTCCGCCGGGTCCACGGACGGCTCCTCGACGACGTGCACGATCAGGAGCCGCGCACCGAGGCCCTCCGCGAGCCAGCGCGCGGCATCCGTGACGGCGACCGCCGTCTCGGAGTCGTCCACGCCGCACACGATCGTCCGTCCCTGCGCCATCAGCACCTCCCGGTTGCCCGCCGGATCCTACGCGCGCGTGACGTCACAGGGTCGGCAGCTCTTCCGTAGCGCACGCTCGCCACCACCGAGAGCGCTTCCGTCATCGGGCGACTCAATTCTGGAGCGCCGCGAAGACGACGCAGGCCAGGAGGAGGAGCAGGCTCGTCGCCACGGCGAGTCGGGTCATGTTGGCGTGTCGCATGGAGGCACCTATACGAGGTCGAAGCGCTCGCTGTGGACTCTCTCGCCGGGCACCTCGATCGCGTGGAGAGCCCTCTCCACGGCAGCGATCATCGGTACCGGCCCGCAGACGAAGAACTGGAAACGCCGGTACTGGGGCGGCAGGTGGCGCTGCAGCAGCTCGGCGGTGACGTAGCCCACCTCCCCCGTCCAGCCGTCCGGCGGGCGCTCCAGCACGTGAACGACGCGGAGGTTCGGCGTCTGCGCGAGGTCGGCGAGCTCCTCGCGAAACGTGACCGCGTCCCACTCCCCGTTGGCGTAGATCAGTACCGTCGGCCGCAGATCCTCCCGGTCGGCCATCGTTCGCAGCATGCTGATGATTGGGGTGATCCCGACGCCGCCCGCGATGAAGGCGAAGCCGGGTCCCTCGAACCGGTCGATGCTGAGCACGCCGTACGGCCCGTCGACGTACGCCCCGGTTCCGGGTTCCAGCCCGCGGAGGCTCTCGGTGAAGTCGCCGCGCGCCTTGACGCTGACCGCGATCGAGCCCGCACTTTCGGCGCTGGACGAGAAGGAGAAGGGATGTTGGGTGATCGCGAACGGCGAGCGAGCGAACGTGAACCAGGCGAACTGTCCGGGCTCGAAGCGGGTTCCGTCGTGGCCTCGGGGTCCGAGGGTGATCGTCGTCGTGCCGCCGCGCTCGACCGCGACTCGCTCGATCTCCCAGGGGCGCGCCCGGAGCCGGAACGGCTTCAGGACGCGCACCCAGACGAGCAGGGAGACGAACGCCGCCGACATGAAGAGCCAGAGGCCCTCTTTCCAGCGCGTGTCGACGTAGTAGTCGACGAGGAAGACATGGCCGAGCGAGCCGACGACGGTGGCGACGGCGAGCAGGCCGTGCATGCTGTGCCAGCGCTCGTACGAGAGGCCGAGCCGCTTCCGCCAGACGGACGCTGCGACGAGCAGGGTCAGCGCGACGAGCGCCCCGAGGCCCAGCCGCGCGCGCCAGGGCGCCTCTAGCGGATTCAGCAACAGAAGCGTGTCTCGGTCGGCCACGATCAGAAGCGCCGGATGGAGGTAGACGAAGGCGAGCGCCGTGTAGGAGATCTGACGATGGAACTGCAGCAGGGCGTCCATCCCGAACGGCGCCGCGACTTCGGTGAAGCGCGCGCTGAGCGCGAACTGCAATCCGATCATGGCGAGACCGACGAAGCCGAGCGCGACGGAGAAGTCGGTGAGGAAGCCCTGTCCGGGGCGCGTCACGCCGATGAGCGCGAAGACGAGCGGCGCGACCGCGACGCCGACGTACAACGCCATCCAGATCACACCGCGAGCGGCGAACGTTGTCACGGTGTCACGCGGGTTGCTGCTCCTGATCGGCCGCGGCGTGCGGGACGACGAGCACCGGCCGGCCCGCGTGCTGCATCACCTCATGGGAAACGCTTCCGAGCAGGAGCGACGCGAGCGAGGACATTCCTCGCGCGCCGACGACGACCGCGATCGCGTCGCGCTCGTCGGCGACACGGCGAATCTCCTTCGCGGCGCCTCGCGGGACCACCCGCACCAGTGACTCGGCGTCGAACCCAGCCTCGCGGGCGAGCTCGACGCCCTCGAGAGCCGCGCGCTTCGCCTGGGTGAGAACCGGCGACCTGAAGCGGGTTGCAGCGGCGAGGTCCCCGAGGTCGGCCTTCCTGTCCTCGGCCTCGAGGACGACCGATGCGCGCCCCGACTCCAGCACGTGGAGAACGAGCGCTCGACGGGCGGCGAGGAGTCGGCCGGCGACGGCGATCGCGGCGGCCGCGTTCGCCGAGCCGTCATAGCAGAGCAGCACAGGTCCCGCCGGTTGCGGGAAGCTCGCGTCCGTCATCGTCTGCACCTCCTGGCGACTCGCTCAGACAGGCGAGCCATGGCGGGCAGGTCGTCCGGCGAGGAGCACCAGGAAGTCGAGCGCAGTGACGATGCCGACAAGCTCGCCGTCGCGCAGCACGGGAAGGTGGCGGATGCCGTGGCGGACCATGCGCCGGGCCGCGTCCATGGGCTCCTCGTTCTCGTCGGTCGTCACGCAGGGGGCGTTCATCACCTGCTCCACCGGAAGCCCTCGCGCGCGCTCGTAGACGTCCTCGAAGCCCGGCTCGCTCCAGACGGTCGTGCCCAGCACGACGGGGAGCTTGAACCATGAGTACCCCACCCCGGGGAGGCCCTCTCCGTGGAGGTCGAAGTCCGTCTCCGTGACGATGCCGACCGGCCGGGCCGGATTCGAAGGCCTCACGACGACGAGCGAGCCGATCTTGTTCTCGAGCATGAGCGAAGCCGCGCGCTCGAGCGTGGTCTCGGGCGTCACCGTGATCACCGGGGAGCTCATGATGTCGTGGATGCGCATCTCGAATCTCCGACGCCAGTATCGCGCCGGAGGACGTCCGGCGGGAAGCGTGGAAGACCGCGAGCCGTTGCGGGCTTACGCTGAGCCGCGCTGCCGGACGTGAGGTCGGGGTTCGCGGACGTCAGTGGCCCGTGCGAACGAGATGGAGCCACGAACCCCAAGGACTACCTCTCCTCTTCGGAGGATCTGGCCGGCGTTCGCGCGAACGCATCCACCGCGTCGTCGACAGTGGGGAAGATCGAGCCCGGCTCGAGCGCGTCCTCGACTCCGCTCGCTCGGAGCCGCTCGCGGGCGGGTTCGGTGAGGTCGGCGACCACCAGCCGTACTCCCTGCTCGCGCATGTTGCTCGCGAGGCGGCGGAGCATCTGAGCGGCCGTGTAGTCGACATCGACGATCCCCGACGCGTCGAGCACGAGCCAATCCGGGCGCTCTCCTTCCTTCAGGGCGAGCGCGGCAACCCGACGCTGGAAGCGTTCGGCGTTCGCGAAGAAGAGAACCCCGTCGAACCGATAGACGAGCACGCCGGGCGGCGTCGACGCGTCCCGCGCCGCGCGCACGTCGGGCCAGTCGCGTCTCCCTTCGACCCTGCCGACGACGGCATCGGGCGGAGTGGCCGCGCGTCGCAGGGCATCGAGGAGGGAAAGGGCGACCGCGACGAGCACGCCCCAGAGCAGCCCGGCGATCAGCGCTCCGGCCACGGCCGCGAGGGCGACCAGGAGCTCCGATCGTCGTCCCTGCCAGATCCGGCGAAAGGCGCGCATGTCCACGAGCGGGATGACGACCGCGATCACGATCGCCGCCACGACCGGGAGCGGCAACTGGCTCACGACGTCGGTGAGGGTGACGAGGACGGCGCCCATGGCGGCGACCGAGAAGAGCGCGGCCAAGCGTGACTGCACTCCCGCCGCCGCCGCGAGCGCGCTGCGAGCGCCGCTCGCGCTGACCGGTAGCCCGACGGTCATGGCGGTTGCGGCATGGGCGACGCCGAGCCCGAGGGCGTCCCGGTTTGTGTCGGGCGTCTCGTCCGTCCTCGCTCCGAACGCGCGTCCCATGAGGGCCGTGTCGACGAACGCGAGCAGTGCGATGGCGAGCGCGCCAGGGAGCACCGCCACGAGATCTGCTCCGTCGAACGAGGGAAGCGAGAGTGCCGGCAGGCCGGGAGGGACATCTCCGACAAGTGCGACTCCGTGCTCCTCGAGGTCGAGTGCCCAGACGACGCCGCCACCGACGACGGCGACGGGGAAGGCTGCGGGTAGGCGAGGCAGGATCCGCCGGAGGCCCAGCATGGCGACGAGCGCGGCACCGCCGACGGCAACCGACGCTGGGTTCGCGTCGCCGAGGGACTCGAGTAGCGACCGGAGCTCCTCGACGAACGAGTCCGCGTCGACGGAGATGCCGAGCAGTGCGCCGAGCTGGCTCACGAGCACTGTCAAGCCAACGGCGGCGAGGTACCCGGTCAGCACCGGCAGGGAGACGAGCTCGGCGACGATCCCGCCGCGGAACGCGCGCACCACGAGCAGTGCGGCGCCCGCGACGAGCGCCGTCAGCGAGGCCAGCTCGATAGCTCGTCGGGGATCGCCTTCGGCGAGCGGGAGAACGGTGGCCCCGAGGAGGGCGGCGAGCCCCGCGTCCGGGCCGACGACGATTCGACGGGCGCCGCCGAGGAGCGCGTACGCGACAACCGGGAGGAGCGCCGCATAGAGGCCCATCTCCGGAGGAAGGCCCGCGATCTCCGCGTAGCCGATTCCGAGCGGCACTCCTACGGCGGCGATCGTCGCGCCGGCGAGCGCCTCGCTCGCGAGGCGCGCTGGAGGCCGCTCGCTCGAGCTCGTCCGTGCGCTCACGAGCGCGTGCTTACCAGATCGATGGCGCGGGAGCGAGAGGTGCGTAGTCTCCCGCGTCCGAAGCTGCGGCTCGCCACCGATTACGGATCCCGCTCGGCGCGCTACCTTCGTCGAGAGTCAGAACGTCGGTGAGGATTCGGCTCGGCGACGAGCCATGACCAAGGGAGGTTGGAGATGACCACGACCCTCACGAGCGAGAGAGCGAGCGAGGCGGAGATCTCCGGGACGTACAAGGCTGCCGTCGTCCACGACTTCACGAAGCCGCTGGTGCTCGAGGACGTCGCGATGTCCCCGCTCGAGGCGGGACAGATCCTCGTGAAGGTCGAGGCCTGCGGCCTCTGCCACACGGACATTCATGCCGCGCACGGCGATTGGCCCGTGAAGCCGTCGCCGCCGTTCATCCCCGGGCACGAGGGCGTCGGCATCGTCTCCGCACTCGGTCCCGGCGTGACCGAGGTCGCACTCGGCGACCGGGTGGCCATGCCCTGGCTCGGGTACGCATGCGGCACGTGTGACCACTGCGTCTCCGGCTGGGAGACGCTCTGCCTCGAGCAGAAGAACATGGGCTATTCGATCGACGGTGGCTTCGGCGAGTACGCGCGCGCCTACGCGCGCTATGTCGTCCAAGTCCCGCCGGAGATCGACCCGTTCGACGCCGCGCCGCTCACCTGCGCGGGGGTCACGCCCTACAAGGCCGTCAAGGTCGCGGGCACGCGCTCGTCCGACCTCGTCGCCGTGTTCGGCATCGGCGGCTTGGGACACATGACGATCCAGTACGCGCGCATCGCCGGTGGCCGGGTGATCGCGGTCGACCTGATCGACGAGAAGCTCGAGCTCGCGCGCGAGCTCGGCGCGGAGCACACCGTCAACGCGGCGGCCGAGGACCCGGTCGAGGCGATTCAGAAGCTGGGCGGCGCCGATCAGGCGATCGTGCTCGCGGCTACGCCGCGCTCCGCGGAGCAGGCGTTCGAGTCGCTTCGCCGTGGCGGGACGCTCGTCCTCGTCGGCCTGCCGGCCGAGAACGCGATGACGATCCCCATCTTCCAGACCGTCCTGAATGGGATCACCGTCGTCGGCTCGATCGTCGGCACTCGCACCGATCTCCGCGAGGTGTTCGAGCTGCACGCCGCCGGCATGACGACCGTCACCCGGGAGGTGCGCCCGCTCGACGAGGTCAACGAGGCCATCGCCGACGTCGAGGCAGGAAGGGTCGCCGCGCGGGTCGTCTTCGAGCTGTGACGCGAGCCGGCGAGCTGACCGTGTCATGCTCGACCGCGCAGTGGCGGCTGTAGCGGGCGAACCTGTCGACGTCATCCTCCGGGACGGCGGCACGCTGAGGTTGCGGCCGCCCCGGAGGGAGGACGACGAGGCGCTCCTCGAGTTCTTTCAGCGCCTCTCCGAGCGCAGCCTGTATCTGCGCTTCCACGGCTTCCCCTCGGTGAGCCCGCAGCTCGTCGAGCCGTTCCTCGAGGCGGACTGGGACGAGCGCGGCGTTCTTCTGGGAACGCTCGCGGAAGACGGCGAGGAGCGTGTCGTCGCGCTCGGCAACTACACTCGCCTACGCGACCGCGCGCTCGCCGAGGCAGCCTTCACGGTCGCCGACGAGCACCAGCGACGCGGTATCGGCACGCGGCTGCTGGAGCAGCTCGCGAGGCGCGCAGCCGACGTCGGGATCGAGCGCTTCGTGGCCGAGGTGATGGCGGACAACTCGAACATGCTCGGCGTCTTCGAGGCCGTCGGCTTCGAGCTGACCCGCGAGCTCAAGGGCGGCGAGGTCGAGGTGCAGTTCCCGATTACCGCGACAGCGAGGTACGACAAGCGCGTCGAGGAGCGCGACCATGCCGCCGTCACGACGTCGCTCCGGCCGTTCTTCGAGCCGCGCGGCGTCGCGGTGCTCGGCGCCTCGCGGCGTCGCGGCTCGATCGGCGGCGAGCTCTTTCGGAACATCCTGGCGGGAGACTTCGCGGGGGTCGCGTACCCCGTGAACCGCGAGGGCGAACCCGTGGCCGGCGTGCGGGCGTACCGCTCGATCGCGGAGATCCCGGAGCCGGTCGACGTCGCGGTGATCGCCCTGCCCGCCGCAGGCGTGCTCGAGGCGGCAGAGCGGGCGCTCGAGGCAGGGGTACGCGCGCTCGTGGTCATCTCGGCCGGTTTCGCGGAGGTCGGGAGCGCAGGCGCCGAGCGCCAAGATGAGCTGCTGGCGCTCGTCCGGGCACACGGCGCGAGGCTCATCGGGCCGAACTGCCTCGGTATCGCAGTCGCCGGCCCGAGCCTCAATGCCACCTTCGCGGCCAGCTTCGCGCAGGCCGGGAACATCGCCTTCTCCTCTCAGAGCGGCGCGCTCGGCGTGGCGTACCTCGAAGCTGCCGAGGCGCGCGGCCTCGGGCTCTCGTCGTTCGTCTCGATCGGGAACAAGGCCGACGTCTCGTCCAACGACCTGCTCGAGTGGTGGGAGGACGATCCGTCCACCAGCGTCGTTCTTCTGTATCTCGAGTCCTTCGGGAACCCGCGGCGCTTCGGGCAGATCGCCCGCAGGGTCGCCAGGCGCAAGCCGATCGTGGCCTTGAAGAGCGGAACGACGTCTCCTGGCCAGCGCGCGGCGAGCTCGCATACCGCTGCGCTCGCGGGATCGGACGCAGCCGTCGATGCGCTCTTCCGCCAGGCCGGCGTGATTCGCGCGACCTCGCTCGAGGAGCTGATCGACGTGGCGGCGTTGCTCTCGAGCCAGCCCGAGCCCAAAGGTCGCAGGGTCGCAGTGCTCACGAACGCAGGCGGGCTGGGGATCCTCTGCGCCGACGCCTGCGACGCGGCCGGGCTGGAGCTGCCCGCGCTGACGGACGAGACCCGGGCCAAGCTCGCGCCGCTCCTTCCGGTCGAGGCGAGCCTGGCCAATCCGATCGACATGCTCGGCGCGGCGACGGTCGGCACCTACGCGGAGGTGCTCCCGCTCGTGCTCGCCGATCCGCAGGTCGATGCGCTCATCGTCCTCTTCGTGCCCACCGTGACCGCTTCGGCCGCCGAGGTCGCCGCCGCCGTCGACCGGATCGTCGCGGACGCCGTCTCCGACAAGCCGGTGCTCGCCGTCGTGATGGCGGCGGCAGGGATACCTCAGCCGCTTCGCGGGAGCGGAGCTCACGTCGCGGCGTTCGCCTACCCCGAGTCGGCGGCGCGCGCGCTCGGCCGCGCCGCGGAGCGAGCCGAGTGGCTCCATCGACCGCACGGCACGACGCCTGCCGTCTCGGGGATCGATCGCGAGGCGGCCGAGAGCGTCGTCGACGCCGCGCTCGAGCGCGGCGAGGACGTCTGGCTCGACTCCGCGGCCGCGCGCGAGCTGCTCCTCGCATACGGCCTCCCCCTGGTCGAGGAGCGGATCGCGCGCGATGTGGACGAGGCCGAGACCGCGGCCAGCGAGCTCGGCTTCCCGGTCGCCGTCAAGACGGCGACGGCCGGAGCTCACAAGACGGAGCTGGGCGGGATCGCGCTCGATCTCGGCGACGAGGCCGAGGTTCGCGCGGCAGTCGAGCGCCTCGGCTCCCCCGTCCTCGTCCAACCGATGGTTCGCGGGAGCGCCGAGCTCCTCGCCGGCCTCGTCCAGGATCCGGTGTTCGGCCCGCTCGTCGCGTTCGGGCCCGGAGGAGTGCTCGCCGAGCTGATCGGCGAGGCCGGGTTCCGGATCGCGCCGATGACCGACAGGGACGCCGAGGAGCTCGTCCTCGGTGGCAAGTCGGGACGCCTCGTGCGCGGTTTCCGAGGGGCGCCGGCGGCGGACACCGCGTCGCTCGTCGACCTCGTCCACCGCCTCGCGCGCCTCGGCGAGGACCTCCCCGCGGTCGCGGAGCTCGATCTCAACCCCGTCATCGCGCGCCCGGACGGCTGCGTCGTCGTGGACGCCCGCGTCCGCGTCCGGCACCTCGAGCCCGTGGCACGGATCAAGACCTGGTGACAACGTCGCCGCGGTCGCTCTCCCTCCACGCGGAGCAGTCTCGCGACGGCTGCGCTGGCGGCCCAGGCCTCAGGACGGGCAGGGCGCAGGACCGACCACGGCCGCGGCGACGAGTGCGGAGGTGATCAGGGCCACGAACCAGAGCGCCGGAAGGAGCAGGACGAGACCCCACCGCTCGGCGATGCTGGCGTAGATCGCCCCGACGAAGACACCTAGTCAGCCGATCGTTCCAAGGACCGCGAATGCCTCGACGTACGCGTCGCCGGCTGTCCTCTGCACGCCTGTCTCGCCGACGCACGCCCACTCGATGCCGAACGCCCGTGGGAGGGCGATCAGCACGAGAATCGCCGCGAGCATGCCGAGCAGGACGATCGCGACCGCGCTGACGAGGCCCGCCGGGACGCGTCCCGTCAGCGGCGATGCTTCATGGCCCCGCTCGCGTCGCCCGCCCATCCCCGTCATCTGCCGGACCCGCACGCCCGGCCTGCCTACCTCCGCCGAGGCGCGATCGGGATGCGCGGGTCGCTCTCGAGCGAGGCCTTGCTGTCGTCCCATCTCAGCGCAGCGTCGACTCGACGCTCACGACGCCCGGGATGCGCGCGGCGATGCGTGAGAGCAGCTCGGCGTCGGACCGTCGCTCGAGCTCGCCCGCGAGGTGAACCGCTCCTTCGCGGACGTCGATCTGCACGTCTTCGTCCACGATGAGGAGCGTACGGTGCATGAGATCTTCGATCTCGCGAGCGAGTTCGTCGTCCGGGCGCGCGAACGCCCTGACGAGGTCGCTTCGCGTCACGATGCCGACGAGCGTTCCCTCGGCGTCGACCACGGGAAGACGCTTGATCTCCTGCTCGGTCATCAGGCGGGCAGCCTGGAACACCTCCTTCTCGGCGCCTATCGTGATCGGCGGCGAGCTCATCGCCTCTTCAGCCGTGCGCGCTGCGAGCTTGCCGCGATCGAACATCCCGCCGCCGAGGAGCCAGTCCAGGAGCCTCGACCCGGGCCTCGTCGCCTGTTCCTGGAGGACGATGTCGGCCTCGGAGACGACGCCGAGAACGCGCCGGCTCTCGTCGACGACGGGCACTCCGGAGATGCGGTGCTCGACGAGCAGCGACGCTACCTCTTTCAACGTGGTCTCGGGTGCGACCGCGATCACGTCTTTGTACATCAGCTCCCTGACCTTCACTGCCTCACCCTTCCTTTCGTCGCCCGGTCCCGTTGGCGGCGGCCCGGCGCTTCCTCGGGCGCTCGAAGTGCTCGACGTAGGCGTCGGAGCTCGGGTGGATCCTGCTCACGTGGCCGTCGTCGCTCCAGCGAACGACGTACGGCGGACCCCCGTCCTTGCCGAGAACCTCGAGGATCTCCCCATCTCGCTCTCGGTCGCCGACGCGGTGGCCGCGAATGACGAGCCGGTCACCGGGAGAAGCCTGCATACCAATCACCTCGTGAAGAAGAGTCTCGCGCCAGAAGCCATGTCGCATCGGGGAAGACCACCGATCGGCGCTGCGGAGGACTACGGGAGGCTCGCCTGGGATGGCGATGAAGCCGCCGCCGAGCAACGGAGTGGCTGGCCTTCGGGACCCACGATCCGATGCGGAGGGTTGGCCGGAGGGCCGCTGGTCTGCGGTGGGCTACGCCCTGTTCGCGATCGGCGTAGTCTCCCGTGTGCGACCGCGCGGATACCCACGGATTCGGATCCGCGCGCAGGGCGCTACCTTCGCGGAGACATCGCTCGACGACCGCAGAGAGAGTGCCCTCGTACCGACATCGGAAGGGGGCGCGAGGAGGGAATCGCCATGAGCCAGGCCATGCGAGCAGCAGTTTTCGAGGGTCACGAGCAGATCGTCCTGCGCGAGAGGCCGCTGCCGGTGTGCGGGCCGACGGACGCGATCGTGAAGGTCACGCTGACGACGATCTGCGGGACCGACGTCCACATCTGGCGCGAGGAGTACCCGGTCGAGCAGGGCCGCATCGTCGGGCACGAGCCGGTGGGCGTCATCCACGAGCTCGGCGAGGCCGTGGTCGGCTACGAGGTGGGCGAGCGCGTCCTCGTCGGCGCCGTCACCCCCTGCGGCACGTGCTTCTTCTGCCAGTCGCACAACGAGGCGCAGTGCTCCGGCCACGAGGACGAGTGGCGCATGATCGGCGCCTGGCGGCTCGGCAACGCCATCGACGGCGTGCAGGCCGAGTACTTCCGCGTCCCCTACGCGCAGGCGAACCTCGCCAAGATCCCGGACGACCTCACCGACGAGCAGTGCGTCCTCCTCGCCGACATCGCCTCGACCGGCATCTCGGCCGCGGAGCGCGCGCAGGTCGGCATCGGCCAGAGCGTCGCCGTGTTCGCCCAGGGGCCGATCGGGCTCTGCGCGACCGCCGGCGCCCGGCTCATGGGCGCCGCGCTCGTCATCGGCGTCGACTCGATCGAGGGCCGGTTGCACCTCTCGCGGCAGATGGGCGCCGACGAGGTGATCGACTTCACGCAGGAGGACCCGGTCGCGGCGATCAAGCGCCTGACCGGGGGCCGCGGCGTCGACGTCGCGATCGAGGCGCTCGGCAAGCAGGAGACGTTCCAAGCCTGCCTGGACGCGACCCGCCCCGGAGGCATCGTCTCGAGCCTCGGCGTCTACTCGGGCAAGCTCGAGGTGCCTCTGGAGTCGTACGTGTACGGGATCGGCGACAAGCAGATCCTCTCGACTCTCTGCCCGGGCGGGAAGGAGCGGATGCGACGGCTGATGGAGCTGGTTCGCCACGGCCGGCTCGACCTCACGCCCCTCATCACGCACCGCTTCTCGCTCGACGAGATCGAGGACGCATACCACATGTTTGCCAACCAGGAGGACGGCGTCGTCAAGGTCGCCCTGACTCCGAGCTGAGGACGATTTGTTGCCTCGAGTCGCCCGGAGCGCTCTTTCAGGTGCCGTGCGCGGCGGGCCTGGCCGTGCTGGCGTGGCTCGTCGACGGACTCGGTCAGTTCGTCGACGTCCTCGAGCCCGTGCGGCCGCTCTCCCCCTTCTACCAAGCGCTCGGAAGGAATCCCCTGCGCGAGGGCGCGTTGTGGGGCGGGTGGTCGCTGCTCGCCGCCGCGGCCGTGGTGCTCGCAGTCGTCGCCGCGGTCGCTCTCGAGCGGCGCGACGTTCGTCAGTGACTGGCGCTGCCGAGGTCCCGCGGGGGGGCTACGAGGTCACGTTCGCGCCCGCCTCGCTGCCGAGCGCTGCACCATCCGCGTCACGAGCACACCGAGGATCAGGCCGAGCAGCAGGACGCTGATGACGAGCCCCACGACTCCGGGGTCGAGCCCCGTCTCCGGATCGGGGAGCGGCGTCCCCGCCGGCGTGGTGGCGGCTCGGACGAGCTCGCTGGGGCGGATCTGCGTCATCGCGTGCACGTCCCCCAGGCCGAAGACGCAGATCTCCCCGCTCGGAGCCGAGCAGAACCGTTCTCGCGGACACGCGGTCAGGATCTGCTGCGGCGCCCCCTCGCCACACCGTACGCCGGCGCCTCGGAGAACACTGATGGTCACGTCAGGGTGCTGCGTGAGGATCTCAGGCATCGTTGGCCTCCTTGGTTGGCGTGCGAGGGACATCCACGAGGACCGCCGGGTCGACCGCCTCGAATGGACGGCGGCCGAAGAACCGCTCGTTGCCTCGTAGCCGCCACAGGACGAGAAGCACTACTCCGAGGAGCAGGAACCCCATGCCGATGACGAACGGCACGCCCATCCCCAGGACGGACTGGCCGGTGTACGAGTTCTCGGGTCGTAGAGGACGATCGCCGACCTGACGAAGAGGAAGCCCAGGATCGCGGCGCCCGTGAGGGGCGCCACGCCGATGAACACGAAGTTCCGAATCGAAACTTCCGGAGCTCGCGGCGGTAGTAGACGGCGCAGGCCACGCCGGTCAGAGCGTAGTAGAAGGCGATCTGCAAGGACAGCGCCGAGAGCGTGTCGTAGAAGAAGTACGCCGAGAGTGTGCTCACCGGGACGTACCAGACGATCGCGAGTCCCGCGATGACGATCGTCGACAGCCACGGCGTGCGGAATCGCGCGGCACTCGATTCCTTTAGTCGTGCAGGGCGAATTCAACTTGGCCCTCGCCGGCCCAAGCCGAGACTCGGCTGCCGGTCAGGCGGCGGGCGTCTCCTTCTGCCGCTTGCGCGAGCGCGGCTTCGCCTCCGGCTTGTCGGTGGGCGCGTCCTCGGCCGGCGGCGTGGCGTCGGCGAGGATGTAGGTGCCCTTGTCGATGCGCTTGAACGGGCCGCCGGGTTTGGAGCCGACGGCGAGCATGGCCGAGATCGTGGCCTCGGGCGTCTTTCCCTTGAGGCCGGAGCTGCGGCCGGACTCGAGCACGCGCTTGGCTATCTCCTTCGCGTGCAGCGGCTCGCCGGCCTGGCGGAGCACGTCGATCGCGACCTGGTGCGCGGGCTCGCCCTTCGTCGTTTTCTGCCTAGCCATCGTGATGGCCTCCTTCTCCTCGTGGGTTCCGGTCGGCGGCGCGGCGAGGAGGACCCGCTGCCGCCGACGATCTCCCGCCCTCCTGCGAGCCAGGGGGCGGTGCCTGCTCGCGTGGCGGCGCCGCTTGCGCTCTGGCCAGCGCCAGAGCGGCCCGCCCGCCTCGCAGTCGATGCAGCGCACCGCCTCGCCGAGTAGGTTGAAGCCGTGGCGGTCAGGCATCGCCGCCTCCGCTCGCCGCGAACAGCCGCTGGTCGCCGTAGCAGGCCTGCCGGCCTTCGACGAGCAGGACGCGGGGGGCGGGCGTTTCCCGGTAGCCGCTCAGATCCGGCGGCTGGTCGGTTCCCTCGACGACGGCTGCGATCGTGTACTCGAAGGGCCAGGAGGGCTGCGCCAGGAAGCGGACCTCCGCCTCGCCGTCGCAGCACTCGAGTTCGTCGATCAGTTCCTGAACGGTCACTGCTCCTCCTTTCAGTCGTGGTGGCCCGTGCTCGCCAAGGGGAGGGCGAGCCGTGTCTCGCCCGGGGCGGGCGCCGGCAGTCCCTTGCGCCCCTCGAACAGCTGGCCCAGTTGCTGTCCGATCTGGCTGCGGCGCGCCTCGCGCTCCTTCCACTGGTGCGCGTAGACGCGCAGGGTGGTGTCGGGCTTGCGGTGCCCGAGCCGTCGCTGCACGTCGACCAGCGAGACGTCGAGGGCGATCAGCATGCTGGCGTGGCTGTGGCGCAGGTCGTGCAGGCTCGGCTCGGGCGCCGCGATCGCTGCGGTCCTGACGGCCCGCTTGAGCGCCTCGCGCGCGACCTTGCGCTCGATCCCGCTGCCGCTGCGGCTCGCGAAGACGAGCGCGTTCGGGTCGAACACGGCGCCGCGCTCGGCGACGAGTTCGTCCAGCCGGTGCATCAGCCGGGGTGGGATGTCGATCGCCCGCCGAGACTCCTCGGTCTTGAGCGGCGTCCTGGTGCCGTCGCGTCCGAGCTGGTACTCGACCCGGATCAGCGAGTGCTCACGGTCGAGGTCACAGACGGCGAGCCCGAGCGCCTCGCCGATCCGCAGCCCGGCGCTGATCAGCAGCTCGAGCAGGCAGCGGTACCGCTCGCAGTCGGCGCAGACGATGACGGCCTGCATCTCCTCGAGGGTGAGGATCCGCTTCGGCCGCTGGTCGTCGAGCTTGGGCCGCTCGCCGCGCTCGAGCTGGCTGCAGGGGTTGACCGGGATCGCGCCGCGCCGTGCCGCATGGGCGAGGATCCGTGAGAGCGGCCGCAGCGCGGTCAGGGTCGTCGAGCCGCGCAGCCCCTTGCGCCGCATATGGACGATGAAGGCGGCGACTTCGTCGACCGTGATCTGGTCGAGCCGGCGGCGGCCGAAGTAGGGGATCAGGTGCTCGCGGAGCGCCCAGCTGTGCACCTCGCGGGTGCGCTCGCGCACCGATTGGCGCTCGAGCCACTCCCAGGCGTACTCCTCGAAGGTCTTGCGGATCGGCGCGATGCGCTCGCCGCGGCGGCGGCGCAGCCGCAGCTCCGCGCGCTTCGCCTCGGCGTCGTCGAGGCTTCCGTGCACGACCGCCCAGCGGCGCTTGCCGCTCGAGTCGAGGTAGGGAACCTCGTAGGGCGGCGCAACCTTGCCGCTCGGGCGCGGCCGGTAGTAGATGCCAGGGTGGCGGGCGACCGGGCGGCGCCGCGGGCGGGCGTTAGCCTTGGCTTGCATCGGAGCTCATACCTCCGTTGCCGGCCCCGGGGCGTGACCGCGCCGCCGGGGCATTTGCTGAGTCGTCGACGACCATAGCTCCACCTAGTCGGCGCATCCAGTCGATTCGTATTCGGCCTCCAGCCAGCGGTCGAGCTCGTCGCGATGGAAGAGCAGCCCCTGCCCGTTGCGCTTCTTGCGGAAGGGGATCGCGCGTGCGGCGGTCAGCTTGTACAGCCGGTCGCGGCTGAAGTGCAGGTAGCCCATCGCCTGCTCGAAGTCGAGCCAGGGCGATTCCGACAGCGCCGTCGCCTTGGTGCGGGCGAGGCCGAGCTCGGCGGTGCGTGCGGCGAGCGCCTGCAGCAGCTCTTCAGGCACGACGAGCGTCAGCTGGTGGGGAGTCCCCGCCGCCAAGTCAGCGAGCGCCCGTTGTCGCGGCGGCGGCGGCCAGCCGGTGGTCGTGGGTTAAGACGAGCACGTCCTCGTGGGCGATGAGCAGCATGCGCTCGAACGTGCTTCGGCGCTGGTGGGTGAGCTGGAAGAAGCTCGTGCGCGGCACGAGCCGGCCGTCGCGCAGGCCGCAGAGGAGCGCGACCCGCCGCTCGCAGAGGGTGAGGCCGGCGTTGCCGGCGAGACGGACGATCTGGCCGGGCAGGTCGACGAGCACGCCTTGGGAGCGGTAGGGCCGGGCGGTGAGGACGAGCCGCCCCTGCGGGGCGAGCATGCGCCGGCAGCCGGCCAGGATCTCGGCGAGCGCGTCGGCGAACGACGGTCGGCGGCCGCTGCTTGCCGGTAGGTGGGCGAGGTTGCCGGGGTTGCGCGAGTAGCGGTCGTCCCACTTCTCGACCGGGCGGCCGTGGCCGGCCTTCACCTGGCCATGCAGGGAGGGGCCGTACGGGGGTGAGGTGAGGATGAGCGCGGCTTGTCCTGCGAGCTCGTCGAGCACGCCTCGTCCCAGCCTGCGCGCGTCTCCCTGCAGGCAGAGGGCGCTCGCGGTCGCGCCCTGCTCGCGCGCGAGCGCGATGTTTGCGGAAGCCAGCGAGGCCCAGCGCGGTTCCAGCTCGACGCCGGCGGCGTCGCGGTCGAGGTGGATCGCCTCGACCAGGCTAGTGCCGATCCCACACATGGGGTCGAGCACCAGCTCGCCCGCCTTGCTGTAGGCGTGGATGATCGTGCGCGCGAGCTCGGGCAGCATCTTGCCGGGGTGGGCGGTCGCGGCGGGCAGGTAACGGCCGCGCCGCTGCTCGCGGGCGGTCTTCTGCGCGACCGGCCAGACCGAGAGCGCCGACGGGCCGCCAACGGGTGCCAGCGCACGTTTGACGGTCACGCCGCCTCCCTCAGCAGCGCCCGCTCCGGGCGAGCTGATTTGAGCGCCGCAACGTCCGCTTTGCGGAAGACGAGCACGTCCTCATGGCAGACGAGGTGGATCCGCTCGCCGCGCGCGAGTGCCTTGCGCGTCGTGCTCAGTTGCCAGAAGGAGGGGCGCGGGACAAGATCGCTGCCGCGGATCGCGGCGTGGAGGGCGATCACGTGCTGCCAGTAGCGAAGACCCGTCTCGAGGCAGAGCTCGACGGTGGGGGCGGCGAGGTCGTAGAGAGCGCCGTCTGCGCGCAGGTTCTTGGTGACGAGGACGAGGAAGCCGCCCGGCTTGAGCGCGGCGGCGCAGGCCGCGTACACCTCTCCCATCGCGACGCGGTAGGTCTGGGCACGGGCGTGACCGAGGTTGCTGCGATCGTCCGAGTAGTTGCGGGCGTCCCTGGCGCCGAGGCTGCCGCCCGCAATCCAGCCCGGCTTGTCGATCCGCTGCAGATCGCGCCCGTACGGGGGCGAGGTCAAGATCAGATCGACGCTGCCCGCCCCGAGCCGCGCCAGAGTTCCGTGGCGGCGCCCGGCGCGGGTGAGGAGCCGCGGGAGCTGGCGGGCGTCACCCTCGACGACGCCAGCCTGACCGGGTGCGTCCTGCTCGCGGGCGTGGGCGAGGTTGGCGGTTGCAAGGCTTGCCCAGCGCCGCTCCAGCTCCACACCGAGGGCGTTTCGGTCGAGGTGGATCGCCTCGACGAGGGTGGTGCCGGTCCCGCACATGGGATCGACGACGAGCTGGCCGGGCTCTGTGTAGGCGCCGATCGCGCGGCGGGCGAGCTCGGGCAGCATCTTGCCCGGGTGCCGCGTCGACTCTTGCAGGTAGCGGCCGAGGCGCTGCCGCTGGCTTGTCTCCTGCGCGCAGGGCCAAACGGCGAGCGGCAGGTCGGCTGTTTTCGATGTGGGTGTGGTCAGGCATGTGGGGCCGGCGGAGGAGCCGGAGAGCTCAGATGCTCGGGTTCGGGAACGTCGGTCTCTGTGAGTGGTGGGCGGCTTTGCCGCCGCGGCGCGGCGAGTGCCTCGATGAGCGCTTCGAGCGGAGAGCGCCGCGGTGTCCAAACGACGGTTTGGATCGGGGCGCTGCTCACAGCGAGCGTCCGGGCGAGGTTGTCGCGGCGCGCGGGGCTGGGCACGGCGAGCACGATCAGTGGCGCCTCGGGGGCGAGGGGACTGCGGGGAAGGGCGCGCGCGTAGCGGCGCGCCTTCTGCCGCAGCCGCTCATGGTCTTCGGTGCCACGGTCGAGCTCGAGCAGGAAGCTGGCTGGCTCCCGGCCGGGCAGCTCGAGGCGTCCGTAGCCGTCGGGCGCTGCCTGGCCGCCGAGGGCGGCGAGGCAGCGCCGCTCGCCCCACCAGGCGGCCAGGCGGCCGCCGGCCTGGCTGGCTTCGTCGGCGAGGCGGGTCAGGAACTCGTTCACCTCGAGCTGGTGGGAGAGCTTGCTGGAGCCGGCGATCGCGACCGCTGCTTGGTGGCGCCAGCGCAGTTCGCTGCGCTCGACGCCGAGCGCCTCGGCGACGACGTGAGCGCCGGCCTCGTCGAGCAGCCAGTGGTAGGGGGCGCTGCCCTGTCCTCGTTCCCGGGGTGGGCGGAAGCGGTCGAGGACGCGCAGCTGGTAGAGGCGCTCGAGCCGCCAGCGGGCGCGGCGGGCGGAGCCGAAGTGGAGCCGGCGCAGCTGCTCGGTCGTGAGCACGCGGTGCTCATAGCAGGCGAGCGCGACCAGCCGGTCGCGCTCGGTTAGGCGCGAAGCGAGCGCGGCCACCGCCGCGGCGCCGACGCGTCCTGCGCGAGCATCGGAGCGGATCATGGCTTTCTCCACCCTTGTCGCGCGCTCGACCGGCGCTGGGAAGGGACCCCGGTGCTGGCGATTTGCGCACTGAGGGGGAATCCGGTCCGGAGCGGACGCCAGAACGGATCCCACAGTGGACGCCAGAGCGGACGCTGGAGCCGCCGCCCCTGGAAAGCGCTGTGCGGGGCGCGGGTCATGTGTGCCTTCCCCGCCACGGTCGCGTTTGCCGGTCAACGAGCAGCGCCTCGACCTGCTCGCGCGCGCGGCCGTTTCGCCGGCGCGCGTCCGCGCGGACCGCCTGCGCCCGCTCTGGGTCGCCAGGTGGGAGCGGCTGCGTGGTCAGCGTGAAGGCGGGGCCGGTCTCGCCTGCCCGGCAGAGGCGGACAGCGGCGGAGTGGCGGGGGAGGTGGGCGAGGTCGTGCGCGGCCAGCTCGGGCTCGACCTCTTTGGCCAATGCTTGTGCGTCGTGGGGCGAGAGCTGGAAGTAGAGCTTGCTGCGAGCGTTGGCGGCGATCGCCTCGCGCATCTCCTTGGGGAGCTGGGCGAGGTGCTGGTGGGCGAGGCAGAGTGAGAGGTGGTAGCCGCGCGCCTCGGCCAGCATCTCGTCCAGGGGGGTGGGCAGGTTGAGGTAGTTGTGCACCTCGTCCACGTAGAGAGCGCAGTCGGGCCGCGCCGCCTCGGGGCGGCCGGCGCGGGCGAGCGCGGCCTGCCAGACGCGGGCGACGACGAAGGAGCCGAGCAGTCGGCTTGTGTCCTCGCCGAGCGTCCCCTTCGGCACCCGGACGAGTAGGAGGCCGCCTCCGTCGAGGGTTCCGGCGACGTCGATCGTCGAGCGCTCCTGACCGACGATCGCGCGCACGGGGCGGCGAAGCAGGAAGGCGCGCAGCTTGTTCAGCACCGGGCCGGTCGCCTGCGTCCGCACGGCCTCGCCGAGCCCGTCGTACCACTCCCAGAAGGGCTCGAGGCCGACCGGATCCTCGAACTCCAGCAGCAGCTGCTCGCGCCAGTGCTCGTCGCTGAGAAGCCGGGGCACGTCGGCGAGCGTCGCCTGCCCGCCCGCCGCGAGCAGGGTGAGCAAGGCGGCGCGCAGGATGTCGTCGGTGCGCGGCCCCCAGAAGCGCTCGTAGACGCGGCGGAAGATCCCCACTAGCTGATCGACGACGAGGTCGTGGTCAGAGCCTTCGAGCACGTTCAGGCCGGGCGGCGCGGGATCGAGCGGATCGAGCAGATCCACCCGACCCTCGAGCCCCGCCGGGATCCGCTCCAGGATCTCCTCGACGAGGTCGCCCTTGGGGTCGATCACGACCGCGCCCCGGCCCGACTCGAGGTCGGCGAGCGCGAGCCGGGCGACCAGCGTCGACTTGCCAACCCCGGTCGGGCCGAGCAGGTGCAGGTGGTAGCGGGCGTCGGCGACCGCGAGCGCGACCTGCTCGCCGCTCGCCGCGAGCCCGAGCGGCTTCCCCTCGGCGGGCAGGCCGGGAGGCGGGGCGACGCTGCGAGCGCCGGCACGCACGAGCCCGGGCAGCGCCCGCTCGGAAGGCAGATGCGCGAGCCCGGCCAGCTCCGGGATCGAGAGCAGGTAGCCGCGCCGCCCGAGCGCGCGCAGGCGTAGCTTTCGCCTCGCGGCACGCACATGGCGGCGGCGCAGACCCACCCTGCCCTCGTAGCCGGCGAAGGCGCCGCTGAGGGCGTGGATCCGGCCACGCGCGCTGGCCATGTCAGGGGCAGAAACGGCGACCCGGACCAGGCAGCGGTAGAGGGGGTGCGAAGCCTTCTCCAGCACCGCGCGTACGTCCGGGTTGACGGTCGGATCGAGTCCCGGCGGGCGCGCCGGCTGGCCGGGAAGCACGAGATCGACCAGACGGCCGATCCGGGAAGGCGAGGCGCCGTTTCGGATCCGCCGCGCCGCAGCGACCAGCCGCCGCTGCTCGCGCGCGGTCGCGGGTCGGATGACGACCTGCACCAGCGCTCGCTCGCCTGTGGCGAGGCCGGCGAGCTGGCCGAGCACGAGCCGCAACGGATCGGGGCCGTCCCGGCCGCCGAGCGGAAACCACTCGCTCCCCGAGAGCACCAGCTCGCCCGCCGCCAGCGTCTCGTCCTCGCCTGCGCCGGGGAGTAGGACGCTGTGCTCGTCCTTGCCGGAGCCGGCTTCGCGACTCGCGGCGGTCGCGCTCAGATCTGCTTCGGCTGGGAGCGTGGCGGTGGTGATGCCGGGCCAGGTGGCGGCGAGCGCCCGCTCGACCAGGCCGGGCGGGACCGTCTCGGGGATCCAGATCCGGAACTCGCTGCCGCCGCGCCCGGCCGCGATCTCCCACGCGAGCTGCGGCTGCCCCCGGAGGAGGCGGGCGAGGCGTGGGCGGAGTAGGTCATGCAGCGCCGACCAGAGCAGGAGAGCTCCCTCGGGCTCGACCTCGGGCGGCACACCGACCGCGATCAGCCGCGCTCCCGCAGCCAGCCGCCGCTCGCGCAGCCGGCCGACGAGGAACCGGGCAAGAACAAGCGCCAGCAGCGGCGGCAGCAAGAACGGCGCCGCCGCGACACCCAGCTCGAGCCCCTGCCGCGCGTGCTCGAGCGCGTCTTCCAAGAGCAGGCTCGGGTCGCGGAGGTAGCGGACGATTGCGGAATCCTTCTGGGTCATCGGTCGTAGCCGAGGTGGAGGTGGTCTTGATGGGCGGCGTCTGAGAAGAGGCCGGGCAGGCTCTCGAGCTCGGCGAAGGGGGAGCCGACCTCGTCCGGTCGCAGCGGCGCCGGTAGTGAGGCCAGCGCCAGCGCCGCCTGTTTGGCGGCGCCGTTCGCGGGCGAGACGAGCTCGCCGCTGATCGTGCCGATGTCGACCGCGCGGCCGAAGCTGTGGTTCGAAGGCCGGTTGGTGCCGGCGACGTAGTAGGAGTGGCCGGTGATGAAGGGGCCGACGCCGGCGAGCGGAAAGCGCTCAGCGAGTGCGAGGAGAGCGGCGAGCAGGCGCGGGTCGACCCGGCCGGCGCGGACGTCACCCTCGGCCTCGGGGCGCAGCTCGATGTTCGGGCTCGAGAGAACCGCCTGCTCCAACGCAGCACGATCGCCGAGCCCGGGGAGGACAGCGATGTCGACGGGGCGATCGGAGGACTCTCCGAAGGCTTGCTGGTAGTGCTCGGCCCAGGAGAGCGCGGCGGCGACGTAGCTTCGGGAGGGGTTGTAGGCGTAGAGCGCGGCTTCCGGGTCGTCGGCGGCGCCGGAGGCGGCGAGGTAGTTGGCAGCGGAGACGATTGCGTCGGCGGCGCTCCAGCGATCGGCGGTCCCGTCCTGGTCGGCGTCGATCCCGTAGCTGCGCCAGGTGGCGGCGAGAAACTGCATCGGCCCGCCGGCACCGGCCCGGTTCTCGGAGCCGGGGCGCCAGCAGGCGGGGTGGGGGTGGCGGCCGTGGTCGCATTCGAGCTTGCCGACCCCGGCCACAAGCTCCCAGGGGATCTCGAAGGCGAGCCCCGCCTGCTGGTAGAGGAGCAGGTAGTCGGGCGGAATATCCGCGATCGCACCCTGCGAGGGGGTGGAGAGGCCGAGACTGCCGCTGGCGGCGGAGATCGCAAGCGCCGGCAGCAAGAGCAGCGCCGCGCAACCGATCAGCACGAGCTTGCTCAGACGAGCTCTCCCACGAGCTCGGCCGGGTCGGAGGTGACGAGCGCGTGCTCGGCGTCCGAAGAGACGACCTTGAGCGACACGCGCTCCTCGCCCGCGAGCAGCAGGCCCTCACCGGTGGGGCAGGCGAGCAGGTAGCGGCGCTCGCCCTCGGAGAGCCCGAAGGCCTCGCCGATCTGCTCGATTGCTTGGGGGGCTTGCCGCAGGAGCACCTGGGTGGCGGCGTTGGCGACGACTGACTGGCCGAGCTCGGAGCCCAGGAGATCGCCGGCGTCCTGGGTGACGGTGGTGAGGCCGCACCAGCGCTTGCGGGAGCTCTTCGCGAGCCGGTAGAGAAAGCGCGCCCCGGCCGGCTCGCGCATCAGGAGCCAGGCCTCGTCGACGAGGACGCAGCGGCGGCGCAGCGGCCCCTCGAGCGAGCGCCAGATCGCATCGAGCGCGAGCAGCAGCGCGGGCGCCTTGAGTCGCTCAGGGAGGCCGCGCAGCGAAAAGCAGACGAGCTGCCCCTCCGGCCGCGCCGAGGTCGGGCTTGCAAACAACGAGGAATGCGACCCTGATGCGTAGGGCGCCAGGCGCTCGGCAAGGCTCGCCCCGGCGGCGCCCTCGGCGGCGAGCCTGTGCGCCAGGTCGGCCAGAAGGGGCGCCGCCCGCCCCTGCGTGGCCGGCTCGTCTGTGATCCCGGCGCCGGCGTAGCAGGCGCGCAGCGCGCGGTCGAGCACCGCCAGCTCCTCGCTACTGAGGCCGCCGAGCAGCAGCTCAACGAGCTCGGCGAGAAAGAGCCCGCGTGCCTCGAGCGCGTGCGCCTGCCCACCCGCCGGCAGCTCGAGTGGGTTGAGCGCGACCGCCTCGGAGCCCGCGAGCGGCAGGTAGCTGCCGCCGAGCGCCTCGCAGAGGCGGCGGTACTCGTCCTCGGGGTCGATCACGAACACCTGCACGCCCCGGTAGAGGAGGCGCAGCGCCTCGAGCTTGGCCAGGTAGCTCTTGCCCGCGCCTGAGCGCGCGAGCAGGACGCTGTTGTAGTTGTCGCGGGCGAAGCGATCCAGCAGGACCGGGGCGCCGCTTGCGGCGAGCCCGTAGAGGACGCCATCCTCGGCGGGCGGGTCGGCGGAGGCGAAGGGAAAGGAGGCGGCGAGGGCACCGGTGTCGAAGGCGCGCCGCAGGCGCAGGCGGTCGAGTCCGAGCGGGAGGGTCGAGAGCCAGCCCTCGAGCGGGCGGAAGCTGGCCGGCACTGTGTGCAGGAGCAGCGAGGAGCAAAGCGCGCGCAGGCGCTCGATCCGCTCGTCGAGCTGCTCGCGGCTCCCCGCGCGGACGGTCAGGTAGAGGCCGCTTCGAAAGAGGCGGCTCTCGCCGCGGGCGAGCCGGGCGGCAAGCTCGCCGGCGTCCTCGGCCGCGGCGGCTACCTCCGGATCGCCGAGCAGGCCACGCTCGTGCTCGAGCCGGCGGGTCGATTCGAGCCGGGCACGCTGGCGGCGCAGCCGCTCGGAGGCAAGCGCGGGCGCGATCGGCTCGATGTGCAGGGAGACGTCGGCGTCGCGGGCCGCGCGCAAGAGCGGTGCCAGCCAGCCGCGTGTGACCTCGCTCGGGTAGCCGACGACGGCGAAGCTCGCCAGCCAGTCCTCGCCGGCGCGGAGGCGGTCGCGCTCGAGCTCGAGCGCGGGCGGCCCGAGCAGCGAGCCCGAGCTGACGCCCTGTCGCCCGCGTCTCACGTCCGGACGACTCCAGTTAGCGTGCTGCCCAGAGGCGGCCCGGGCGAGTCGAGCGCGCGCGCGAGCCGGCCCGCCGTCTCCTCGCCACCGAGCGCGCGGAGCTCGACCCCGGCCGCACGCAGGAGCTCGACGGCCTCCGCTGCTCGGCGCTCGAGCGCCGTCTGCGCGGCCGGGCGGTCGCGGGCGCGAACGCTGAGAACGAGCAGGATCTCGCGGCGGCGCACGTCCTGCCCGGATGCAAGCTGGGAGAGGAAGCGGGCGTGAGCGAGCGCTGCCCGCCTAAGCGCCGGTGAGGGCAGCGCCAGCGCCTCTCGCTCGAGCAGCGCGGCGCGCTCTTCCAGGTCGACCGGCTCGCTCGCGACGACGATCTGGAGCGGCTCGGCGGAGCTGTTCAGGAAGCGGCCGAAGGCCTCGACGAGCGCCGCCTGCTCGGCCTCGCTGCGCAGCGCGAAGCTCGTGCTCGACGCGCGCAGGAGCTGGCAGAAGCTCCCATCTTGGAGCTCGACGAGACCCGAGCGAAGGACGCCGCGCACGGGCAGCTCGAGCGGCGCCACTCGCGGGCGCGGCGGCGCTCCTGGGAGCCGCGCGGGCAGACCCTCGGGGGCGAGGACGCGCCGCTGCGGCCGGCTCAGGTGGCGCGTGGCGAGGAGAGCGAGCCGGTCGGCGGGGAGGCCGTCGCGCCGGACAAGCGCGAGCAGCGCGCCGGCGAGTGCCACCGGCGCCGCGGCCGCCGCCGCCGCGGGCAGCGGAAGGAGCGCGGAGACGCCCGTGAAGACGCCGTAGGCGACGAGCGCGACAAGGCCGAGAATCGTGAGCTGGCGGAAGCTGAGGCCGAACGCGAGCCGGTCCTCGAGCTCGATGTCGGCCGGCAGGCGCACACGCTCGCTCACAGTCCCTTCAGCCCCTTCGCCAGCACGTAGCTGCGGGCCATCTGGGCGACCGTCGAACGGCCGGGCGAGAAGGCGAGATCCTTCGCCCAGAAGGGGATCTTGATCAGGATCCAGAACAGACAAAGGCAGACGAGCAGATCGATCAAGTTCCCCGTCACCGAGAGGCCGAGCGCCTCGCGGCCGCCTGAGGTGAAGAAGACGCGCACCGCGGTCGCGAGCACGAGCGCTTGGGCGACCTGCACGCCGAGCGCCGCCGCCATCCCCCGCCACCACAGCCGCGCGAGCCCGTCTGTCTGCGGCAGCGCGTGCATCAAGAGCATCAGCGGCGCGCCGGCGACGAGGACCAGGATCAGAGCCGCGCGGACGACGTAAAGGATGAACAGAAAGACGGTGAGCACGGCCGCAACGAGCCCGAGCAGGATCACGAAGATCCCGGAGCCGGCGACCGCGCCGAGGATGAAGTGCTTGAGCTGCAGGCTCGCCTCGGCGGGATCGACCCCGCCGGCGAGGAAGCCGCCCGAGAGCGCGTTCGCGGCCGCGATCATCTGCCCCGAGAGTGAGAGCGAGGCGTTGACGAGGATCGCGGCGAGCGCGATCCGCGGCAGCATCTCCTTCAGCGCATAACGGGTGTGCAGCGTCTCGTGCGTCATCACGAGCGCCGCCCCGGCGAGCACGAACAGGATCAGCAGCGCATCGGCGATCCCGAGCGAGATCAGCCACAGGTCAGCCACCCGCTCCTGGCCGGCGACTTGCGGCGTCGCGAGCACTGTCTTTCCGATCAGCTCCAGCATCGGGTTAAGCGCGTCCTCAACCAGGCCGCGAAACCAGCTCGTGATTCCCCAGCGCACCCGCCCGGGGAGATCCCACCAGCGCGGCTTGCCGTCGCGGTCGACCTCCACCTCGCCGCCGGGCGCGGTCGTGTCCTCGTCTCCGGGTAGCGGCGGTCCGACCTGGATTCCCGGCCCCGGACCCTGCGGGTCACTCCCCGGCGAACCAGGAGCAGGCGGCGCTGGGCGGTCGGGCGGCGCCGGCTTCTGGGCGCCCGGGCTGCGCGCGGCGATCTCGATCGTGAACTCCTCCTCCGACTTGGCGGGCCGGCACCAGTCGGCCGAAGGCGGATCCTGGTCTGAGAGCTCGACCCAGAACGACCAGCTCCCCGCTTGGCGGGGGACACCGCTCAGGAGCCCGGTCGCGGCCAGGAAGAGTCCCGGCGGCAGCGAGCCGTTGTCGAGACGGAACTGGTGCGGAAGCGCGGGGCCGCAGCCGCCGACCCCCTCGAACTGGTGCGTGTACGCGGAACCGACCGTGCCGGCCGGCACGAGCCGGCTCGCGTCGCTAATACGAAGCGCCGAGGCGCCCGGCACGACGATCAGGGCGGCGAGCAGGGCCGCCACGAGGACGAGCAGGCGCCGACTCATTCCCCGACGATCTGCTGCACGATCGAGACGAGGACCGGCGCCAGCAGCGCGAGCGCGTAACCGATCAGCGCTGTGCGGATCGATCCCTTCGCGCGCTCGTGCGCGCCTGGGTCGCCACCGGCGAGCAGGTAGCGCACACCGCCGATGATCAGAAGCAGCGTCGCGAGTGCCGCCAGCAGGCCGGTGATCCAGACGCGCAGGTTCTCGATCACCTGCTTGAGATCGTCGGCAGCGAGCGCCGCCGGGCAGGCGACGAGCGCCACGAGCACGGCGAGCGCGAGCGCGATGGTGAGTCTCCTCGGCATCTCCTCCCTTCCTTTTCGCTGGGGTGCGTAGCTCGCTCGGGCGGCGGCGGTGGGGGTGCGGGCCCTCTCACCTCCTCTGCTTCGGGTGGGTGACGGCTCCTCCGCCGGCGCTGCCCGCGATTCCGCCGCCGCTTGCCCGAGCACGAGAGAGAGGTCTGTTCCGACGCTCAAACCGAACATCCGGACTCCCAAGAAAGAGACGCAGCCGCAGCTCCGCGCGGCGGCGCCGGATCCGGAGCGCGTCGTAGCCCGCGCCCTCCTCGGCGGCGATCCGGACAAGCGACACACCCTCGACCCGCGAGCGCAGGATCAGGAGCGCCTCGGCGCGCGACAGCGCCCCGGCCCGCACCGCCCGGGCGAGCACCACCTCCTCCTGCTGTTCCCCAGCCTCAACGGAGGCTGGGGCCAGCTCGGGTGCCTGCGCGCGCAGCCGCCGCTCCTTGCCGAGATCGGCGAGCGTCGCGTGCGCCGCGTCGAGCAGGAGGTTCGCGGCTACCCGGCGGGGCCGCCGCTCGACCGGGTAGCTCCTGATTCCAGCCCACAGATGCGCGAGCAGGAGCGACCAGAGCTCTTCCCGCTCGCCGGCCTCGAAGAGCAGCCGGCCCGCCAGGCGCTTTAGGCCCGGCAGCAGCGCTTGCAGCACGACGCGTCCCGCCAGCGGATCGGCGCGCGTCTCACGCAGCAGCCCCGCCAGGATCGCACTCTCGCGCTCGTAGTCTCCGCGTTGAGCGCGAAGCGAGCCGACAAGCTCCTGCACCGTGGCGAAGGTTTCGAGCACGGGCTCACGCTCCGCCCACACTCGAAGATGCCGGCCGAGAGACGCCGAGCTCCGTGCGTTCCACTCGCGCTCGAGTTCGGAGACGACATCGGCGCCCGACGCGTTACTCGCTTCTGTTGCAGACGTACGGGACATGAGCCTCCTCTAGATCGGATGCGAGGGAGGAGGCTCGCGCGGCTCTCTCACCGCCGGCTGACAGGGGACTGACCCCCACCGCCTCGTCCCGCCGACTCTGTGCTGCTTCGAGCCGGTCGCGAGTCGCGCCATGACGACCCGACCGCGGATGCGGCGGCGCAGGACTGTCAGCCTGCTGTCGGCGAAGCGTCAGCGACCAGGCCGCGAGCCGCGAATGTCGTGCAGCCGCTCGGCCTACCGATCGAGAGGCCGGGCCACGCGGTCGCCGAACTCACGCGCGGCACAGAGCGGACAAGAGAACACGACCTCCTCTGTGCCGTCGTCCTCGTCGGCCTCGACGAGGTGTCCCTGCCAGCCGCGGGCGGCATCCCTGTCGGCCCGACGCCCGCACTCGCTGCAGACGAGCTCGAAGGGAGCCATGAGGCCATGATCGCTCGGGCAGTGTGGTCCGGCTAGTGCCCATTCGGGACATGTCCCGAATGGACAATTTTCAGATCGCCGCTGCGGCGATAACCTGCCTGGTGGGCCACCTCTGCCCTTTGGCTGATGCAGCTGCCGCCGTCGCAGCCTGTTACCTTCCGCGCTGCGAAGCGACAAGGAAGGTAGGTGGAAGGCCTCGCAGAGCTGGCCTTCCGGCGCCACCATGCGCAGATATATCGCTACCTCCGCCGCCGAACCGGCGACCCGCACCGCGCCGAGGACCTCGCACAAGAGGTATTCGCCGACGCGGCCGTTGCGCTCTTGCGGGGCGAGCAGCCCTCGTCGATGCTCGCCTGGCTGTACACGATCGCGCAGCGGCGCTTCGCCGACGAGGCGCGGCGCAGGAGCCGTAGCTCGGCCGCCGTCTACCTCGAGGACATGGTCGACGAGCTCGTCGCTCCCGAGTACGCCCCCGAGATCGAGCCTGCGCTGCGCGAGTCGCTCCAGCGGCTCGCTCCCGAGCAGCGAACCGTTGTCTCGATGAAGCTTCTCCGCGGCTGCTCGTTTCAGGAGATCGCAACCGCGCTCGGGGTGAGTGAGGCGGCGGCAAAGATGCGCTTTCAGCGGGCGCTCGGAGCGCTCCGCGCCGATCTCACCCAACAGGGGATCGGTCGCTGAAGACCGACCCATCGACGGTGCGGCTCGATCGCGAGGTAATCGAACTGCTCCGTCACGAGCCCGAGCTGCTCGCGATCGCCGACGCGATCACGGCCGCCCAGCTCTCGGGTCGGGACGAGTCAGGCGAGCAGGTGTGGGCTTGCGCGTGCGGCCGCGCTCGGAGCCGCCGGCGCTGTCGCGGGCGCCTCGGTCGCAACTGACGAACCTCGCGTTACTTTCGCCGGCGTGCGAACGACATACCGGATAGGAGACACCTGTCGCCGCAGGGGGAGGAGTGTTCGCGACGCGCCCGCCATCTCTACGCCAATCCACGATGCGCTCCGGCCGCATCCGCGCGCGTTTCTATCCCGGCACTGTCAGCGAACTGTCAGCCGGCGGTGAGCGCCGCGCCGTAGCCATGGCGGGAAGGAGCCTGTGATTCCAATGCGCTTCCAGCGACCTACGCACGTCGATCTCCAGCCGAGCGAGAACGGCCGGGTCGCGCCGGGCGAGAACGGCCACGTGCAGGTGCGGCTCCGAGACCGCGACCCGAGCGTCTCGGCAGGCATTTCCGTGCGTGGCCGGGTGGTGCGGCCGCTTCCGCTGATCGGCGCCTTCCTTGTCGCGACCGCGCTCGCCGGCTACTGGTCGATCTACAGCGCGACGACCCATCGAACGCCTGTACTCGTCGCCGCCCATGATCTGCAGGCAGGGACTGTCTTGCGGCCCTCGGATCTTCGCACCGCCGAGCTCGCGGGCGACACGGAGACGATGGCCGCGCTCGTCCCCGAGGCAGAGCTCGCGACGGTGCTCGGGCGTGGGCTCGCGGCGCCCGTCTCTGAAGGTGCGCCGCTCCCGCGCGCCACCGTCGCGGAGGCGGGCTCGGGTCCAGCCGCCTTCACGATCGTCGTGCCGGCACTTCGCGCGCTCGCAGGCTCGCTTCGCCCGGGCGACCGGGTGACGGTGCTTGCCACCTTCGAGAGCGGCGCCGGCGCCCGCGCGCGGGCGCTTGCTCGCGGTCTGCGCGTGCTGACGATCGGTGTTCCACCGGAAGGGCTCGACCGCAGCTCGGCGAGCATCCCCGTCACGGTCGCCCTGCCCGACCCCGGGCTCGCGGCGGGGCTCGCGCTCGCGAACACTGAGGGGAAGATCGACCTCCTGCGCGAGGGCGGCAAGAGCGCGAACGCGCCGATCCCGCCCGCGAGCGAGCAGGGAGGCTCGTAGCATGCAGCGCCTCCCCGTCGTGCTCGGGCTCACCCCGGATGCCGAGCGCGCGGTCGAGCACCTGCTCTTCGGCCGCGGCGCTGTCCTCGAGCCGCGCGCAAGCGCCGCCGAGGCGGACGAGCTCGAACAGGAGGTACTGCTCGCCGAGACGGCAGCCGTTCTCCTCTCGCCCGATCTCGCCGGTCTGACGGCCGCGCACTGCGCGCTTGTCCGCGCCTGCGGCGCTCGCATCGCTGGCCTCGCTAGGGACGCCCGGGAACGTCAGGAACTGCTCGCTCTCGGCGTCGACGAGGTCGTCGAGCCGACCGACTCGGAGCACGCGTTCCTTGCCGCACTCCAGGTTCAGGTCGACGGCTCCACACTCCAGGGGCAGGCCGACGGCGAGGCAAGAGCGCCCGCGCCTTCGGAGCCGGTCGTTGCAGCACGACCACGGCGCGCGAGCGCGGACGTAGAAAAGGGGAGCGTGCTTGCCGTCATCGGCAGCAAGGGCGCGCCCGGAGCGAGCGAGTGCGCCGCCTCGCTCGCCGCGCTCGCCGGCGAGCGCTGGAGGTGCGTACTCGTCGAGCTCGACGCACTCTCGGGTGGTCTCGACCTCCGGCTGGGTGCCGATCCCCGGCAGGGGTCGCTGCTCGGGCTCGCGCGCGCGGTGGCTGCAGGCGACGGCGCGCTCGGGGAGTTGCTCGAGCGTTGGTTGACTGTGCGCGACGGCTGGCCGCCGGTCCTGATCGGGTCGCCCGACCATGTGTACGGGCTCGCCGAGATTGCTCATCCCGGCACCGCGGCAGGCGTGCTGCGCGGGCTCGCATCCGTCTATCCCCTCGCAGTCTGCGACCTCGGCTTCCTCCTCGCCGAGGGAGACGAGGCAGGCCCCGCCTGCCTCGTCCACCGCGAGGCCGTCGTCGAAGCGCATGCCGTCCTGCTCGTCCTCGGGGCGCGCGAGGAGCAGCTGCGGGCAGGCCTCGCCCAGCTCGACGCGCTGCTGGCGCTCGGCATCGCGCCCGAACGGCTCCGCGTCGCCCTCAACGGCGTCGGCGGTCCGGGCGCGGCGGCGAGGAGCACGCTCGAGCAGATCCTTCCCGGGCAGCTCGCCGAGCGCCGCTTCGCGCTCGACGCCTGGCTGCCCTGGGACGGCCGCGCGCTCGCCCGTGCAAAGCGCACGGGCCTGCCGCTTGCCCGGGCACGCAGGCGCGGCTCGTACGCCCGGGCGCTCACCCGGCTGCTCGAGCAGCTCTTCCTTCCCGTTGCTCCCGCACCGCGCGAGCGGAAGCTGCGGCTCGTGCCGCCCGGCGCGCGTGAGACCGAGGCGCTCGAGGAGGGGGTGGCACTTCCGTGGCGGAGCTGACCCTGGAGCCATTGGAGAGCGTCCGCCTGCGCCTCGAGCGGGCGCTCGCCGACGAGGAGGTGAACTTGGCGAGCGAGGCCGGCCGCAGCCGCACCGAGGAGTTGATCGAGGAGACGCTCCGCTCCTACGAGGCAGAGGCACTGAGCGGGCAGACTCCGGCGCTCTCACCCGAGGCGCGGACAGCGCTCGCGGCCGAGTTCCGGAACGAGCTCATCGGCTTGGGTGCGATCGCCGAGCGCATGCTCGCCGACCCCCTCGCCCAAGAGTGGATGATCAACGGCCCCACGCGTCTCTTCCGCGACACCGGCGAGCGGATCGAGCGCGTTCCCGACCTCGTCTTCGACGACGACCGCCAGGTACGCGCCTTCGTCGAGCGGCTGCTCGAGCAGGTTGAGGGCAAGCGGCTCGACCGGATCACGCCGCGGGTCGAGGCACGCCTTCCCGACGGCTCGCGCCTGACCGCCGCCATCCCGCCCGTCTCCTCGAACGGCTCCACGATCTGCACGATCCGCCGCTTCCGGCTCGCCGCCGGCACCCTCGAGGAGCTTGTCTCACTGGAGTTTCTCAGCGAGCAGGCGGCCGCCTTCCTCGCTTCCTGTGTCCGCGCCGGCAAGAACATCGTCGTCTCCGGCCGCGTCTCGTCGGGCAAGACCACGCTCCTGAACGCCCTCGGACGTGCGATCCCCGGCACCGAGCGGGTCGTCGTCTGCGAGTCCTCGGCCGAGCTCCAGCTACCGCGCATCCTCTCCAACTGCGTCGGCTACGAGGCGCGCCCGGCAAGCGCCGACAGCCTCCCCGCCGTCACCCTGGACGCGCTCGTCTCCGACGCATTGCGCATGAATCCCGACCGCATCCTCGTCGGCGAGTGCCGCGGCCCCGAGACGATGGCGATGCTCTGGTCGTTCGCGACCGGACACGCCGGCATGACCAGCGTGCACGGCGAGTCGGCCGAGCACGCGCTCCAGAACCTCGTCCGCTTCGCCCTCACCTCCGGCGCCCGCATCGACACAGAGCAGGCACTCGACTGGGTGCGCGACGTCGACCTTGTCATCCACTGCGACCGCCCGCGCAGCTTCGACCCCGGCGAGCGGCGCTTCCTGCCCCGGCGGATCGACGAGATCGCCGAGGTCGCAGGCGTCGAGGGGCGGCGGCTCACCCTGAACCCGCTCTTCGAGGGAGCCGGCGCGGAGCTGCGCTGGCTCGGAAGCGGGCCCGCATACCTAGACGAACTCGAACAGGCAGGCTTCCATGTCGGATGATGAGGCGACTCGCCCCAATCCTGATCGTCATCGTGGTCGCGCTCGCTGGCTGCGACGGTGGGAACGACGAGGTTACGACGCAGCCGCCGCCACTCACGACGACCTCCGAAACCGGGAAGGCGGCGCTCGAGGGCGCGGCCCGGCGAGCGTTGCGGGAGAACGATCGGCTCTCTGGCCACGTCCTGTGGTCGAATCGAATACCGGGCTGGGCACCGCGTTCGACGCGGGGTCCTGCGCTCGCAGCTCTCCGGGCGTCCGCCGCCGATCGCCGCCGGCGGGGGATTCGTGTCCGCACGCTCACGAGCAAGTTGGAAGTTGTCTCGATCTATCTCGATCCTTCGTACACGTCGGCGACCGCGATGATCAGGAGTGTTCAGCGCGTGAGGCCGTACGAGGGCGGGAGACCATCGGGACGCGCAGTGAAGCTAGACGAGCGCGCACGGGTCGAGTTAAGGCGGCTGGGTGCCTCGGACCGCTTTGTCGTCTGGAGGCTCACGGCCGTCCCGTAAAGCGTCTCACCGTTCCCGTACTGCTGATTCTCGGAGCGCTCCTGCTCGCCCCGACTGCACACGCGTCATCTCACAACGACATCAGAATCGGGCGCGTCTCGCAGCAGCTTGGCCCGGGTCGAGCTGCGATCGAGGCCAGCATCAGCGTTCGCAGGTCAGAGCCTGAGCGAAACGGCCGTGAATCGCCACCTCGCCGAGCGCGCCTTGTCTCGATGCCCGTGGGCGGTGCAGGCGACGATCTTCCCGAGCCTTATCCGCCGCTTCGGGCGGACTCGTCTCTCGCCCAGAATTCTCGGCCCTTTGGCCCCGGCAGCTTCTGGTATCCGCTCAGTCCGGGCCGGGTCTGCATCTATGCGCCCAACTCTGTCCTCCCCTGCTACACGCTCGTTGGCCCCAGCGGCGCGCCCGGGGGTCCGGGACTCGATCCGGGAGCGATCGCCGCCTCAGTCGCTGATCGGTTGCCGTTGCTGCCCGGTCGTATCCAGATGTCGCCCCGGGTGGCGGGTCTCACCGGCACAGATTCCTGGTTCTGGCTCGACCCGGCACCAAGGACGGAAGAGCTTACGGTTTCGCTCGCGGGCGAGACAGTGACCGTAACGGCTGAGCCGAACGCGACCGAGTGGCGCTTCGGCGACGGAGTAAGAGTCGCCGGTGGCCGGGGGCGACCGTACCGGGCGGGTCCGCCGCCGGCCGGTGCCGTCCTCCATCGCTTCGAGACGCGCTGCCTCCCCGGCGATCAAGGCAGGAATCCGTATGTGCTCGGGAGCTGCGGATCGAGTGGGTATGGGGTCGAGGCCGTTGTCGCGTGGCGGATCTCGTATTCGGCGAGCGGCCCGATCGAGGCGAGCGGCGCGCTGCCGACGCGGACGACCGCGACCTCGATCGCATACCCGGTGAGCGAGGCGCGTGGCTTCCTCATTCCAGGAGCGGGACGATGACGGGCTTCCTCCTCGGGCTCGTGTTCGCCGCGGGGGTCGCTTTGCTCTGGGCGGGTGCCGTCTGCGGAGTGAAGCTCCATGCTGGATCTGGGCGTCTGAGCGGTCTCGTCCGTCAGAGCGAGTTGCCGCTCAGCCCGCCCGCCTTTCTGCTCGCGGTGCTCGCCTCGGCCGTGCTCGCCGCTCTGCTCGTCTGGTCGCTCGTCGACATTCCCGTGCTCGCACTCGCCGCGGCGATCGGGGGTGGGTTCGCGCCGGTGGTGTGGGCGGGACGGAAGCGGGAGCGTCGCCTGCGCGAGCGCGAGCGTGCCTGGCCGGCCGCTCTGGCGCAGCTCGCGGACGCGCTCGAGGCCGGGATCGCCTTCCCCGCAGCCGTGGCGCTCATCGCCGAAAGTGGACCCGCGCCCCTTCGGGGCGACCTTGCAAGCTTCCATGCGCGCCTGCGGTCGGGCGGGTTTGCAGCAGCAATCGATGGGCTCTCAGAGGCGGGGGAGCGGACGGCGGACACGGTCGCGTTGCTGCTGCGCGCGAGCCTGCTCGAGCTGCCGGCGGGCGGGCTCGCGCCGGTGCTGCGTGAGCTGGCGGGCGTCCTCTCGGAGCGCCTCGCGGCGGGCGAGAAGGCGCGCTCGCGCGCCTCGACGCTCCAGCTCGAGGCGGCCATCCTCGCCTTGAGCCCGATCGTGCTCTTCCTGTTCGTCGGGCTCGCCTCGCCCGCTTACCTCGAGGCGTACAGGACGCCGGCCGGGACGCTCGTCGGCACGATCGGCGGGCTCCTGATCTTCGGCTGCTACTTGCTCATGCTCCGGCTCGGTCGCGTACCGGAGCCTCGCAGGACGGGTGGCTAGCGGTGAACGCGGCGCTCCTTCTCTCGAGCGCGTGTCTTGTCGCCGGCGGGCTCATGCTCGCCTACTCCTATGCCTTCCGCCGGCCGGCGCTCGCCGTCCGTCTCGCTCATGCCGAAGGCTTGAGCACGGGCAGAGATGCGGGCCGCGGGCTCGAGCTGCCAGCCTGGCTCTCCGGCCTGCGCAGTTCCTACGAGCGCGACCTGCGTCAGGCGGGCGGGGGAAAGACGCTCGCCCGCTTCCTCGGTCACAAGGCGCTCGTGGCGTGCGCTCTGCCGCTCGTCGCACTCCTTCCCTACGCGGCCGTGAGTGGACTACTGCCCTCGGCTGCCGTCCTGCTCCTTCTCGCCCTCGCCGGCTTCTTCATCCCGGATCTCATGCTGCGCTCGGAAGCGAAGGCACGGCGGGAGGCGATCTTCCTCGATCTGCCGGAGGCGATCGCGGTGCTCGCGCTCGCCCTCGGCGCCGGCCAGTCGCTGCGGCAGGCGCTCGAGCTCGCGGCGCGCGACTGCCCGGGAGCGCTGGGTGACGAGCTCACCCGCGCGCTCTCGCTCGCCCGCCGCGAGCGCTCGCTCGGCGAACGCGAGGCACTCGTTCAGGTCGCGAGGGACGCGGGCGAGCCGACGTTCGCGCGCTTCTGCGAGCTGCTCGCGGCCAAGGAGAGTCCCTACCTCGCGTTCTTGCGCCAGCAGGCAGCGCAGGCGCGCGCCGAGCAGAACCGCTACCTCGAACGCGCCGCCGACCGCGCCTACCTGGCCATGCACGCCCCGGTCGCGCCGCTGCTGGCCGTGCTCGTGCTCCTGCTCGCGTACGGCTTCCTTCGCTTCCTCGCCCAGACCGTGTAGCCCAACGAAAGGAGTGACCACCATGCTCGACGCGTTCTTCTTCCGGCTCCTCGAGGCGGCGGAGCGCATCCGCCGCGAGGAGCGCGGCGACACGCTCGTCAACTGGGTCGTGCTCGCCGTCGGCCTCGCCGCCGCTTCGGCCGCGCTCGTGGCGCTACTCAAGCCGGCGATCCAGACCGGCGGCCAGAACATCGTCGACTTCATCTCGGGCGCCGGCTAGGAACATGGCTCGCGCCCGGCGCAGGCTCGCCGGCGAGCGCGGCGACGCCCTCATCGAGGGCATGTTCGCGTTCGCGCTCGTTCTGCTTGTCGTCGGCGTCGCCGCCCAGGCGCTCGCCTACGCACACGCGCGTTCAGTCGCCGCCGCCGCAGCCCAGGACGGTGCCCGCGCCGCCGCCACCACCGGCCCCGAGGCGGGGATCGCGCGTGCGAGCGCGATCCTGACCGCGGCCGGTGGTGGCGGCGAGAACCTGAGCGCTTCGGCAAGCGAGGACGGCGACGAGGTGACGGTGAGCGTCGAAGGCGAGGCGCCACGGCTCTTCTCGCTCCCGTTTCTCCTCCCGGCGGTCAGGGAGAGCGCCAGCCTGCCGCTCGAGCGCTACCCGGCAGCGGAGGCCGCACCATGAGAGGCCTCCTCGCGCGCGTTCGCTCGGAGAGTGGGCAGGCGCTCATCTCCGGACTCATCCTCCTCGCGGGCGTCTTGATTCCGCTGCTCTTTCTCGTTCCGCTCTTCGCCCGGGTCGAGCAGGGCCGGCTCGCGGCCGAGCAGGCCGCGCGCGACGCCGTCCGCGCTGCCGTGCAATCGCCCTCGCCAACCGCGGCGGAGGCCGCCGCGCAAGCCGCGGTCGCGCGCGCCCGCGGACAGACCGGCCAGCCGCTCGAGCTCACGCTCGAGGGCGAGTTCGCACGCGCCAGCGTTCTCCGCGCCCGCGTCCGGACGGACGTCGACCTGGCGAGCATCCCGCTCTTCGGGGCGATCGGCACCGTCGAGGTGAGCGGCGACGCTGCAGCACCGGTCGATCGCTACCGGAGCCTTCTCGGGGAACCCTCGCCATGAGCCGGGCCCGACGGTTGAAACAGGACGAGCGCGGAGCGGTGCTCGTCGCAGGACTACTGCTCACACTCGCCGTCCTCATCGTCATCGGAGCCGCCGTCGACATCGGCCGTGCCTTCATCGAGCGCCGCGAGCTCGTCTCGCTCGCCGACGGCGCCGCCCTCTCGGGAAGCCAGACGCTCGACCTCGAAGCACTCCATGCCGGCCAGCTCGCCCTCGACCCGAACGAGGCACAAGCGACCGCGCTCGCCGTACTCGCGATCGAGCCGGAGCTGCGAGCGCGGGCAAGCGCAAGCCCCGCGTCGGTCAGCGTCGAGGTCGAACGCGAGATTCCGACGTTGCTGTTGCGCTTGGTCGGGTTGCCCACGCTGACCGTGAAGGCGCAAGCGACCGCCGAGCCGCGCGCGCCATGAGGCGGGCAGCGTCGATCGGAGCGGCGGTGGCGGTCCGGCTGTGAGTCCCGCGACCCAGCTCCGATCGGTCCTCGCGGTGTGCGGGTCGCTCGCTGCGCTCGCGATCCTCTGGAGGTTCCGGCCCGAGTGGCCCGCGCTTCCTGGCTCGCTCTCCTCGCCGGTCACCACGACCCTGCTCCACGAGCTCACCCTCGTCGCAGCCTGGCTGCTCGCAGCGCTTGTCATTTTCTTCCGGCTCGTCCAAAGTCTGGGAGGCATACGCACGACGCCGCGCCTCAATGTCCGCGACGTCACCGGGCACACCAGGGCAGCGTCCACATCTCAGTCGCGCAGGCTCGGCAGGCCGCGCCTGCTCCGGCCGCTCGCCGCTGAACCGAGATTGCTGGTTGCCATGCCCCGCGAGGCTCCATCTGCTCCGCCGGCGGATCGCGCGGTCAATAGCACGAGCAAGCGGCCGGCAGGCGCCGTCGCGCAGCCTGACGAGCGCCCTCTCGTCTCGCTCCTTGGTCCGCTCACGGTCTTCCGGGGCAAGCAGAGCCGCCGCGGTTTGCGTGCCCGTGCGCTCGAGCTGATCGCCTTCCTCGCGCTCCGGCGTGAAGGCGCCCAGCGCGACGAGATCCTCGAGGCGCTCTGGCCAGGCGAGGACCCGAACCGAAGCCGCCACCGTCTCTACCAGGCCGCCCGTGATGCGCGCCGGCTTCTCGGAGATGGAGTGGCGAGCGAGCGGGATCGCTACTGGCTCGACCGCCGCCACGTACGGGTAGACGTTGACGAGCTCGAGGAACTCCTCGAGCAGCTCAACGCGGGCAACAGCGTGCGCCAGGCGCGACGCCTCGAGAGCGCCCTCGCTCTCTTTCGCGCCGAGCCGCTGGCCGGATGCGACTACGCATGGTCGGACGGCGCGGTTCGGAGTCTCCGCGGTGCGTACGTTGAGCTCATCAAGCGGGTCGGTCGCGCGCGACTGGCGAGCGGAGACGCGCGCGGCTCTCTTCAAGTCGCGGAGCGCGGGCTAGCAGTCGATGCGCTCGATGAGGAAATGTGGCGACTCGCGCTGGAGGCAGAGGGAGCGCTCGGGCTGCGTGAAGCTGTCGACGAACGCTACGGACGACTGCGCGATCTGCTTCAGGAGAGGCTGGCGTTGGAGCCTGCGCGGGAGACGCGAACGCTCTACCTTCGCCTCCTAGGCCAGAGCTGAGGCCAAGGAACGCGCACCCTCTATTTTGCTGGCATAATATGCACTAGGGAAGGATAGGTTGCCAGCTGGATAGAAACCTGCGCTAAATCGCTGGCATGTTATCCCGTCTGGCTGGTATTATGCCAGTATATTAGAGATGCCTAGCGTCACTCCCACGGAAGCACGCCTGCTCGACCGCCTCGCTAGCGAGCGCCGCCGCGTCGTCAGCCGGCACGAAGACGCTGCGCTCCTGAACGAGGTCGTCGCCCGCCCCGACAAGGTGCTGCAAAGCCTGGCGGCAAAGGGCGTCCTACACCGCCTTGGCGGCGGGCAGTACCTGGTTGCCGAGTTCGGCGCCGACGAAGCCGAACACTCGGCGCCGTGGCAGGTCCTCCTCGACGCTCGCATGCAGCGAATCGGGCCCTACTACCTCTCCTACTTCTCGGGCCTCGAGGAGCACGGCTTGACTGATCATGCCGCTCCGGAGGCGACTGTCGCCGTCTTCGGTCGGGCCGCCGGCTCCGGACGCGGCCTCGTCCTCGCCGGGCGGCGGGTCCTCATCGCCCGCATCTCGCGGCGCGATCGTTGGTTCGGCTTCAAGACAACGTACGAAGGACGGGTCGGCTCGTACCAGGTTGGAGAGCTTGAGCGCGTACTGCTCGATTGCCTGGACCGTCCGGCGCTTGCCGGAGGCGCCGAGACGATCGCGCGCGCATGGGGCCGAGCCGCCGCCCGCCGCCTCGACGTCGACCGCGTCGCTGACTACGCCAGTCGCCTAAGCCACACGGTCGCCCGTCGAGCGGCGGCCATGCTCGACCTGCTCGGTGAGAGCGCCGCCGCCGAGCGCCTCGCCGAATCGCTCGGCTCGAGCGCCCAGCCTGCAACCCTCTTCGGCGGCACATACGAGCGCGGCCTCCACACCGACTCGCGCTGGCGCGTCGCTTTCGACGTCCCACGCGAATCGGTACTCGGGTGGCTCGCGTATGAGCGCTAAGCGCGTCTCGTACCCCGACCCCAAAGCCGTCTCCGACTTCGCCAAGGCAACCGGCCTGCGCCCGGCGTTGGTCATCCGCGACATCGTCCGCATCGCAGAGATCTTCAACCTCCTCGACGAGGAGTTCCTCGGCGGGCAAGCCGTCCTGACTGGCGGCATGGCGCTGCGGCTGTTCGCCAGTAGCCGCGTCTCGATCCGCGACCTCGACGTGTCGGTTATCGGTAAGGGATCGGCGCTGACGGTCGACGAACTCGAGCGCCTACTCGAGTACGAGGACATGCAGGTGACGATCGTGCCGCGGCTGACCGGTGAGTGGAAGCGTCGCGAGCTCTACCAGGCCAAGCCGCTGACGTTCGAGCAGCGTTTCAACCCGTTGACGTTGGCCGAGGCTGACAGCTGGATCAGCGCCGACGTCAGCCTGCGCGGCCTCGAGCTGAAGCCGGTAGCGATGAAGTTCATCCACGGCTACCCGTTCCGGCTCGGCGTCGAGGACGAGATCGTCGCCGTCATGGACCCGCTCGAGATCCTGGCCGAGAAAGCAGTCGCCTACGGCATCTACCGGCTCTCGAAGCACCTCGCCGATCTCGCCTACATGACGACGACGCTGCCGAAGTGGCTCAACGAGGAGCGGTGGCTGGCACGGAACGCCGCCGAGATCTGCCGTGTCGCGCACGTTAAGTTTGACGCGAACATCGAACGCTACGACAAGACGCTGGCCGCGCAGGGCATCGGCGCCTTCGACGACATGCGCGTGAGCTATGAGCAGCCTGAGCGCTACGGCGTCGCGGAGAGTTGGAGCAGCGCAGTCCTCTTCCACGGACGCGCGGCCGAAATCTTCACTTACGACGGTGCGGTACGTCTGGTCAAGCGGCAGCTTGTCCCGGTGCTCTGGCCGGAGTAGCGGCTCGGTCTGTTGTCCGCGTTCCGCGCACGGCGGGAATTGCTGCCGTGCGCGCCCTATAACGGCCGAGGCAACAAACTCACCGAGGGAGGTTCCACGTGCCGGACAAGAACAACATCGAGGTGGTGGTGGTCGTCTCGGGCCAGTCAGAGCGGCTCAAGGTCAACCTCCATCAGACGCTCGGGCACCTCGTCCACGAGGCGCTCCAGAAGAGCGGGAACCAGGGACAGGCCCCATCGGAGTGGGAACTCAGGACTGAGGATGGGCAGCTGCTTGAGCAGAGCCTGACGGCGGCCGCTGCCGGACTTCACGACGGCGCGACTCTTTTCCTGAGCCCGAAAGCCGGAGCCGGCGGCTAGCGGAGGCGTCACGGTGATCGTTGTCGATCCCGACGTCACGCGGCTGAAGCTCGAGCGCGAGCTCGAGCTTTGGCATGAGAACGAGGAGACCTATCGGCGCCGCGGCTGGATCCTGCTCGGCCGCAACGAGCTCGAGGTCGACATCGGCTTCCTTGGCCGCCTGCCGATCGGCGCCCAGCCGATACTGGCGATGACGGCCTGCGTCAGGATCGACTTCACCAACTTCGACCTCGAGCCGCCTTCCGTCGAGTTCATAAACGCCTTCACCGGCGAGTACGCGCCGCCACCAGTGCAGGCGCTCGTCGACACCGACGAGGGTCCGCGCGACCTCGTCGTGCACAGTCATCCTGACACCAACCGCGCGTTCTTCTGCGTACCCGGTATCCGTCAGTACCACAACCATCCGCAGCACTCCGGCGACTCGTGGCTGCTGCACCGTGAGACGCAGGAGGGCAGCTTGGCGACGATCTGCGATCGCATATGGCGCGCGATGGCGCGGAACCTGCTTGGCGTCCAGGTCCAGCTACAGACGTTGCCGGGCCAGCTGCAGATCCAGCTTCGCCTGGTGAACGCGCCGGGCGAAGTCGCGCCGGCGCTCTGGGAGCAGGCAAGGCAGACCGAGGAGGCGGCGCGCACCGCGCAGGCCGGAGCCGTTCCGCCGCAGGGCCTACCGCCGGAGGTCATGGCCGCGCTCGGCATCGTCGCGCCGGCGCCGCCCGAGGCGCCCGAGTGACGCTGGCCGGGGTCGATGAGTTCGTCGTACCGTTCGAACTCGTCGACCAGACGCTCGAGCCTCTGCAGGATGCTGGGCACCGCGGATACGAGGCGTTCGTCCTTTGGGGCGGCCGGCTTGACGGGCCGAGCCGGTTCGAGTTCATCTCGGCCTACGTTCCCGAGCAGAGGATGAGCCGCGGGGCGGAGGGGCTGCTCGTGGTCGTTGAGGGCGAGGCGCTGTTTCGGGTCAATCGCGCCTTCTATGGCGAAGGGTTGACGCTCGCCGGCCAGGTGCACAGTCACCCGACCGACGCCTACCACTCCGGTACCGATGACGCCTACCCGTTGATGACGCTCACCGGCGGGCTGTCGGCGGTCGTCCCGGACTTTGGTGACGGGGGCCGAGACAGGCTCGACGAATGGGCCTGGTACCGCCTCGTCGGTCCCGGCGAGTGGGCGTCGGCGCGCGACGAGACGAGGATCAGGTTCCGATGAGCCTGCCGCGCTTTCTCAACCGCGTAGTCGACGCGACGGCGCCGGTCCTTGGGGGACTCGATCGTGACGCGGTCCGCGCAAGACTCGAGGCGTCGTCGGTGACGCTCGTCGGCGGGGCGCGCGCGGAAGTCGGCCCGAGCCGGGACGGGTTTCTGCTTGCGGCCAACTTGCTCGCCCGCCTCTATCCGCGCATCCGGCTGCAGGGGCCGGAGGAGCTCGTGTACGCGGCCGAGAGCGAGATCGTCCTCGTCAATCCGATCGCCGACGTCGCGGTCGGCGACGAGCAGACCGCAGCGACGCTTGGCTACGAGGCGAGCGTCGACGACGACGTCTCTGTCAGCGCGCGCGGCTGGAACGTCTATGTCGACGCTGCCGCCGAGAGGGGTGATGCCGCGGCGGCAGCGGCTGCGCTCATGGCAGCGGCGCTCGGCGTCAGCGAGCTCTTTCGCGTCGTCTTCGCCGACGAACTCGGCGACCGTGGCCGCCGCGGCGCGCAGCCGGGAGCCTTCAACCTCGTCACGCTCGGCGAGCCCTCCTTCGACCTACCGGTGGCCGCCACCATCAGCGTCGGCGAGTTCCGCCTTGTCGGCGCAGGGGCGATCGGGCAGGCGGCGGCGAAGACGCTCGCCATCGCGGGTGTACGCGGGACGATGGTCGTCGTCGACGACGAGAAGGTGGCGTTGTCGAACTTGCAGCGCTACGTGCTCACCCGCGACTCGGACGTCAATGCCGTTAAGGTTGCCCTGCTGCGCGACCGACTTATGACGTCCGAGCTCACGGTCAACCCGGTTGAAGCGCAGTGGCACGTCGGTCTCGTCGCGAAGCCGCTGCCGACGCTCGTTGCGCTCGACTCTCCCGAGGCCCGCATCGGCTTGCAGTCGAGCCTGCCGGGGCCGATATACAACGCCTGGACTCAGCCGGCCGACGTCGGGTGGTCACGGCACGAGCGCTTCGGCGAGGAACCGTGCCTGGCCTGTCTCTATTGGCCCCAGGACGAGACGCCGAACCGGCACGAGCAGATCGCAACGGCCTTTCAGCAGCACCCGTTGCGCGTCCTTGCCTACCTCGTTCACCGTCTGCCGATTGGGCTGCCGCTGCCGCCGGGCGGCGTTCCGGCGGTTCCCGGCCTCGACGCCCCGGTCGACGTCGAGCGCTGGATGCAGACGCCGCTCGTCGACGACATTGCCGCGGCCGCTGGCGTTGAGGTCGCCGCGCTCGCGGCCTGGCGCGACCGTCCCCTGGCCGACGTGTACCAGGACGGCATCTGCGGTGGCGCGCTTCTGCATTTGGACGTCGGCGAGGCACCGCGCGATGTGCTGGTACCGCTCGCGCATCAGTCGGCGCTCGCCGGGGTGATGCTGGCGACGCAGTTCATCGTCGCCCAGGTGCCCGAGCTGGCGGCGGTGCGTCCGTTGGGGGCGGAGGCGCGCTACGACGTGCTCGCCGGGCTGCCGCAGGTGTTCGCACGCCCGCGCCTACGAACGCGCAACTGTCTTTGTGGAGATGCCGTCTTCCGCGCCGTCTATGGTGGCAGGCTCGATGAAAGGCCCTCGCGTCGCGCCCCACGGCCCGAGAGCACTACCGAGGCAGGTGCGGCGTAGATGGATCCGATTGACGAACTTGATCGGCGGGGTCGGAGTCTCTTGGCGGCGCTTGCCGCAGACCCCGACGACGAAGACTGTGCGCGACTGTTCGACGACCTCTACTACAGAGCGGTCTGGATATACCTGAAGGCGAACCACGACAAGCTGCCGGCGCGGGTCGCCCGCTACCTGAAGGTCGAGGGTGTGGTCGCGCCGGACGTTCTGCCGGAGGAGGTCGACGAGGTCGCCCACGAGGCGACGAAGGTCGCACTGCGGCGGGTGCGCGAGAAGGCCGCCCGGTTCGACCCCGCGCGCGGCACGCCGACGAAGTGGGTCATCGGCGCTTCGGAGTACGCGTACGTCGAGGTCGCGAAGGCGATCGTCAAGGCTCGCCGCTCCGACAGTCTCGTCTTTGTCGCCCCTAATGACCTGCTCGAGGAGCCTGACGCGATGTCCACCGACGAGCACGTCCTCCGCCACCTCGGCGATGAGGCCGCGCTCGAGGACGCTGCGACCCACGTCAGCGAAAAAGAGTTTGCAGCGCTCCGGCTCGTGGTAACGGCTGGGTACAGCTACGAGGAGGCGGCGACGGTGATCTTCGGCGACCCATCGATGAAGAAGCAGGTGGACGGGCTCCTAGCGAGGGGCAAGCGCAAGCTCGCCGAGGCCTGGGCCGACCGCAGGCCCTCGCCACGGGGAGCCGGAGGCACTAATGTCCCTGACCGCACAGACGATAAGGAGGAGACCGGTGGGTGAAAACGATGTCACTCGCGGCTTGCCGGCCGATCTAGCGTCGGTGCTGCGCGACCAGAGCGTGATCGTGCCGCAGGATGCTGCAGTGTTCGAGCTGATTGCGTCTTGGGCCAAGGCACCGACGATGACAGCCAGCGCTGAGGTGACGATCGCCGCCGACACCGGCCTGTTCGAGGCGCTCTACCGGCAGACGCAACTGGCGTCGTCGACGACGCCAGCCGGCTGCGTCTAGAAGGCCGGGGATACTCCGCGGTATCGGCGCCCTCGGCGGCGGGAATCTGCGCGTCCGCGCCCCTATACCTCACGAGACGCGACCGGGCCGAGTCCCGGAAAGGAGCACGAGATGGCGAAGAAGCCGGCAGTAGTGACCGGTCCCCGCGCCGGCGGCGGGTGGCAGAACAAGGTCGAGGGCAACCAGCGCGCCTCGAACGTCGCCCCGACGAAGGCCGAGGCACAGGCCAAGGGACGGGAGATGGCGATTGAGCGCAAGACCGAGCACAAGATCCAGAACCAGAAGGGCCAGATCAGCGAGCGCAACAGCTACGGCAAGGACCCCCATCCGCCTAAGGGCTAGGAGCCGACGCGACGGCGCAGGGACACAGTCGAAGCCAAAGCGGCGCCACTACGTGTCGCTATTCGCTGCTTCGAAGCATCTGAATCTCGCAGGCCCTCGTGTGGTCGACCCGCTCCGGCGTCGTGCCGGGAGTCTCCCCGTCAAGCGGGCGGCAGTGCGTCTGCGACTCGGCGGGCGAGCAGGCGCACGTGCTCTGGGGCGAGAGCGCCCTCGGCCTGGAGGGGAGCGCCGAGAGCCTTCGCCCAGCCGATCCAGACGCCGTCGAGAGCGAATGGCTTCGCGAACAGCGACCACTCCGCGTCGACAAAGCAGAGCGCCGCTCTGACGGTGACGTCGAGCTCCTGCATCACCGGCTCGCCGATCGCGCGCTTGATCGGGTCCACCTGTCTCGCCATTCCAGCGACGAGCTTTGAGCAGTCGCGCCGGCCAACGTACAGCCGCTCATCCGTTGAGAGCCAGCCGCCTTTGTCGATCCGCTGCACCTTGCCGGTGTAGTTCTTCGCGTCGATCGCCCAGACACCGCCGCTGCGGGTGACCGCGATGTGATCCACGTTCGCGCGTGAGCCAGGAGTGTGGCGGTCGTGAAGCACGATCACGGTCTCTCCGTCGTGCAGCGTCTCCAGGTACTCGCCGAGGAGTCGCTCGCCGCGTGCGCCCTGCGCCCAGGCAACCGTCGGCTGTGGCTCCGAGCTCAACGCCAGATACAGACCGCCAAGCCACTTGCCGAGACGATCTCGAGCTACCTCCTCCCGCTGCTCGTGCAGCCGCTCGTACCGACGCCGAGCCGACGCGCCAGCGGTACCGCGGTAGAACTCGCGCGGAGCGACGGGCATATCGGCCGGCGCCCGCGCTTCAGACACTGATGTGGCCTCGTCTCGACACGTGATGCAGCTGACGGTCTTGGCCTCCGCTTCCCAGTACGCGACGGTTCCGGCTGCGAGCGCGGCGCCACACGAGACGCATGTGTCCGCGCGGCGGAGCTTCAGTGATCGTGATCTAGCCACCCCAGCTGACGCTATCGGTGCGGAGCGCCACCAGCTTGACGGCGACTACTCCTAGGCGGCGAAGCTTGTAGAGCCCGACCGATTGCCCGCGGATCCCGCTCATTATCGGCGCGGCGGTCACGCTCATCTCGATGAGCACGATCGGAGTTCTCGCCGGAACACGGGCTTCTCCCAGGGAGACTGACGGATGGCGTTAGCCGTCTAGGTAATGCCTGCGCCGCCTCCGGTCGATACCTCAGGGAGTGGGCGAACTTGCCAGCACCCAGCCCGCCGTCTCGGCCGCCGAGGTCGCGGAAGCGGCGCATGCATCAGATCTGTTCGTCTTTCGCCGCGTCGCTGAGCAGCGCTTCGCTCACGTCGGCGGCTTTGGTCGCGGCGCCGGCTGGGCGGGGATTAACGAGGTGGACGACGATGATCCGAAGCTGGGGCGCCTGCTCGCCTCCGCGAACCCGATCGTGCGTAGCTCGCACGATGCACCCTTCCATGTGATCGGCCCTTACTACGCGAAGCAGGTGGCGCTTGCGCGCCTGAGCCACGACGTGTTCGTCGTTTTCGGTGGGCCTGATGAGGCGATGGCCGAGGTCACGGACTCCGAGTTCCTCGAGCTTTCCCAGTTCGCAAGTGACGCGCTCGTCGAGGTGGCACCAGCAAAGCGTCTTGCCGACGAGGTCGAGGCGCTGAACGCGGTTCGTGATCTATTGCACGCACCCGCAGAGACGTTCGCCCAGGCAGCGCAGCACCTGGTCGAGCAGGCCACAAGCTCGCTCTCCTGCGATCTCGGCCTTCTCTATTTCGAGGAGGGCGAGCGCGTGTTCATCTGCGAGCGAGGCGAGAGCGCAGCGCTCGAGATCACCGACATGGCGGTCGTCCTTGCGCAGATCGCCGCTCGCGGCGTCTTCCCACTCTGTATCCAGGAAGCGGCGGCCAACGAGCTGCCCGCACCCTTTCGCTCAGCAGACGGCGTCCTTGCCTACTACTTGCTCGAGGTCGAGCGCCCGCTTGCGGGCGTGCTCTTGCTTCTGCATACGGCGGCTGCTCCGGCGCGTGGGTTCACGCTTCTGTGCCAGTCACTGGGAAAGCGGCTCGTCGAGGCAGCCGAGCCACTTCTCTCCTCGGCGCTTCTTCGAGACGCGCTCACAGAGGACTTGCAGCTGGCGGCGACCCAGGCGCGCCGAGACGTGCTTACCGGTCTTGCCAATCGCCTTGCCTGGAGTGAGGCGGTGGAGGACGCAACTGCCTCGAAGGATGCCCCACTTAGCATCCTCCTTGCCGACTGCTGTGGTCTCAAGTCGATCAACGACAGCTACAGCCATCGTGTCGGGGATGAACAGCTGTGCCGGATCGCGGCTGTCCTCCGCGCGAGCGCGCGCTCCCAGGATCTGGTCGCCCGCCTAGGTGGAGACGAATTCGGCGTTCTTCTTGTCGACGCCGATGAGGGAACTGCGGAAGACGTCCTCGCCCGAATCAGGGCCGCGGCCGCCAAGGACACGCGGCCGGCGCGTCCCGAGCTTCGACTTGCGATCGGCTCCGCGACGACGCGCGGCGAGCGAGTGGAAGCCGCACAGCACGAGGCAGACGAGCGTCTGGTCGACGCAAAACGTCAGCTTCGGTGCGCGGACTCGGGCTAGAGCCACGCACGAACCGGCTGAGAAGCGACTACGACAGGGACCAGGATGAGTCTGCAGGCAGGCTGGCCGTCGCGCACTGCGAGACGGAAGTGGTTTCCTAGACCGCGTGTGCATGTTCGATTCATGGGGGCACCGACCAGCCAAGCGTCGCGTCCCATCGCCCGCAAAGCACTCCGCTACACGCTCTAGGCGCCTACGCCGAGCCGATGACGAAGATCTTCTCATCGTAACCGTCGACGACCGCGCCTCAATCTCGATCAAAGCGCCGTTGTGAGGACCACCGGGAGTCGAGAGCGCAGCAAGAGACGAGCGCCAGGCGCGTTAGGTGATTGGGCGGCCGACCTGCTCCTGGACGCCGAGTGCTCGTTCCATGAGTTCGTATGCGCGCGCGGAGTCTCCCCGCTCCTTGAGGAGCGTCGCGAGTTGCCTGTAGGCGGCGATCGTGTGCCGTGAAGGCGGGCCTTGTTCGAGAAGGTCGATGGCCAGTTCGTAGAGCTCAAGCGCGCGCTCGGGCTGTCCTACGGCCGACATCGTCTCGGCGAGGAGGAGGTAGGCGCGTGCTGCGTCGAGCGAATGGCTATCACCGAGCGATTGCGTGAGCGCGGTCGCGAGCGCTGATGCACGCTCGTAGTCGCCGACCGCCGCCAGCGCTCGCGCCTCCTCGATCTGATACTGGGCGACCTCGAGTGGCGTGCCGACAGCATTAATCGCAGGCCACCCCTCGCTGAGGAGGACGAGTGCCTCGTCGGGTCGGCCAAGGTCGATGTTGATGTGGGCGAGCATCTGCAGGATATGCGCCACGGCGTAGCCGTCCTCGGTCGCCCGCAAGATCTCGAGCGTCCGGCGCGCGTAGTCCTCTGCCGCCTCGTGGTTGCCTTGCTCCTGGAGGAGGCGCGACTCAGACCAATACAGGCGAGCTCGCGTGTAGGGATCGATGAGCTCTCTGCCACGGGCAAGAGCGCCGCCGATCACCCGCTCGGCCTCGGCGAAGTTCCCCCCATCGGTGAGCGCCGCACCGAGCAGCACCGAGAAGCGGACAAACTGCACCGGCTCTGACGCGAAGTGCTCGACGCAGCGCTCGAGAACTGCGATTGAGCGCGCCAACTCGCCGAGCGCGGCGTATGAGCGGGCCAACACTTCAGCAAGTGCTGGGCGTTCCTCGGGCTCCTGGCCGGTGAGCCCGAGTGCTTGCTCGGCGAACTCGATCGCCACCCGCGGGGTGCCCTTGCGTACCGCGACCTCGGCCAGGCCCTCAAGCCCTTCGGAGCGTCCCTCGGCGCTTTCAGCCCCGTCGAGTGCCGTCCCGAACAACCGTTCAGCATTGGCAACGTCGTCGAGGCGAAGCGCGATCTGAGCGTCGCGCAACGCGCTGGAGGCGGCTGACTCCTGGTCCCCGGTGGTAAGCCAGTGCGCGCTGACGCCAAGCCTTGAAGCAAGCCCCTCGATGACCGCGGGCGAGGGCACGCGGTCGCCGGCCTCGACACGTGAGATGTAGGCCGCCGAGCAGCCAGGAAAGGCGAGTTGCCGCTGACTCAGCCCTGCCCGCTCGCGGGCCTCCTTTAGCCGACGGGCAAGACCCGCCAGATCCGTCACATGTGTTGACTTTCTCCGCGCCATCTGATTACTTTGTCATCACCGAGCGCTCGGACTGTCCACCAATTCAGGAAGGGATGGTCCGTGATGACAGTTCGACTGCTCGCTCTCCTCTCGACCGCGCTGGTCCTGGCTGCCTTGATCGGAGACAGCACGCCCTGGCCGCACTAACGTAACTCGATTCATCGTAACGCAGGCATGCGTTTCGCGTTCCCGGATCCGCATGCCTGCCCTTTCTATCGCAGCGAAACGTCTCCTTCTCGAGAGATGCCCGCGCGTGGGAGGTTCGGAGCGGTTCTTGACAGAAACCTCGGCGCTTGTGAGGATCGTCTCACCGTAATGTTGACAGTCGTCAGATTGGCGTTACATGCCGTATCCAATGGCGGCAGATGCCGAAGAGGCTGCGGTGCGCAAGCGTGATCTGCGAAGCACGGAGGCGCTCCAGGCAGCCGTCCGCCAGGTCGCTGACGAGTACCTGCCCGACCCGAACATCAACTCGGTCGGAATTGGCTACAAGGTCACTGACGGCGAGCGGACGCAGCAGCTCTCCTTGCAGTTCACGGTGGGTCAGAAGTTCGCGCCCGAAGCACTGGAGGTAGTCGCGACGCGGACAATTCCCGAGACGATCACGGCGAACGGCATCACCTTCACGACTGATGTGATCGAGCGCAAGTTCGAGGCACACCCGACGGCGGTGAAGGCAGAAGCGAAGGTCGAGCGGAAGAGCCGGGTCGATCCGCTCCTGCCGGGTGTCAGCATCGGACACGTCGCCGTCAGCGCCGGGACGTTCGGCTGCCTCGTTCAAGAGCAGGCATCCGCAGAGATGCGGATCCTCTCGAACTGGCACGTGCTGAACGGCCCGAACGGGAGGATCGGCGATCCAATCGTCCAGCCCGGCGTCTACGACGACAACCGGATTACCGAGAACGTCTGCGGACACCTCGTACGGAGCTTCCTCGGCCTCGCCGGCGATTGTGCGATCGCGAGCATCGCCAATCGCGACGCGATCGACAGAATTCTCGACCTCGGCGTTTCCGTACGCGAGCTCGGCGACCCCGAGCTCGGCGATCGCGTCGTCAAGTCGGGCAGAACAACAGGCGTCACCTACGGGCTCGTTACGCGCATTCACACGATCTCGAAGTTGACCTACGGGGTGGTCGGCGAGCAGCAGATCGGCGGCTTCGAGATCGGCGTCGACAACGTGAACCCCTCGCCGAACGGCGAGATCAGCATGGGTGGCGACTCAGGCTCGGTCTGGATGGCCGTCGACGAAGACGGCGCAACAGGCGAGATGATGCTCGGGCTGCATTTCGCAGGCGAGACTGTCGAGCCCGCCGAGTACGCCCTTGCCTGCTACGCGTCATCGGTCTTCGAGAAGCTCGAGATCAGCCCGTTCGTCCCGTCTGATCCAGGCGCCGTGGCTGTGGTCGCTACGGTCGGCTACGACCCCCACTTTCTCGTCGGGCTGGACCTCAGCTTTCCCGTTGCCGCCCAGCCCGAGGTCGAAGCTGACTACGCCCCGACGAAGACAGGCGCGTTCGTGCGTGACTACACCCACTTCTCCCTCGCGATGAGCCGAGCGCGGCGCTTCTGCCGTTGGGTCGCCTGGAACATCGATGGCAACGGCCTTCAGCAGCTCTCGCGTGAGGGCCTGGCCTTCGTCCTCGACGATGCCTATGAAGCCCAGTTCCAAGTCGACGACGACCTCTATGCGTCGAACCACCTCGATCGCGGCCACATCGCAAGGCGAGCCGATCTCCTCTGGGGGACACGGCGCGAAGCGGAGGCTGCCAACATCGACTCCTTTTTCTTCACCAATATCACCCCACAGCTGGACGACTTCAACCAGTCGCGTCTCCACGGTCTATGGGGTGAACTCGAGAACGCCATCTTCGAGGACGTCGACGTCGACAATCTGAAGATCAGCGTCTTCGCTGGGCCACTGTTCAAGGACAGCGACTTTCCCTACCGCGATCTGCTCGTACCACGCTCCTTTTGGAAGCTCATCGGCTACGTCGAAGACGGCGTGCTCAAAGCAAAGGCCTACGTTCTGACTCAGGACGATCTCGAGGCGAAAGTCGAGTCGCTCGGGCTCGAGCCCTTCAAGCTCTACCAGGTCGCTCTCGCCGATCTCGTCGCGCGCACGGGACTCCGCTTCGGGCTCCTGGAAGCGGCTGACACGATGCCCGCAGCACCCGAGGCGGCCGGTCAATCCGCCGTCCGCCGGATTGACTCGCGCACCGAGATCGCGGGCTAATTGCTCCCTCAGCGGACGAGCGTCGCGTACTGATGCCGGTGCCAGGCCCGATCGAGCACGTCGTCGTGCTCATGCTCGAGAACCGCTCGTTCGACCACATGCTGGGTCTTCTCGACTACGGCGGGCTCGTCCCTGTGACCGAGGAGCCCATTCCGAACCCGATCAATCCGAGCGATCCCACGTCGGAGGTCGCGCTCGCCTTCGCCCTCGACGAGGAAGGAGGACTCGACGCCGATCCCAAGCACGGCTATCCCGACGTCATGCGCCAGCTGAGCGCAAACGCGGGACCATGGCAGGCGCCGTACGAGCTGACGAACAGCGGTTTTGCCTGGAACTATCAGGAGCGTCGGCAAGCTCCCGGTAAGCAGGTCCTCGGCTGCCACACACCCGAGCTTCTTCCCGTCCTATCGACGCTTGCCCGCGAGTACGCGGTCTGCTCGCGCTGGCATTGCTCAGTGCCGAGCGAGACCTGGCCGAATCGGCTGTTCGCACACGCGGCGACCTCGGATGACCTCGTCGAAAACGAGATCCGTTTCTACGACAATCGAACGATCTTCGAGGTGCTCTCGAGCGCGGGTCGCAGCTGGCAGATCTACGCCGGTGACATCCCGCAGGTTGCCGCATACCCCGAGCTTCACTTCCACGACGGCGGATTTCGCTTCAGCCGACTCGGCTCGTTCTTCGAGCACGCGCGCGATGGGCGCCTCCCAAACTACTCGTTCATCGAGCCGCGCCACTTCGGAAGCGCGGTCTCAAGCCAACACCCGCTCGCGAGCGTCTCGCTCGGTGAACGCCTGCTCCGCGAGGTCTACATGGCTCTCGCGAGCAATGCCAAGATCTGGAGCACGAGCCTGCTGGTCATCACCTACGACGAGCACGGCGGTTTCTTCGATCGCGTCTCGCCGACCGCTGCGGTTCCGCCGCGCGTCGGCGCGAGGGACCCGACGTACGGCTTTGCCTTTGATCTGCTCGGGCCGCGTGTGCCGGCGGTCGTTGTCTCCAGCCGCATCGAGCCAGGGACCGTGCACGACGAGGTTCTCGATCACACCTCGATAGCGGCGACTCTGCGCGAACTCTTCGACTTCGACGCGACGCTCACCGACCGCGACAGCGCGGCAACCAGCTTCGCCAGGCTCGCGTCTCGCCCCCAGCCGCTGCCACCCGTCGACTTGCCGACGGCGCCCGAGACGATCCCCGCCGCTCAGGGGCCAGAGATCTGGGCCGAGGGCGTCGCTCCCGATGGAACGATTGAGCTCAACGAGTTTCAGCAGGGCTTGGTCGAACTCGCAGTGCAGATCGATCGAGAGCGCCCGTCGCCCGAGTTGATCGATGGTGTCGAGTCGCCACCCGTGCCCGAGCCGGAGTTCCGCAGCGAGACGGAGCTAGGGGAATTCATCGAAGCCTTTCGCCGGCGCCATCTCGATCAGATCTAGACAGGCGCTGAACCCATCGCCCCGCGCGGGGTAAGTCCGGATGAGCGGCGTGTGACGAGCCGCTGACCCGCCACACGCCGGAGTCCTCAGCGTCCTATCCGTCGGCACTTCGACGCGTCCATAGCAAGCTACGCAGAGGAACCCTTGCCTCCGGACCTGCTCATCCTATGAGCAATCGCCCTTGTCCTCCTTCGACTTGCACTCGTCGCAGAGTTCGCCGGACGTGGGTTTGCTGTAGCTCACGTCGTAGTTCTCTTTAGGGTCGTTGGAGCAGTTGCGGCACCAGTGCCACGTGTCGTACTGTGCTCCCTTTCGTTGCCGCCAGGGACCGCCGTTGGGCATCTCGACTCCTTTCTTTTTTCGGCGAAAGAGCCGAACGGAGTTGAAACAGCGCTCCCGGCATGGCCCTTCCGCCCAGTCAGCGACAAGCCGTCGCTCCGTGAACCGTATCGAATTGTCAACACATGCATGTCCGACGCGTCGGCGCGCGCGACGGACTCTGGATGAGTCATGCCGTCTGATGCTGGACATTGACCACGACTTCTGCGCATGATGACACTAGGTCAACGATCATCGGGACACGGAGGTGTGCAATGACTCGTCCGGAGAATGAATGGGTGAAGATCGATGATGTCTCGCCTGACATCCAGGCAGAGTCCTGGAGCCTCTACTGGGGTGAGGCGAAGAGCACATCACCATATTTCGAGAGACTGCTCCGAGATCCCTTGGCTGTGCTGCGTGATGAGGTTGAAGGCGTAGGGGCTGACTGGCACGTCACGACGCAGATGCTCAACTCTCACGTTCCCCATACCGTGGACGCTGTATGCCGGATAGCGATGGTGATGCCGGAGGAGAAGGCCGTGCAACTTCTCTTCTACAAGCATCGAGCTGAGTGAAGGCGACCCGAGCGAGGAGCGGATGATGAAACCGAAGGCTGATGTCCGATGGATCGCCCAGACCGAGAGGGAGTGGAAGGATTTGATGGTCAACCCGCGAGCGCGGATCGTTCGGACGAAAGCGGACTGGTTGAAGCTAGCTCGATCCGGCGACAACCCCCTCAAGAGTTGCTCTCCCGAGACGGTTGCTGAGTTCACGCGTTCACTCAAGTTCAACAACGGCGGACTGGCCGGAGCGTACTTCGGTGGCGTCGGACGAGAGCTCAGTTTCTTCGAGTTCAGATCGCTCTTTGAGCGTTTTGGACTCGGCCTTGGTCTCGTTGCGGATCACGAAGGCTACGAGTGCAAGAGCCGCGGCACTTGTTCCGCCCGAGGCGGACATATCTGCACATCAAACTGCTGAGCGCCACTGATCAATGGACTGGCGCGGAGTTCCTATGAGCCGGCGCAGGTGCCGAGGCCGAACCTGACGAGCTGAACGGGCTTCAGTCAGGGATCGAGCGCGGAACACAGGCCGAACTTGCCAGCGTCGGCTCGACCACGTCTGCCCGTGGCTCGAGCGAAGTCCATACGTGCCTGCCGGGCTCGCCGATGGTGGCTAGCACATAGTCTCTTCGCCGTTGACAGAATGAGCGCGCCCTCTGCATGCTGACGACAACCAAAACCAGAATCAGGGCAGTCGTAGCGAGCTCGATTAGAAGCGAACGTGCTTTGTGCGCGGAGTAAACGGTTACCGCGCAGCCGCGGCGCAAGCGTCTGAGCGTGTCGAGGAATCTGGTTCCACGCTGACGGAAGGAGATCGATGAGCGATCTTTTCATAATCTTTGTCCCGCAGTGGAGCCCGTTCCAGCCGGCGTTGTCGCTGCCGTCGCTGTCGGCGTGGCTCAAGCGCGGAGGGTTCGACGTGCGGTCTCTAGATGCCAACGTGCTCTTCTACGAGTGGCTCTTCAGTGATGAGTGCGCGGACAAACTGACCCGGCGCGTCCAGCAGTCAACTCGGTCGCGGGCCGAACGGTCCGCTTACGAAACGCTCTTCTCGAGCGTATCGGCCTTCCGAGACGATCTGAATAGCCTGCGGGAGCCTCTGCGCGCGCTCGAATCCCCCGAGGGATATACGGCTCGCAGTTACCTCGCCGTACAGTCCTTCGAGACGTACCTCGCAGCGATCTCAGAGGTAGCCGACGACTTTCGTCATTTCGCCGTACGAGTGCCGGTTTCTCTCGAGAAACGTGGAGGCGAAAGCGCTCGAAGGACGCTTGAGCGATCCGCCCGACCTCCTCGACACGTTTGTGCGTGCGACGATTGAAAGTCAGGTGCTTCCCGCGAACCCTAAGGTCGTGGGGCTCTCTTGCATCGGCCAGGAGCAGTTGTACTTCACGCTTCTCTTCGGCCGGTATCTCAAGGAGCACACGGATGCGTCGGTGATCGTGGGCGGCACGATCTTCTCGCGGATCTTCGAGCGCGGAGCACTCAAGCCAGATTGGTTCGGTCGCTACTTCGACGTGATTGTTCGAAACGAGGGAGAGCGGCCAACCGAACGCCTCCTGTCGAACCTTCGAAATCGCGTTCCGCTGACGCTCGACGTCCCAGGAGTCGTCTACCACGAGCATGGCCAGATCGAGGCGCCCACGCCAGCTCATCCGCTCAGCCCACGGGAGCTACCGGTGCCCGACTTCGATGACATGCCGTTGGGTCACTACATGTCCCCGGAGATCACCCTTCCGCTGCTATCCGCGCGTGGCTGCTACTGGGGCAAGTGCGAGTTCTGCCACCACGGGATGGTGTACGGGGAAAAGTACGCTCCGTACAAGCCAATTGACATCCTCGAGGCCGTCACCATGCTCGCCGAAAGGTATGGCGTCCGTCACTTCGCCTTCAATGACGAGGCAATCCCACCAAAGGTGCTTCGGGCGATCGGAGAGCAGTTCCCGCCGCACGCCGAGTCGGGATGGACGTTCACCGGTCTGATCAAGTTCGAGCCAACGTACAAGCGCGAGGACTTCGAACGATTCCACGCCGCTGGCTGTCGCTCGCTATACGTCGGACTCGAGTCGGCATCCGAGCGCGTGTCGACCTGATGAAGAAGCGGAGCGCCTACTCGACGATCGTCGCGAACCTACGAGATGCGACGGACTCGGGGATCTGGATGCACAACTTCCTCGTCTTCGGATTTCCAGGGGAGACGGACGCGGATGCTCAGATAACGATCGACTTCATCGTGGAGCACGCAGACATTGTGAGTTCGTATGGCGCTGGGACTTTCTCCCTCGAGCACAATTCACCAATCTTCCACCACTACTTGGATTATGGTGTGCGCTTGAAGCCCAACAGGTCTCGCGACCTGGACGTGTACTACGAGTATGAGGTGGATGAGGGGGTCACTCCTGAGCGAGCACTGTTCTGGCGAGATGCAACCGAGGGCATCCCTCACTATCGGGCGACGAACTGGGTACCTCGGGAATCGCTTCTGTGCCTGTTGTCGGTCATGACCGCGGATGATATGTTCCGGATTGGACCAGCCGTGCGGGATCACGCGGGGTTGCCGGGAGGCGCCACGCTTGAGCAGTTCGTCACGTACGTAGAACCGGATTCGCCTACCGCGCCCGCCGTGATGATCAACCGGGTCAACGGTCGTGTGCTGCACCTGGGCCCGTCCGCAGCGCGGCTTGCCTCAGCATGTCTCCGTGCAGCGTTGGATGTCCAGACCATCGAGCATCTCGCACCTGAACTTTTCGAGCGGCTCGCGTACTTTCAGTCGGATCGCGATGGCGTCGCGCCAAGAGCGGGTTGAGCGTGTCCGTGTCGCTGTCTGAGACGGGGTGTGTGCTGCGGCTGACAGCGTCTGTCCTGACGCCACACTAGTTGGCACAAGTCCCGAACTCTTGCCCAAGTCAGATGACCTGATTCGACCGTGCACGACCAGATGCGGCTCAACCGAGCTGTACCGCGCGCAGCCGACCAGATCCGAACGTCTCATGACCGGAGGTCGCGGGTTCAAGTCTGTCCCCGCTACCGGAAGAGGCTTGGAAGCGGGGCCTTTCGCGGCCGCGGGCTATCTACCCGCGGTCCATTCACGCGCCGCGATGGGCCCCACACATGCGGCGAGGATTGTGACGATTACCTCCCCCAGCTACCAGCTGTCGATCGTCACGAGCGCCAGGAGGCCGGTTCCGCAGTCGACTGCGACTTTGCCGTTTCCCGCGGACTTAGCTCCTCGATCGAGCCGGAGGCCAAACTCTCCGAGTAGGGTTTCGGGGACCGATTCGCGCCGCGGGGCTCCACAACCTGCACACGTACGCGATCTTCGCTTCACACCGCTAACACGCAGTCCAGGAGCACGTTGCCGCCCCCGAGCTGATCCGGTTCGCCCGGTCGCTTGACCCGGTCGGTGCGAGACTCGCGCGAGTTGCCAAGTAGGCTGACCGTGATGACAATCCCGGCAGCGTGTTGACAGAATGACCTGCGCGCGCTAGCGTTCCCGCCGAGTACGAGTCCAGGCTTGCTGATGCGGCCAGCAGCAAGGAGACAATGTCTTGGGAGCCCTTGCTAGCCGTAGGAGAAATCGCGAACTCGCTCGGGGCTCTCACCTGGGGCTGGCGGTATGGGCGAAGATTCGTCGTCTCTACGCAGCCGCGCAGTTCGCGCGCGCACCCGTACGGAGCACCTGTCCTCATTTCCTACTGGCGTTGGCTGACGGCGTGATGCGTTCCGGCGTCGTCCAAGTCGTGCTGCGGCTCAGGGAACGCTTAATGACTTCCGTCGAGGAAGGAGCCTCAGGATGAGTAACGATCTCGCGCCCGAACGCCTGCAGCGATCGGGCCGACGGGCACTGTGCGGTGCGGCTGTGCTGGCTGCTGTGGTCGCGTTGGCCGTAACCATGGTGCCGACTGCGTTCGCCCACCTGTACGCGTACTACGGTGCGAACTACTCGTACGACTTCGACAGCACCACGGGCGTCACGATCTGTGATCAGGAAACCGACGGTGATGGCGCCTACGCCCGGTACTACAGGGCAAACTCGCAGTACAACACCGTTAGTGATGCGAACGGTAGTCAACCCGGCTGCTCGTCAAGCACGCATGGCCAAGGGATCTCGCAGATCACGCAGTTCCGAACGTGTGAGGACCACGCTTTCGCAGAAGACGGATGCGGCGCATGGAGATACCACTAGTAAGCGTCCGCGGGCCGGCGGCTCAGGACTTGGCTAGTCGCCGGCCCGTTCTTGATCGGGTACCTCTGGTAAGCACCGTGACGCAACCGGCGCTTCGTCTTAGTCACTTGACTGTGGCAGTCCCAGGGCGCGTCCTCGTTGCCGGGGGCGATCTGCAGGTAGCGGGCGGCGAGGTGGTGGTTATGCTCGGTCGCTCGGGAAGCGGCAAGACGTCATTGATCAACGTCGCCGCAGGGATAGTCCGCCCACGTGCTGGCGTCGTGGCGGTCGCGGGCGAGGAGATCAGTAGCGCGAGCGGGTCGGCACGCGCGCGACACAGGCTCCGACACATCGGCCTCGTATTCCAGTTCGCCGAACTCCTCCCCGAACTCACCGTCTCCGAGAACGTGGCGCTCCCACTCTTGCTAGCGGGCGCGGCGAGGGACGATGCGACTGTCGCAGCGCACGTGGCTCTCGACCGCGTGGGATTAAGCGGTTATGGCGAGCAGTGGCCCGAGCTGGTTTCGGGCGGAGAGGCACAGCGTGCGGCAATCGCGCGTGCGATCGCGCCCGGTCCGGCGCTTGTTCTCGCCGATGAGCCAACCGGCGCGCTCGATGAGGAGAATTCGCGTGCCGTGGGATCGCTCTTTCGGGAGATCGCAGCAGCCACGGGATGCGGCATCCTCGTCGGAACCCACGATCCGGTGATCGCCGCATTCGCTGACCGAACTATTCGCATCGAGCAGGCACGACTGGTCGTATGAGGCTCGGGACGCGATGACCTCGGCGCTTGTCCTTGCGCGTGTTGCGTGGGGACTCGTCAAGGGCGGCGCTAGAACCGCCAGGTGGAGACTAGTCGCCGTTCCTTTGTGTGTCGCGCTCGCGATGGTGATCGCGCTCTCCGGAGCCAGCTTCTGGGGTCTCGCACAAACGCTCGTCGCCCGTGAGAGCCAGGTGCGAACCGCATCGCTCGTACAGAAGCGAATAGACGCAGACTTTGCCCTGCTTCCCAGTTCCGACGTCGTCGCTGGGGAGGAAGTTCTACTCGCATGGGTCGAGCCGCTTCGAGGAACGGCGCTGCAGGACCTTCCAGGAGTGCCACGTGGCCTCGCTCCGGGGGATGCGGCCGTGTCGCCGGCTGTTCACGAGCTTTTGCTCGCACAGTCGGATGGAACGTCTCGTTATGCGAGGCGGGTGCTGATCGAGCGTGTGGCATTGCGTGATCCGACGGAGCTCATCGCCTATGTTCGGCCGGAGAGAGTTGGGAGCATCCGCTCCGATCCTAACGCGATTCTCTTCGCGATCAGTGACTCACAGGGCCAGCGCGTTCCGATCTTCTTCGCCTCAAGGACAGAGCTTCGTCCCGGCATCGATTTGTACTTCGGTCTTCTTCTCGCTGTGGGTCTTCCGTGTGTGCTGCTGGCATGGCTCGCAGCGACCGCGGGTGCGTTTCGCCGACGGGAGCGCGCGGCCACGCTGGTGTGGATCGGCGCGCCGCCGGCGGCTACCGGGTTCTTGGCTGCTGCGGAGACGCTGATGCTCTCGATTCCCGGCATCGCGTTTGCTGCGGCGACGTTCGTTCCAATCTCGGGTCGGCTGCGAGAGATCCCGATCGTTGGCCGGCCCGTATTCCAAGGTGATCTGGCTGTCGAGCTCACGGAGTTCGCCATCGCGGCCGGCACGCTGCTCCTCGTCATCGGCCTGGTCAGCGCAGTCGCCGGCGTTCGGGCGGCGCAGACGAGCGCGTCAGCACCGCGGCCCACGGCTCCAGCGCGGTGGAGGGGACGCTTCCGCATCGTCGCGCGTGCGCTCATCTTTTCTCTCGCCCTCGTCTCGCTGGTCGCCTACGTCGTGGTTCCGGCGGAGTCAGCTTTCGCGCAGCCTGTGATGGGCGCCACTGCAATCTCTCTGCTGCTTGCGATTCCTCTCGTTTGCACCGCGCTGCTGGCGGGTGTCGCCGGCGTCGTCGTGCGGCTTCCCGGCCCGCTCGCCCTCCTCGCCGGGCGCCAGCTAGCGCGCGTCGGAAATCGCGACGTGCGGCCATTCGCGGTCGCCGGGGTCGTTCTTGGGACGGTCGTCGCGCTGACCGGCCTGTACGCACGCCACAGCGATCCGATCGTCGGCCCGGCGCCACCGACGCAGGCGGCCATGCTCCGATGGTCGGCGCCTCGTAGCGGTGATGTCAAGGCCATCGACCGGGCGCTGAGCGGTGCCGAGATTTTTGCTGCCACCCGAACCGACCACGGATTGCGCGTCCATGCACCTTGCGAAGCTGTAGCCCGCCTGATCCGGGCATCGTGCAGCGGCGAAAGAACAACCGCGGCAGCCTCGCTGGAGCAACAACTCGGTGTCGCGCCCGGCGGCGTCGAGTTCGTTGGGGCTACCGAAAGCCCCAGCAAGCCAGCAGCCCCTCTCGACCAGAGACGCGATCATCCTCTCGTCCCTAACGGCGAGCATGACCACCCACCCGAGCCGTCCGCACCCACCGCCGGATCGCCAGGACGACACATCCCGGACGCGGCGCTTGTCGTAACACAGAACCCTGATCGCGATCTCGCCGAGCGCATCTACACCGCGGCGACGGTAGGCGAGATCCCCAGACCGCTCGTCGATGTACGGAGCTGGACGGGGATTCAGCTGCCAATGTTCGTGCGCTGGCTTTCGCTCATCGGCGTTCTTGCGGGCGGCGCGATCGTTCTCGCCCTGATCGTTGCGCAGGCCGACACGGTGACTGCCCAGAGTCGCGAGGCACGGGTCTTACCTCGGCTCGGCATGGCGCCCGCCAGATTCCGTCGGATGATCGTCATGCGACACGCGATCTTGGCAGCGTGTTGCTACACCGTCGGTCTCGGGAGCGGACTAGCGATCGCGTTCACGTTGACTCACGGGTCCGACTATCACTTTCAACCTCTCTGGGCTGCCTACGGTGCGGAGGGCGTGATTGCGCTGGCGGCGGTCGCACTAGGAGGCGGTTTAGCCTGGATCGCGACGGGAGACAGCGTAGTCAACGCATACGACAGCGGTTCGAACGCGTGAAATCCGATCCGCACGGCTCCCCGAGAGCGTTCGGGGTCTGGGCGCCGACCCGCCAGTCTCGAGGTGACCTTGGTCGCTTGTTCAGGAGAGGTGAGGGTTGGTGCTTCCATTCCTGACCTGAGAGCTCCATCGACGGCTCCACATCTTGCGGAAATTCAGCGCTGAGCGCACGAACAAGATCATCGGCACGCGGGAAACACCCGCCAACGAAGCTCCGCGCCGTGCCTCTGTTGGCGCCCCTCGATGTCCTCCCGTTTTCCGACGACCGCCACGCGGTCGTCTTGGCTCAGCGCCGAAGCGAAGCGCGCTTTCGTCGGGATCGGCGTGCGTTCCCGCCGGGTTGTACTCCCCAAGTGTTGTCCCTCCCGCTGCCTCCAAGTACTCGTCAACGAAGATCAATGTTCACGCCGCCATTCCAGGAACTCCTTGTCAGGAGTGGCATGTCGCGGCGAACGGATCTGTCATCTGCGCAAGTGTGATGTGCCGCGATGCGGCACCGGCACCTGCGCTCGGGCACACAGTGCTGCGGTCACTCCCGTCCCGGTGAGATCCCGGCGGCGCGACCTCTTGTCGGATCGCTCCACGAGTACGAGCGGCGGTGCCAGATCCTCTTTGCACCCACCCCACGGGCGGCGAGCGCTTTACTGTCGACGTGGAGCCGCGCATCTCGCTCAGTGCCTACGCCACTGTTCTCGGCCTGGGTTTGGCGCTGACAAGCCTGGTCGGCCATCCGATGTTGGCAGCGCTGGTCAGCATAGGGCTGCTGGTCTCTGGCGCCGTCTTGCATGTCTTTGTCTACGCCCGCCGCCGACAGCGCGATCCGCTGGCGCATCGCGTCCGGGACGACCGCCGTGTCGTCGCCCAGTGGACAGCGGCCGCCCTTGTTGGACTCGCGAGTGCTGTGGCCACATGGTTTGCCCCGGCGCTGACCTTCACGCAACGCGAGGTTGTTTTTTTTGCGGTCGGCGCCGTGATCTTTTTCAGTGCCGTATACGGCTCGGCCCTGATCGATTGGTACTACATCACCCCAAGCCTCGCCGGCCTCGTGGGGTCTGCGCCCTGCGAGACTGCCCGAAACGGGCGCTGGGTCGGCCTGACCAACATTTGGTACTTCCACCGTCTCGTCGCAACCGTCCTTGCCTCCGGCACCCTCATTGCCGTCCCCGGCATGCTCGCCTCTACGGCGGACTCCGACACCGCGCAAGGAGCTTGGACGCTGCTCTCGATCGGGGTCGCGACGATCGTCCTCGCGACGAATAGGGACTACGCCTCGGTCGTTACGTTTCTCAAGAACCCGCGCCTGTCGGTTGGTGATGTCGTGCTGCTGATCCGCGAAGCGTGGGGCGGCGATCCGCAGCGCGTCTACGTCGCCGATGTCGCGGTCGAGGGGGCCAAGGTGAAGCGACTAGATGGCGACGACTTCGCCGGGGCGCCGTTCGCCCACAAAGAGGACACGACGATGCTGAACGACGAGGTCGCGCGCTGCGTCAAGGATCCGAAGGAGCGTCCGATCTGTCGCGACGGCAACTGCAGCGGCGTCAACTGGTACTGCCGCAACAACCCGCTGAGCGCGGCAAGGGCTGCGCGCGCTCGGCGCTGACAGCCGCCGTCCGCTGGCCGCGTGCGCAAGCTTGTCGTAACTCGCTGGGCCGAGGCTTAGGACCGCGGAATTCGATTGGTGTTTCTTGACCGCCGTACGTTTCGAGCGACCGTGCCTTCCGACGCTTCGGGCTCCTTTCAGGCGAGCACCTCGATCGGAGTGACCCCAGCGGCCGCACTCGCGGTTCAAGCGGCTCCCACGAGCCATCAGTCCTTTCGAGACGGTTGGCGACACGTCTTTCAGGCGAACTCAGGCGGTCAAGATGTCGACGTGTACGAGCGCGTCGATGACACTGCCTCCGTGATGCCGGTGTGGAATCTGGGCTCATTCCAAGTATGGATGCAGCTAAGGCCAGACGTCGGTGGAACGCGGAGCGAGCTCCTGGGACTTCTGTTGAACGGCTTGCAAGTCGAACTCGACGCTAGCGGCATTCCGCGAGTCGCTCTGCGCTCTCGTCTAGTTCCTGGCAACCCAACCACGAACGCCTTGAACCGTGACCACGTGATGTTCTACGCTGCTCAAGGCAAGATTCCCTGGAGCGTCATATTTCGTCGCGACGATGCTTTCGCCGAAGATGGAACGCTCCGTGACGGGCCTATCTCGATCGCCCGTGTCCGCACGGCTTCGGGCATCACGGTTCTCTGCGATGGGCCGAGCGCAGACGCCGTCGAACTCCAGGATGTCGCTCGACAGACTGCCGCGAGTCTCGAGCTAGTGGCAACATCGTGATACATGAGATCTATGAGGAGTATGGTCGGTGCCCTCTTGGTTCTGAACGTCGCGCTCATGTCGGGTTGTGTCCATCCACGGGGTTCCGAACAGTCGGCCCCAACTGAAACGGCGGTCGATCCACGGCCACTTGCGCGCGGGGCGATCGCTTCGAGCCCCAGCGTCGGCGTGGCTACGCGCCACGCCGGCGCCGTTCGGCTTGTTCGCGCGCAGCCGGCGATCGTAAGCGCTGCATGCAAGCAAGCTCGAGAGGCAGCCCAGGTTCGGGTTACTTGTCCGACCCTGATTCCGGCTACCCGCTACATCCGCCGCACCGGGCTTTGGGGGCTGCTGCTCAACTCACCCTCTGCTTGGGCGATCACCTTCAACAACGGCGACAACGGCCCGGGATATCTGCACTGGATCGCGGGCGGTGGAACGACGAAGGCGATCCGCTACCACCTGCTCGGCGACGCTGAGAACGAGGTGAAGGGCCTGCCTCGCCTCGTCTCGCGTCGGTCCATGAGCGGGTACACGGTGGCCATATACGAGTTTCCGCCGTATCCCGCTGGCGGACCGAACGGGGGCCACACAGCAGCACTCGTGCCGTGCGGACGCCGTAGTCTCTTCGCGAGCATCCACGGTTACGACGTTGCCTCCGTGGTGACCGCAATGGCCGTAGACCTCGCGCACCGATCCGGTTGCCGGTAGCGCGTCGCGCGCGTCGCCCCGCCCCGGCCGTAGTCGAGGACTTCGACTTCCTCGTCGGGGAGTGCGCGTGCGACGTGAGTGCGTGATTCGATCCGGCTGGCACGGAGCTTCCGAAAACCCTGCAAGCTCCATATAAAACGGCTCCAGACCCGCTCAGCGCCACGGATCAGCCTCCAAGTCGGCGCAGAAACGACTAGCGCTGGGGGCTAGAGTCTTGGCGCCCCGAGTGGGTCGGCTCGACGCCACGCGCCAGGAGGATTGCTTCAAGCACCTCGCAGGACCGTTGACACCCCTTGGCGAGCGCAAGTCACCACCCGGTTAAGGCATTGACACAATCCGGGCAGTATGAGAGCGTGCCACCTGGTCGACCTCCGGCCGACAAGCCGTCAGAACAGGAGGTAAGAAGTGCGCTACCTCGCGGCCTTAGCCGTTGTGGCCGTAGTCGTGCTCGCTGCGCTATTCGCGGCGGTTCACTCCGGTCAAGCGAGTCACGCGATAAATAGCACGCTCCACTACAGCTTCAAGAATGGCTCTTGTACGACCGAGAACCGGGTCGACCCGGTGACGATCATCTTCTGGAACCTAGCGACGACCGATCGGGTCAACCAAAACATCAACGCGCACACCGACTTGGACGCTGGCGCAAGCCCGAACGGCCAGGACTTCGGCTACAACGGCGCGTGCCTCGCGCAGACTGTCGACAAGTCGAGCTGCTCGCTAATCGCCTGTACGCGTTTCCACATCCGCGGGCGGCAGTCAACCACAACACACGCGACCTATGGCACCACGACGCAGAGCACCCCCCACCACGAGGACTGGGTGAACCAGTACTTCAGTGGCTGCTGGCCGGGGAATCATGCAGTCGACAAGGGCGGGGTGGAGACGCAGGGCGGCCTGCCGAGCGGGTTCGACCAGGGTAGAGAGCACATTCTCGATGGCTTCGCGCCGGCAGGACACGTCTACGAGATCAACTTCTGGGGAAACACGCAGGAGTTTCCGCAGTGCGATGGGGACCTGGCGGGCAGCAACGGCGTCGTCTACTACATCAAGATCTCACACGGCCACTGATCGCTGAGGAGGAGACATGAGCTCGTTGCGATGGGTACTAGTCGGGGCACTCGCCTCGGCGTTCGTAATCCTGATGGCCGTGGTCCTCGCTCGTCCGGGCCAGACGGCGGAACTACAACGTCCGGATAAGGTCGTCTTCAAGGGGAACTTCTCGTACGGGAAGGCCGCCGCGTTCGATCGCTATGGGCTGTACGCGCCCGGGCCTTCCTTTGGCGGGATGCCGCTCGTCGCTGTCACGCGCCGGCTTGACGCCGCCAACCCGAGAATCCCCGCCAATGCTGCCGTTCCGAAGCGCGCTGACTGGGTCAACTTCATCTACGCGTCGGGCTGCGCATATGACGAGTTCGGCATCGACTGCGACAACATGGCGCAGGTACAGGTGTGGCCAGCATGCGAGCGCAACCTCCATTCCTACGAGGGAGCGAGCCTGGCGGGCGACATCCATCCGGAGCCGGTCACCGTGCGGGGTGTTCCATCCGCGTTCTTCAAGGACGACACCATGCTCGAGATCTACAGCGGCGACTCGACGATCGTCCTCTTTGCGCGCAGCGAGGAGCAGCTGTTCACGCTTGCCGACGAACTCCTCTCGGTCAACGCCGGCAAGGTCGGGAACCCCAGTGTCGAGCGCAAAGCCGCACTGCCGCCGCCAGCCCAGGGAGCCATGACTGGTACCCTCGAATGTCGGGCATGACAAAACGGGGCGATGCCGAAATCGTCTCCTCCCCGCGAGCGGCGATCTTTTGGCGGGAGCAATGACGCAAATCTCAGAAGCCGGCGCGGCGGCTCCACGAACCCGCCGACTACACTTGATCCCACTCGTTGTGGGCGTTGTCGTTCTCGCGCTCACGATTGTCGATTTCCGCTTCGTCCTGCTCGCTCCGGTGACATTCGTGGTCGGGCTCGTGTTCTTTTTTTGGGGTGGGCGAAAGGGGCTCGCGCTCACCGCGGGGCTCGCGCTGAATGCGCTGCTCGTGGTCTGGATACTGGCAGTCGTCGTGAACCTCTTCCTCAATGGCCGCTAACCCTTTGGTCGTTGATGACCGCGCTCGCGGGCACTGCCTGCGTGCTCCGCTCGGGAATGAAAGTCTCGCCCGAAGTGGTGATGATTGAGGAAGCCCTCGCCTGAGTACAAGGCATTGCTGTGAACACACTAGAAGGGTGAGTGGCACTTCGCTGCTTGCGAGGCAACCTGATCGGACGAAGAGGGAGGTCCGAGGTCTAACCGATAACCGGTCATGCTGTTGGCTGCCCATCGATCGCGCGAGGCCGAAGGCATCTTCAGCGATGCTCCGTCCGCACTTGTCAACGAACGCTCGGCCCGTTTAGGTTAGGCCGTGCCCGAAATCGTCGAGATTCCGCTAGCCGATCTTCTGCTCGATGTCGAGAACCCTCGACTGATCGAGACGCAGCAGACGCAGCAGGAGACAGCACGTGAGCTTGCAGCTCGGCAAGGCGACGCGCTCCTGAGATTGGCTCAGGACATTGTTGAACACGGCACCGATCCCACGACGCTGGTCGCCGTCGTCCCCACCGGTGATCGGCACAAGCGCTACCTCGTGTTGGAAGGGAACCGCCGAGTGCTGGCACTCCGCGCGCTCGAGAGCCCCTCCTTGGTCGCCAGCGCCTTTACGCCGAGCAGGAACAGGAAGCTCGCGGCGCTCGCGAAGCGATACGCTGCTCAGCCGGTCGAGCGCGTTAACTGCGTTCTCTTTACATCAGAAGACGAGGCACGCCACTGGGTCGAGCTTCGACATACTGGCCAGAACCTCGGCGCAGGCTTGGTGGAATGGGGCGCCGAAGAGAAGGACCGCTTCCAGGCGCGCCACTCAGGTCAGCGGAACCGAGCTGGGCAGGTATTGGACTTCGTAGAGGCGCATGGCAGCCTCTCTGAGCGTGCACGTACGTCGAACGTCGGCGTCCTGACGAATCTCGACCGGCTCCTCACACCGCACGTTCGCGGGAAGCTCGGACTCGACCTCCAGGACGGGCGGCTGGTCGCGCTGTATCCCAGGGATCAGATCGTGCCCGCTCTCACTAGAGTCGTTGAGGATCTGAAGACACAGAAGATCGCCGTCCGCGACATCTACCGCGCTGACGACGCCAAGAACTACATAGACGGCCTTCCGGCTCGGCTCTTCCCGAAGAAGTCGAAAGCTCTGAAACAGCCCGTTCTCCTCGACGATCTGACGACGGGCAAAGCAAAGCCAGCACCCGTCAAGCCGCAGACCAGAGCAAAGACGAAGCCGCGCCCCCGGACGACCGTCGTTCCAGAGGCGGCGAAGCTGAATGTGACGCCGCCGCGGATCAACAGCATCTACGTCGAGCTCTCGTCCCTCAACGCTGAGCGGTACCCCAACGCGTGTTCGGTCCTGCTGCGTGTGTTCATCGAGCTCAGCGTTGACCACTTCATCGAGGACCGAAAGCTGATGACGGACGCGCAGATGCGGAGCTTACCCCTTGTGAAGCGACTCAAGGTTGTCGTCAAAGACCTCAAGTCCCGCCACAAGATCTCCGCCCAGCTGGCGACAGCTATGGACAGCTATGCAGACGGGAGGATGACGATAGTGGCCGCAACTGTTCCGACGTTCAACCAGTACGTCCACAACCAGTACGTCTATCCCAAGGCTATTGACTTGTACACGACTTGGGACGAGCTCACGCCGCTGATGGAGAAGATTTGGCCGTAGCCGAAGTCGAGCGCTACCCATCCCCGCTTCGTTACCCGGGTGGAAAGGCGAGGCTCGCAAACTTCGTGAAGCTCGTGATGGCGCGTAACCGCCTCATCGGAGCCGAGTACGTGGAGCCTTACGCTGGTGGCGCGAGCGTCGCGCTCAGCCTCCTGTTCGAGGAGTACGCGAGTCACATCCACATCAACGATCTCAACCGAAGCGTGTTCGCGTTCTGGCAGTGTGTGCTCTACGACACAGAATCTCTCTGCGAGAGGATCACCGACGCGCGCTCCGACATTGATGAATGGGATCGACAGCGTGCCGTCCAATCTGATCCGCACGCAAGCGATTTCGACTTGGCTTTCTCGACGTTCTTCCTGAACCGCACGTCGCGATCCGGGATCATCTGGGGGAGTGGGATCATCGGAGGCCGCAACCAGAACGGCACATGGAAGATCGACGCGCGCTTCAATCGCGAAGAGCTGGTACGACGAATTCGCCGGATCGGGCGTTTCCGATCACGCATCACTTTGACTCGCGTCGATGCTCGGGACTACCTCGTCGAGAATCTCCCGGCGATCGGCGACGATTGTTTTCTCTACCTAGATCCGCCCTACTACGTGAAGGGATCGAATCTCTACGAGAACTTCTACGAACACGAGCACCATGAAGAGATCTCGCAGCTGGTCCGTCAGCTAAACGTGCCGTGGATCGTTTCGTACGACGCCGCGCCAGAGATCAGGAAGCTGTACAGCGGCTTTAGGTCGAGTAGGTACTCGCTGACCTACACGGCGGGGCGACGCTACGCGGGTTCCGAAACGATGATCTTTCATCCTGATCTGACGGTTCCGAGGGTCGCGTCTGTCGCTGCCGTTACCGCCGAAGAGGTAGCAGCGATCTAGTAGCGCCGGTAATCCGCAGTCAAGAGGTCTGCTTGCGCACTGAGGACAGCCTGATAACGGCGGCCACCCGCTTTCCGAGCCCGCACATCAACAAGGCGCGACCCCGCTTGCGTTAGTTCGTAGCCGACGTGGTGCTCGGCGCCCGCTTTGGCGGCGAGCCGTTCGGCCTCGATACCTGTAGGAGACGAGTCCCGCCACCCACCTTGAGCAGCGGGACTCACTCCAATTTGACTAGCCGCGGGCGACGTCGATTGAGATTATCTTCGCTCCCGAGGAGTCAAACGCTGCGATCTCCTTTGCTGCAGTGTCAGGCAACTTCGTGAGCCGATATAGGTTGCCCTGCACCTTCGCGTAAGTAATCGTGCCAGAGGCGTCTACGACACCAACTCGAGCGACAGAGTCACTCGCAAAGCCCTCCACGGCTACGAGTTGGGTCGTGCCGCTCGCAGGATCGAAGGAGATTGTCGACTGGTCCAGAATCGGAGTGCTCTCAGTCGGGAATCCCTCGGGACACGCAATCGAGCCGAACGTGGGCGGAGACCGGCTCGGCCCTGGGCCGCGGCCGCGAGACGGTGCTGAAGGTAGGCCTCGAGCTCCATCGTCCGTCTTCATACCTCGGTGTCAACGACTGCCGAGAGAGCGATGACACAACGATCCACAGTCGAACGAGGCCTGGCGGCGCTCGTCATGGGCGGCGTTGAGCATGCAGCGCAGGTCCATGCCCCGCACGAAGCTCCTCAGGCTACGGATTGCTCGCGCAGAGCCTCCTGCGTAGCGTCCTGGGTGCGCTCCGTGTGACCTGTGGGTCTCGCGGCTATGGGGGCGGAACCGTCGATCCCGATCTCGAGCGGATAGCTGGATGGTGATCGGCGCCCCGCCGGGCTCGGGGTTCGTTATCTCCGACAACCCGATCGTCGTCTACAGCCAGCAACCCCAAGCTATATGCGGACCCGGCTACCTGACGCCGGACGTCGAGGTGACGATGGCATTGAGTCGCAAGCGTCTCGTCCTGGCCTCGCACGTCGACTGGTTCCAGGGACGCTGCAGTGTTAGAGCGAGCCGTCGACCACTTCAACAGCCGCACCTGAGTGTGGGGACAAGGATTACGTTTTCGCCAGCTCGCAGGATGTCATCGAGAGGGTCGCGTCGACCCTGGCGCCAGACGCCCCGCCGGAGTCTCGGCGCGGGCATCGAGATCACCGGGGGCTAGAACGGCGAGCCCGGGACGTCGACGACCCGCTCCCTACGATTGGCCTGATGGCACGGCGCTACAAAGTGGCTTCCGGAACCTGAAAGCTCCATAAACGGCTCCATATCCTGCGCAAACTGGGGCTCGTGCAAGTCAAGCGAGAATAGAAAGCCGACATTTGCTGGGACTTTGCAGAGCCCTCTGACGGACTCGAACCGTCGACCCCCTCCTTACCATGGAGGTGCTCTACCAACTGAGCTAAGAGGGCGCGGACTCGATTGTAGCCGCGCGCTTCGCCGGCTCACACCGCCGGGACCAGGCTCACCCGCTCGCCCGGGGCGAGGCACGGGATCGTCCGCATGTCGTGGGGATGACGCAGGACGATGGTCGTCCCGTCGGCGAGCCGGAGCTCGTTGCGGCAGCGCGAGATCATCCGCGCGTCGGGGGTGCAGTCCGTGTCCGTCATCACCTCGGCGCTCGTCGGGCCCGTCGGCATCGTGCCGCGCTCGAGCCTGGCCGACAGCCGGTCCGGCGTCTCGGACGGCGCCGGCATGGCCGCGGAGACGAGCACGGTCCGCGCCGCGGCCGGCACGTCGACCGGGTGCTCCGAGACATAAGTGGGCGACGGCCCGCCTCCGTCGGACCCGAAGACCGCCCAAGCGGCCGCGGCGCCCAGCAGAGCGAGAGCAGTGACAAAGACAAGACCCGTGCGCACGATTCCTCCTCGGTTCGACCGGACTCGATCGTCGTTCACTCCTCGAGCCGGCGCGCCCGGTCGAACCCGCAACCTTGTTGCGGCCTGTTACTGATCGTTCCGCACGTCGGCGATGACCTCCGAGATTGCGCCGAGGACGACGTCCGGCCGGTCGCGCATGACGTGGTGTCCGCTTCCCTCCGCATGGACGGCTCGTCGCCGTGGCGATGCGGCGACGAAGTCACGGTGGGCCCGGCGGATCGCCTCGACCTCCTCCGGCGTGTCGACCCACGTGCGCTCGGCCACGATGTCGATCACCGGAGTGGCGGCTGGGATGTCGACCTGCCGGAGCCGCTCGACGGTCGCGGGATAGGCCTCGATGACCGGGATCATCACGCGAGCGAGCTCGGGGGCCTGCTGTTCGAGAGCCGCGAACTGCGGCCGGTAGGTCTCGTGGAGCCGCGCGATCTGCGCGTCGTCGAAGAAGCTCGCGAGATTGGCGTCGACGAGGACGACGCCGGCGATGCGGAGGTCCTCAGCGGCGACGAGCGTCGCGATGAAGCCGCCGTAGGAGTGGGCGACGAGGACGATAGGAGCGGCGATCCCGTGACGGTCGAGCTCGCGGCGTAGCGCGTCGGCCTCATCGTCGATCCGGTAGGGAGGCGGGGCAGGCGCGCTGCGGCCCAGGCCGGCGCGGTCGTAGACGATCGTCCGCACCTCGTCTCGGCGGCGCACCTCCGGTTCGAGGTCGGCCCAGACGGACGAGTCCTCCCCGCCGCCAGCCTCGAACACGACGGTCGGCGATCCGGCGCCGCGGACCTCCGTCCAGAGCGCCCGCGGCTCGCCCGTGCCTACGAGCGGCCGTCCAGCCGGATCGTCCACGGCTCGATCGTGTCGACCTGGAGGTGCGTCTCGCTCCATGCGTCGGACTGGCTCAGGACGACGTGGAACGTCGGCACGCGGCTCTTCTACCAGACGTCCGGCTGCGATCATCCTCCCGTGGCCGCGACCGCCGCCGAGCTCCCGATCCGCCGGAACACGATCCTCCTCGGAGCGATCATGGCGGTGAACTCCGCCGTGCTTCAGCTGGTCGCGGCCGTCTCGTCCCTGACCTTCGTGCTGGTCACGGGGTTCGAGTCGCTGCTCGGGCTCGGGCCGGCGATCTTCCTCACCGCCTCGGCGCTGACCGCGTTCCCGGCCGGCTGGGCGATGGACCGCTACGGCCGCGTCCCGATTATCGTCGTCGGGTTCATCGGCGGCGCCGCAGGCTGCGCGCTCACCGCGCTGGGCACCGCGACCGAGCAGGCCGTGCCGGTGATCGTCGGCTTCGCGCTCATCGGCTCGTCCGGAGGCGTCTCGCTCCTGATCCGCACGGCGGCCGGCGACATGTACCCGCCGACACGCCGGGCCCGCGGGATCGCCTACGTGCTGAGCGGTGCCGTCGTCGGCGCGATCCTCGGCCCGGCGGTCTTCAGCCCGATCTTCTCGGGCAAGGAGGACCTCGAGGCGAGCGTCCTCACGATCCCCTGGCTGGGGGCCGGCGTGCTCTCGCTCGTCGCCGTCGTGCTCGCCCTCAACGTTCGCCCGGACCCGAAGCGGATCGGCGAGCTGATCGCACCCGCGGAGGACGGGACGCCGCAGTCGGCGGCGCCGCTGCGGGAGATCGTCCGGCGCCCAGGGGTGATCCCGTCGCTCCTCGCCGGCTTCGCCTCGATGGCCGTGATGGTCTCCGTCATGAACCTGACGGGCTACGTCGTGGTCGAGCACCGCCACCACGCGCAGCACCTCATCTTCCCGATCATCGGCGCGCACGTGCTCGGCATGTACGCGCTCGTGCTCGTGATCGGGCCGGTGATCGACCGCATCGGACGCACGCGGGCGCTTGCCACCGGCTTGACGGTGATGGCCGTGTCCTGTGCCGGCATCCAGCTGTTCGAGGGAGTCTTCATGACCGCCGTCCTGCTCTTCGGCCTCGGGCTGGGGTGGAACGTGTCGTTCGTGGCCGCGACCGCGCAACTCGCCGACCGGACGATCCCGGCGGAGCGGGGGAAGCTGCTCGGCTTCAACGACCTCGTCGCGGCGCTGCTCGGCGCCGCGCTCGCCCTGCTCGGCGGTGCAGTGCTCGAGTGGCTCGGCGTCGCGGCACTCGCCTTCGGAGCCGCAGCCCTCGTCCTGCTGCCGATCGTCTGGATCTACCGGCTGAGAGAAGTGGGGGCGGGAGGATTCGAACCTCCGAAGGCAGAGCCAACGGGTTTACAGCCCGTCCCCTTTGGCCACTCGGGAACACCCCCAGGGGAAGGAAGATAGTAGCGATGGAACGCTTCGACGCCCTCGTCGTCGGAGCCGGCCCGGCCGGGTCGCTGACCGCCTTCCACCTCGCGCGCGGCGGCGCCCGAGTCCTGCTCGCGGACAAGGCGCGCTTCCCGCGCGACAAGCCGTGCGGCGGCGGGATCACGGTGCGAGCCGAGCGGCTCCTGCCGTTCTCGATCGCGCCGGTCGTCGAAGACGAGGTCGACGACTTCGACCTTCGGCTCCGCTACGGGTGGCGCTTCGCGCGCCGCACGCGGGAGCCGCTGATCCGGATGACGCAGCGGCGCCGGCTCGACGCGTTCCTCGTCGACCAGGCACGGGAGGCGGGCGCGGAGTTTCGCGACGGCGCGGCGCCCGACGGGATCGAGGCGCGCGTCGTCGTCGGCGCGGACGGAGCGAACGGGACGACCGGGCGGAACTCCGGGCTGGACGACCACCTCCGCACCGTCGCGCTCGAAGGGAACGCGCGGGTCGACATGGATCGTTTCGCCGGTCGCGTGACGATCGAGTTCGGCATCGTGCCGGGCGGGTTCGGCTGGATCTTCCCGAAGCGCGACCACGTCAACGTCGGCGTGGGAGGGTGGCGGGAGGAGGGCCCGGCGCTCCGCCGAGAGCTCCACCGGCTCTGCCGGGAGCACGGCATCCCGGCGGAGGCGCTCAGCAACGTCCGCGGGCACCACCTGCCGCTCCGGCGCCCGGACGCGGTCGCGGCCCGCGGGCGAACGGCGCTCGTCGGCGACGCCGCCGGTCTCGTCGATCCCGTGTCGGGCGACGGGATCTACGAGGCGTTCCTGAGCGCGGGGCTTGCGGCCGCGAACGCGCTCGACATCCTGGCCGGGCGGAGGGCCGATTTCAGCCTGTATGCAGGGGAGTTGCGGCGCAGGCTCGCCGTCCAGGCGGCGGCGGCGTGGCGCGCGAAGACCGCGCTCGAGCGGTTCCCGCGGGCGACATTCACGCTCCTGCGCTTCCCGCTCGCCTGGCGGGGGATCGAAGCGCTCCTGCGCGCGGACGCGCACGAGCCCGCGGACGTCGGCGGCGTGGGCGGCGCGGTGCTCCGGGTGGTCGAGACGCTCGCGCGGTTCGGCAACCTAAAGCGAGGCCCGCAGACTGCCGATGCAGGCCGGGTCTCGGCATGGACCTGGACCTCCTCCTCACACGCGCCCACCAGAGCGGCGCCACCGACGTCCACCTGAAGTTCGGCCGGCCGCCGGCCATCCGGCAGGACGGGCAGATCCTCCAGGTCGAGGGCATGAACGCGCTGACAGCGCAGGATCTCGACACCGTGCTCGCGGCCGTGACCGCGGTGAACCCCCAGAAGGAGGCGGACTTCCGCGCGAGCGGCGAGCTCGACATCTCGTACACCGCCAACGACCTCACCCGCTTCCGGGTCAACGGCTTCATGCAGCGCGGCGCGATCTCGTTCGCCTTCCGCGTCATCCCGCGCGAAATTCCGAACTTCGAGATGCTCAAGCTCCCCCCGGGCGTGGGCCGCCTCGCCGAGGAGCACCGCGGCCTCGTGCTCGTCACCGGCGCGACGGGGTCGGGCAAGACGACGACGCTCGCGGCGATGCTCAGCCACATCAACCGGACGCGGCGGCAGCACATCGTCACGGTCGAGGACCCGATCGAGTTCCTCCACGAGGACCTCGCGTGCATCGTCAACCAGCGCGAGGTCGGCCTCGACACGCAGTCCTTCAACCAGGCGCTCCGGCGTGCCCTCCGGCAGGACCCGGACGTGATCCTGATCGGCGAGCTCCGCGACGCCGAGACGGCCGAGACCGCGCTCCAGGCCGCCGAGTCCGGCCATCTCGTCTTCTCGACGATGCACACGATCGACTCCGCCGAGACCCTCGGCCGGCTGACGGAGTTCTTCCCGGCCGTCAAGCAGCCGATGATCCGCTCGATCCTCGCCGGCGTCCTTCGCGGCGTGATCAGCCAGCGGCTGATCCCGCGGGTGGGCGGCGGCCGGGTCGCCGCCGTCGAGGTCATGGTCAACAACGCGCGCATCGCCGACCTGATCCGCGAGGCGCGGCCGGACGAGATCCACGACGCGATCGAGGAGGGCGAGTTCTTCGAGATGCAGACGTTCAGCAAGGCGCTGATCGAGCTCGTCGTCGCCGGCCAGGTCGACCGCGAGATCGCGGCCAACGCGTCCACGAACCGCCACGACTTCCTCGTCGCGCTCGAGCGGGCGCTCAAGCAGCAGGCGGCCGACCAGCGGGCGGCGGAGGAGCCGCCGCCGCATCCGGTCGGAGGGCCGCTGCGCGGGGCCGAGGTGCCCGTGGGCGAGACGCTCCCCGGGCTCCGCGTCGCCCATCCCGAGCCGATGTAGACACATGAAGCACGCTGCGGCCATCCTCGCGCTCGCACTCGCGCTGGTCGGTGCGGCGAGCGCCTCCGGGGCCTCGGGCCCCGTCTTCACGATCGTGGGCCAGACCCCCGCCCAGCCCGCGCTTCCGAGCGCCGAGGTGCCGAACGCCGAAGGCTCGCTGCTGCTCCCGCCCGGCTGGACGGTCTCGACGGTCGCTCCGCGCCGGCTCTCGTTCCAGCAGCTCAGCTTGCTCTGGCACCGGGCGGCAGCGGCGTACGGGATCCCCTGGCAGGTCCTGGCCGCGATCAACAAGATCGAGTCGAACTTCGGCCGCAACATGGGCCCGAGCTCGGCGGGCGCCGTCGGGTGGATGCAGTTCATGCCCTCGACCTGGCTCCGGTGGGGGACGGACGCGAACGGCGACGGGATCGCCGACCCGTGGGCGCCGGAGGACGCGATCTTCTCCGCCGCGCGCTACCTCGCGGCGGCCGGCGGGCGTACCGACCTCTACCGCGGCGTCTTCGCCTACAACCACGCCGACTGGTACGTGCGGGACGTGCTCGACCTCGCCGCCCTGTACGGCAACGGCGGCGGCGTCCTCACGTTCTCCCTCGACCGCCTGCAGGTGAAGCTCGACGAGGCCCGCAAGGACGTCGCCCGCGCGAACCGCAAGCTCGTCCGGGCCGTGGCCGCGGCCCGGACGGCACGCCGGGCCGAGCGCGCGCTGCTCGCGCGCGCGGCCCGGACCACCCTGCTCTCGACGCGGCTCGACCTGGAGCGACGTGCCGTGCAGGCCGGGATTCGCGCCCACGCCGCGGGCCAGGTCGTCGCCGAGCGCCGGGAGCTCCTCGACGACGCCAAGGCCGCGCTCGACGCGGCGCGGGCCGGCGTCGCCACGGCGTCGTTCGCCCCGCAGGCCTCCTCGCTGTTCGCGACGCCCTCGTACGCGGGCGGCTACGTCTTCCCGGTCGGCGGCGGGCCCTCCGCCGTCTCGGTCGCCGAGGACCACCACGACTACGCGGCCGCGGACATCGCGGCCCCGATGGGCGCGCCGCTCTATGCATTGGCCGACGGGGTCGTCGAGGACGCCTGGCCGCTCGGCGAAGGGAACTGCGGCATCGGGTTCTCGCTGCTGACAGGTGACGGCAGGACGTGGACGTACTGCCACCTCTCGTTCCTCGAGCCGGCGGTCCAGCCCGGGGCCGCGCTCGCCGCCGGGGCCGCCGTCGGCCTCGTCGGCTCGACAGGCCACTCGACCGGTCCGCACCTCCATCTCCAGACCGGCCCGGAGCTGACCTACCCGCAGCACGAGGAGTGGTTCCGCTCGTTCGCCGGCACGGCGTTCAGCTGGCAGGGGACGACGGACACCCAGCCGCACCCCGTCGCGCCGCTGATGTCGGCGCCGGTCTTCGCCGTGGTCGCCCAGCCGGTGTTCGAGGTCGTCGAGGACGAATCCCCCGACGGCGTCATCCAGTTCTCCCTCGGCTCTTAACCCGGCGACGCCGGCAAAGCCGGCATCGCCTCCCTGGTCGGCGCCGCCGAGTCGGCGCCTTAAGTCGACCGAGGGTTCTGCCGACAAGGGAGTAGCTGTGGCGGCCCGGCTGACATCTGCGTTCCCGCGCATCGTCGCCCTCACGGCGATCCTCGTGCTGGGCACGGCGACGATCTCCTTCGCGGCCGAGAGCCAGTTCGGCGCGACGGCCACCCCGAACGAGGTCACCGTCGCCGCGCCCGAGCTCGTCTCCGTGCCCGACGTCCGCGGCCAGGCGTACGTCTTCGCGAAGGGCACGCTCGAGGAGGCCGGCTTCGCCTGGCGCGTGGTCGGCCCCGTGCAGGGCTATCCCGCGAACACTGTCATCTCGCAAACGCCCGCCGCCGGGACGCGCCTCGTGGACACGGGCATGCCCACGATCGAGCTCGGGCTCTCGCGAAACGGAAGCTATGTGCAGGAGGGGACGCCCGAGAACGCATCGCCCTACGACGGCACCGCCGTGAAGCTCCCCGGCCGCGCCAAGCCGGCGTCGAAGCCGAAGCCGGCTGCCAAGCCGAAGGCGAAGCCCAAGCCGAAGACCGTCGCGAAGCCGAAGCCGAAGCCCGCCGCGAAGCCGAAGCCCAGGCCGAAGCCGAAGCTCGCCGCCCGCCCGGCCGCGTTCAACGTCGCCGGCGCGCCCGCCGAGCCGCTCGACGAGATGCCGCTTCCCGCCCGCGCCGAGCGCCTCGAGCGCTGGCTCCGCGCCCACCCGAAGCCGACGAACGCCAACGTCCGCTACTGGCTCTTCCAGCACGAGTGGATCGTCACCGGCGCGCGCTTCGGCTGGTGGCACGGCGCCGAGGCGCTCGAGATCCTGATCCGGGTCGACGAGCAGGCGCAACGGCAGTGGAAGCTGGGTGCGAAGAGCGAAGCCGCCGCGAGGCGCGCGCTCGCCGCCGTGCGCGCGAAGTCGCGATGACGAGGATCGGCCGCCTCGTCTCCTGCGAGCGGGGCTACACCCTGGTCGAGCTCCTCCAGGTCACGGCGGTCCTGACGACCGTCCTCACCGGCCTGACCGTGCTCTTCGTACAGGCGACGAACGCCGAGCTGCAGATGAACGAGCGATTCCAGGCGCAGCAGCACGCCCGCCTGGCCGTGGACAGGATGCGGCGTGAGATCCACTGCGCGAGTGGGATCACCCCGACTGGAGCGTCCTCGTCGATCACCGTCACGCTCCCCGCGCAGTGCCCGACCTCTGGCGGCTCGCAGGCGAACATCGTCTACGACACGCAGCTCGTCTCGACGAACCGATACCGGCTCCGCCGGAGCGGTGTGACGGTGGCGGACTGGATCACGACGGGCGAGGTCTTCGACTACACGGCTCCGCAGACCGGGAAACTCGGAACGCTCCGAATCGAGCTCCCCGTCGATCCGAGCGCCGGGAAGAAACATGTCTGGCGCCTGCAGACACAGGTCGTGCTCCGGAACACGACGCGGCTTTGACCCCCGTTTGGGGGAAGCGAGGCGGTCGGATTCCCCGTGAAGTGAGACAGCGGGGCGCTTTTGCGGCGCGGCTCCCACATGCGGTGATGCTCAAACGCTGGAACGAACAGACCGGGATGGCCCTCGTGATGGCGGTGGGCGTGCTCGCCGTGTTCTCGATCGTCGGGACGACGACGCTCGTCTACACGACCTCCAACTCGCGTTCCAGCGCGTTCAGCAAGGACGACGAGCGGGCGTTCTCGCTCGCCGAGGCCGGATTGAACAACGCCATGGCCGTCCTCTCGTTGCCGACGAACAATGCGCTCGACTCCGGTCTCCTTCCGTCCACCGAAGCCACGGCGTCGTCCGCTGCCTACGAAGGCGGGACCGCCAAGTGGTACGGCACGCTCGACCGTTCGACCGCGATGTGGACGATCACGAGCCTCGGCCTGTACGACAACCCCACGGGCAACGGGGTTGCACAGGTTCGACGCAAGCTCGTCGCCAAGGTTCCGGTCGTTCCCACCAACACGCAGACCAACAACAACCCGGCCTGGAACTACATCTACGCGCGGGCGACGGGAAGCACCTGCGACGTGACGCTGAACAACAACTTGAGCGGGCAGTCGCGGTTCTACGTCGCCGGGAACCTCTGCCTGGACAACAACGTCGCCATCACGTCCGAGTCGTTGATCGTGCGGGGGAACCTCGATCTCGCGAACAACGCCGCGGTCGGCACGACCTCGAACCGAGTCGAGACGTACGTCGGAGGCAACTGCCGGTACGGAGTCGGATCCTGGGCGACCCCATGCACGGGCAACCAGGACAGCAGAAACATCTTTTCGAAGCTCATGCCGGGCGGCGACGTCGGGGTCAACAACGTGGCGCCGCTCATCCCCGAGCCGTCCGCCGACTGGTCGACCTGGTACCAGGACGCGGCCCCTGGTCCGGCGCAGAGCTGCACGGCCTCTAGCGGCACGCCGCCGACCTTCGACAACGACTATCCGAACTGGAACACGAGCGTGGGGACGTTCGAGCTCACGCCCGCGAGCTCATACGCCTGCCGGGTTGGCCCGGGCGCCAACACGACGCTCGCCGGCGCGGTGAACGCGAGCCAGACGACGCTTACGGTCGCCTCGGCCGCGGGGTTCCCGGCGACGACGTTCCGAATCAGGATCGATGACGAGTACATGAACGTCATCGGCGGCTTCGGCACCACGACGTGGACCGTGCAGCGGGGCGTCAACGGCAGCACGGCTGCGTCTCATGTTTCGAGCCAGACGGTCACCTGGGACGACTCGAACGCGTCCGGGATGATCATCTGGAACGCGACGACGAAGACGCTGACCCTGAAGGGCACGATCTTCATCGACGGCAGCGCCAGCGTCACGAACGGAACGCTGAACAAGTACGACGGTCAGGCGACGATGTATCTCTCCGGCGTCTTCTACATCAACAACTCGTCGAAGCTGTGTGGCGGCGTCTCCGGCTCGAGCTGCGACTTCGCGAGCTGGAACCCGAACAACGAGCTGCTCACGGTCGTCACGAACGGTTCTGGCGGCGTCGCCGGCGAGGGCAACGGGATCCTCATCGACAACAACGCGGAGTTCCAGGGTGGCCTTTTCGCGACCTATGACGTCGCCTTCATCAACAACGCCCGCTCGGACGGCCCGATCGTCGGCCGTACCGTCAAGCTCGCGAACAACGTGCAGAACGACCAGTTCCCGACGATCACGACGGTCCCGGCCGGGATGCCGGGCAACCCGATCGTCTACGCACAGCCGAACCCGCCGCAGATGTTCGCCGGCTAAAGACTTCGCGGTGCCGCCCCGATAGATGGCGGGGATGGAGCTGGCCCTAGTCTCACTTGCGCCGGGTCTCGCGCTCGGCAGCTTCCTGAACGTCGTCGCGGCTCGGGTTCCGCGCCGGGCGTCCATCGTCCAGCCGGCGTCGGCGTGCATGTCGTGCCGGGCTCCGATCGGCTGGCGGGACAACGTTCCCGTGCTGTCGTGGTTCCTGCTGCGCGGCCGGTGCCGCGCCTGCGGCGAGCGGATCAGCCCGCTCTATCCCGCCGTCGAGCTCGCCACGGCGCTGCTCGTCGCCGCCTGTGTGCTCGCGTTTGGCTTGAGCGGCCAGATGGTGGTCTCCGCGTTCTTCTGCGCGGTGCTCGTCGCCGTCTCCGCCATCGACCTCACTCATCGGATCATCCCGAACCGGATCGTCCTGCCTGCGTTCGCGATCGTGCTCGTCGCGCAGACGCTGCTCGAGCCGAGCCCGGAGTGGGCGCTCGCCGCGCTCGGCGCTTCGGGGTTCTTGTTCGTGGCGGTGCTCGCCTACCCGGCCGGGATGGGGATGGGCGACGTCAAGCTCGCCCTCCTCATGGGCGCCGCCCTCGGGAAGACGGTGTCCGTCGCGCTGATGTTCGGAATGGTCGCCGCACTCGTCCCGGCCGTCTTCCTCCTCGCCCGCCACGGCTCGAAGGCCCGCAAGATGGGCATCCCCTTCGGCCCGTTCCTGGCGCTGGGCTCGGTCGTCGCCCTCTTCTGGGGCGACGCGATCCTCGACGCCTACCTCGGCTTCCTCACCTAGCGGCCCGGCCGGTGGGAGGCGCGGCGCCTTCGAGCCGACCCGCGCGCCCGACTGGGCTAGTAACACTGTGTTACTTGGCTCCCGGTTGGAGCAGACTCGGCGCATTTGCCGCCGCGGCCGGCAGGAACACTGACGGCGTGCCGACCATCGCGCCTCGCATCTCGCCGAGACTCGTCGAGGCGATCGTGCGCTTCGACGACCGGTCGATTCCGATCGCCGAGACCTGCCGGAGGGTCGGCGCAGAGGCCGAGCGCCTTCAGCTCACAAGGCCGAGTTACCAGCGTGTTCGCGAGCTGGTCCACCAGGCCCGCCGAGTTCGCCGCGGCCCGACCACGGCGTCCGTCCTGGTGGACGTGGCCTTCCGGGCGCGGCCGCCCGACGCGATCCTCGATCAGCTCTCGGGGGTCGGCGTGCCCCCGCTGAGCCGGCGCTAGCCGGCTCCCGCGACCCTGGCGAACCCCCACCGCCCAAGCCAAGTAACACAGTGTTACTTGGGCTGAAGCGGCCCGGCGGTTCGGCCCGGGGCTAGGAGACGTCGTTGTCGATCAGCACCGACGTGCCCTTGGCGATGTCCGCCGCGATGTCGATGAAGATCGCGTAGTAGGCGTAGCCGACGTCGATCACCATCGCCGCCGTGCCGAGCAGGACGAAGAGGAAGAGGACGACCATGACGAGCGCCTGGCCGCGCTCGCTCTCGCGGTTCGTCGCGGGTATGGCCCGCTGGGCTGCCGGCGAGGTCTCCGGCGTCACGCGTGGACCTCCTGCTTGCGGCGTGACCGCCCCGCCGTGTCTCTCCAGACTCTCTCCCGTCCGAAATCGGCTCGACGGCGCTCGCGGGTATTCCTCGCGCGAGTGATCGGTTCAAGGGATTCCGCTCCCCTGCCGATTACCTCGTTCGGGTTATGGAGTTGGATCGGCCAGCTCAACTGCGGGCTCCTGCGGCGGAGGAGACCGGGCCCCCGGATGCGGGCCCGCTTCGGCCTGCGTTCCCGGTGAACGCGGTCTCGGAGCTGGTCGCCGACGTTGTCGAGCAGACCGGCCTGCTCTCGCCCGCGGACGTCACGCTCGCACGATCCGCCGCCAAGACCAGCTCGTTTGCGCAAGCGCTCGTCGACGAGGGGCTCGCGGCGCCGGAGCGCGTCGCGAGCGCGCTGTCGGCCCGCTTCGGAATGCCGGTCGTCGACCTGCTCGAGGTCGGCGTGTCCGCCGACGCGGCGAGGGAGATCCCGCTCCACGTCCTCGAACGAATCGTGGCGGTCCCGTACGCGATCGAGAACGGCCTCCTTCGGGTCGCGATCGCGGACCCGCAGAACGTGAACGCGATCGACGAGCTGAAGCTCGCGACCCGCCTGCCACTCGCGCTCGCCGTCGCCTCGAAGGAGGACATCCTCGCCGAGGTGAAGCGGCTCGCACGCGCGGCCGAGGCCTTCGGCGCCCGCGCGATGCTCGAAGGCGAGGAGGACGAGCTCGTCCCCGAGGAGGAAGAGGAGGCGGACGACCTCGAGGCCGAGGACGGCATCTCGGACGCTCCACTCGTCCGCCTCGTCAACTCGATCATCTTCCAGGCCGCCGAGGAGGGCGCCTCCGACGTCCACTTCGAGCCCCAGGCCGACGCGCTCGTCGTCCGGTTCCGGACAGACGGCGTCATGCACGAGGTGCAGCGTGTGCCCAAGCGGATGACGGCGGGCGTGATCACACGTCTCAAGGTGCTCGCCAAGCTCGACATCGCCGAGCGGCGCAAACCACAGGACGGGCGCATCTCGCTGAGCGCGGCAGCCGCCGGGCGGCTGCTCGACATCCGCGTCGCGACCCTGCCGACCGTGGACGGCGAGAAGATCGCCATGCGCCTCCTGGACAAATCCAAGACCGCCCCGACGCTCGAGGAGCTCGGCCTCGAGGAGGGCATGCGGAACACGCTCCAGGAGATCATCAACAAGCCGGGCGGCGCGCTGCTCGTGACGGGACCGACGGGCTCGGGCAAGTCGACGACGCTTTACTCGGCGCTCACCGAGATCCACCGGCCGGAGATCAACATCGTCACGGTCGAGGATCCCGTGGAGTACCGCCTGCCGGGCGTCAGCCAGATCCAGATCAACATCAAGGCCGGTCTCACCTTCGCGTCGGCGCTGCGCTCGATCCTCCGCGCCGACCCCGACGTCGTCATGGTCGGCGAGATCCGCGACACGGAGACGGCCAAGATCTCGATCGAGGCCGCGCTCACCGGCCACTTCGTCCTCTCGTCCCTGCACACGAACGACGCGCCGGGCGCGATCACCCGCTTGAACGAGATGGGTGTCGAGCCGTTCCTCACCGGCTCTGCGGTCTCCGCCGTGCTCGCTCAGCGTCTGGCGCGGAAGCTGTGCCCGCACTGTTGCGAGATGTACAGCCCGTCGATCGACGAGCTGCTTCGCAACCGCGTCTCCCCGGAGGTCGCGGCCGCCTCTGACGGCTCGGCGTTCTACCGCAAGCGCGGCTGCCCACGCTGCGGCCACTCCGGCTATCGCGGCCGGATCGGGGTCTACCAGCTGCTCGTGATGACGGAGGAGCTCGAGTCGCTCGCCGTCGCCCGCGCAAGCCGCGAGGACATCGAGCGGGCCGCGATGGAAGGCGGCATGCGGACGCTCTGGGACGACGGCCTCGCGAAGGTCGCGGCGGGCATCACGTCCTTGGAGGAGTTGAGCCGTGTTCTCGTCTGACGATCCCTCCGGCATCCCTCGTTCGAGTGACGGCGCCCCCAACTGGGCCGCCGATACGGATCCGGTCGGCCCACACCTGCTTCAGAGAGAGGAAGGCATGTCTACTGCGGAGTTCGGAGATCCCAATCTCGGCCAGGCGCCCGCGCCCGCGCCGGAAGTCCCCCTCACGCCCCTGACGCTCACTCCACCGGCTCCGGTCGAGCCGCTCGTCCAGGCGCCCGTGGCGGCGCCGGTCGAGACGCCGGCGGCGCCGGTCCCCGTCTCCGACATGCGCGACGTGCCGCTCGGGACGCTGATCTTCCGGGAGGGACTCCTGACCGAGGAGCAGCTCGAGGAGGCGCTCCAGGACGGGATGCACCGCGGCAAGCGGCTCGGCGAGGTGCTGCTCGAGCGCGGGCTCGTCTCCGAGACCGACCTCGGCCGGCTGCTCGCCGGCCAGAAGGGTCTGCCGTTCGTCCAGCTCGACTCCGCCGCGATCGACCCGGCCGCCGTGCAGCTGCTGCCCGTGGAGAAGGCCCGGCTCCACAGCGTCCTGCCGATCGGCTTCCAGGACGGCCTGCCGGTCGTCGCCGTCGCCGATCCGTCGAACGACCTCGTGGTCGAGAACGTGCGCCGGGCGCTGAACTGCGAGCCGCACCTCGTCGTGGCCGCCCGGGATGCGCTGCACCGCCAGATCGAGGCTGCGTACGCAGTCCCGCAGGCCGCACCGGTTCCGGAGCCTGCTCCCGCCGCGGCGCCGGCGACGCCCGTCGTCGTCGTGGAGCCCGTCGCGCCCGCCGCTCCTGTCGCTCCTGTCGCGTCCGTCGCGCTGGAGACGCCGACGGCGCCGGTCGCCCCGCCTCCGGTCGAGCCCCAGCCCGTCGTGGAGCCGCAGCCGGTCAACGGCGAGGGTCTCTGGCTCGGAACGGCGGAGACCGCTCTCCAGCCTCAGCCGGTTGTCCACCCGCAGGCGGTCGCCCAGCCGGAACCGGTCGCCCAGCCGGAACCGGTGGCCCAGCAGGAGCCGGTCTTCGAAACGCCGGCTGTCCCTCAGGTCGCTCCCGAGCCGGTCGCGATCTCGTTCACGCCCGTCGAGGCCGAAGTCCCTGCGCAGCCGGTGGCGACGGCGGAGCCGGCTCCGGTCCCCGAGCAGACGTTCGTACCCGAGCCCGTCGCCGAGACCCCGGCGCCCGCACCGCCGCCCGCGGCGCCGGAGCAGGAGGGCGAGATGGTGCTCATCTGGTCGGTCGCGCTCCGCCTCGTCGACGGCGCCCGGCTCGACATCGGCACTTTCCACTCCAGCTCGGACGCGAAGGAGCACGCGAAGAACGTCGTCGAGCAGATCTCCTCGGAGAGCTGGCCGTTCTTCGACGGCCGGTTCATCCGGCCCGACGCGATCGTCTCCGTCGACCTCGTCGAGCCCGAGGGCCGTTGGCTCGGGTCGGCCGCCCGCCGGGCCTGGGACGCCGGGCCGCCCTCGTAGGAGGGCTCAGGCGCCGGTCGGCACTGGGCCGGCCGCGCGGTGCACGCCGGAGAGCGCCGGCGCCCACGAGCAGAGCGGCGAGACGTCGCCGTCACGGCCGTTCAGGCGCCGGAAGCCGAGCGCGTGCTCGGCCTGCATCAGCTTGTGGATCTGCGTCGTGCCCTCGTAGATGATCGGCGCCCGTGCGTTGCGGAAGTAGCGCTCGATCCCGTACTCGGCCGAGTACCCGTAGGCGCCGTGCACCTGGATCGCCAGGTGCGCCGCCTTGAACGCCGACTCGGTCGCGTGCCACTTCGCGAGGGAGGTCTCGCGTGTGTTGCGCCGGCCCTCGTTCTTCATCCACGCCGCCTGCATGACGAGCAGCTTCGACGTCTCGTAGCCGAGCACCATCTCGGCGATCATGTCCTGGACGAACTGGTACTTGCCGATCGGCTGCCCGAAGGTCTCCCGCTCGCGCGCGTACTCCACCGACCGCTCGAGGCAGGCCCGGATCACGCCGCACGCGCCGGCGGCGACCGTGAAGCGGCCCTGGTCGAGCCCGTACATCGCGATCTCGAAGCCTTGGCCCTCCTCGCCGACGAGGTTCTCGGCAGGAACCTCGACGTTCTCGAAGAAGAGCTCGCCCGTCGATCCGGCCCAGACGCCGAGCTTGTGCTCGGTGTCCCGTGTCGAGACGCCCTTCCAGCCGCGCTCGACGATGAAAGCCGAGATCCCCTTGTGCTTCGCGCCGGGGTCCGTCTTCGCGAAGACGAGCTGGTGGTCGGCCACCGACGCGTACGAGATCCAGTTCTTCTGGCCGTTGAGGACGTAGGTGTCCCCCTCGCGCCGGGCGGTCGTCCGCATCGAGGCGACGTCGGACCCGGCGGCCGGCTCGGTCAGCCCGAAGCAGGCGAGCTTCTCGCCGCGCGCCTGCGGGACGAGGTAGCGCTGCTTCTGCTCCTCGCTCGCGTACCGGAGCAGCGAGAGCGAGTTGAGGCCGACGTGGACGGAGATCAGCGTCCGGAAGGCGGCCTCGCCGCGCTCGATCTCCTCGCAGGAGAGCGCCTCGGCGACGAAGTCGAGGCCGGCGCCGCCGTACTCCTCGGGGATCACGATCCCCAACAGCCCGAGCTCGGCCATTCCCTGGATGACGCTCATGTCGAGCCTGTGCTCGATGTCGTTCTCGACGGCGTTCGGGAGCACCTTGCGGTCCACGAAGTCGCGGACCGTGTCCTGGATCAGCCGCTGCTCGTCGGTGAGCTCGAAGTCCATGCCGGGCGAGAGTGTACGGGTCGCGAACGGGAGTACAATCTTGATTGACTAGTCAGTCAATCCGAGGATGGCGCCCATGACCGCGATCGAAGAAGCACTGGCCACGAGCACCGGGATCTCCTTCGCGCTCAGCGACGAGCAGCGCGAGCTGCGCCGGCTGGCGCACGAGTTCGCCGAGAAGGAGATCCGCCCGAAGGCCGCCGAGTACGACGAGCACCAGACCCACCCCGCCGACGTCGTCGCGAAGGCGCACGAGGTCGGGCTGATGAACCCGCACATCCCCGAGGCCTACGGCGGGCTCGGCCTGCCGGGGTTCGACGGGATGCTGATCGGCGAGGAGCTGTCCTGGGGCTGCTCCGGGATCGCCGTCTCGATCGTCGCCAACACGCTCGGCGCGGCGCCGGTGATGCTCGCCGGGAGCGACGACCAGAAGGCGCGCTGGCTTCCGCCGCTCTCCGAGTCGCCGATCCTCTGCTCGTTCGGCCTCACGGAGCCGAACGCCGGCTCCGACGTCTCCGGCATCCAGACGACAGCGGTCCGGCACGGCGACGAGTACGTCATCAACGGCTCGAAGATGTTCATCACGAACGCCGGCCACGCCGATTGGCTCGTCGTCTTCGCCTCGACGGACAAGAGCAAGGGCCACCGCGGCCTCTCGGCGTTCGTCGTCCCCACCGATCTCGACGGCGTCGTCGTCGAGAAGCACCTCGACAAGATGGGCCAGCGCGCGACCGACACGTCGGCGATCGCGTTCGGCGACGTGAAGGTGCCCGCCGAGAACCGGCTCGGCGAAGAGGGGGAAGGCTTCAAGATCGCCATGAGGACGCTCGACTTCACCCGCCCGGGAACCGCGGCCGGAGCCGTCGGGGTCGCACAGGCGGCGTTCGACTACTCGGTCGAGTACGCGAAGACGCGGGTGCAGTTCGGCCAGCCGATCGCCATGAACCAGGGCGTGAACTTCCTCGTCGCCGACATGGCGACCGAGATCGAGGCGGCCCGCCTGCTCGTCTGGCAGGCGGCATGGCTGCTCGACCAGGGCAAGCGGGCGACGCTCCAGTCGTCCTTCGCGAAGCGGTTCGCGGCCGACACGGCGATGAAGGTGACGACCGACGCCGTGCAGATCTTCGGCGGCTACGGCTACATCAAGGAGTACCCGGTCGAGAAGCTCATGCGCGACGCGAAGCTGTTCCAGATCTACGAGGGCACCTCGCAGATCCAGCGGCTCGTGATCGCCCGTGAGATCTTCCTGCCGCGTGGCGATTGAGATCGACCTCGAGGGGCGCGTCGCCCTCGTCACCGGCGGATCGCGCGGGCTCGGCCGTGCCGACGCGCTGACGCTGGCGCGCGCCGGCGCCGACGTCGTGATCGCGGACATCCTCGTCGAGTCGGACGACTCGGCCGCGGAGGCGTACGGCCCGCTGGCGCAGGCCGCCGCGGCCGGGGGGCTCGTCCGGACCGAGGCGACGGCCGAGGAGATCCGGCAGCTCGGCCGCCGGTCGCTGGCGCTCAAGTGCGACGTGACCGACGCAACCCAGGTGGAGGCCGTCGTCTCCCGCACAGCGGAGGAGCTCGGCTCGGTCGACATCCTCGTGAACAACGCCGGGACGCTCGACCACCTCGGCCAGCTCGAGAACCAGGTGCCCGAGCTGTGGGAGCGCGACCTCCGGGTCAACCTCACCGGCGCCTTCAACTGCTCGCGCGCGGTCTGGCCGCACATGAAGGACCGGGGCTGGGGCCGGATCGTGAACATGGCCTCCGTGGCCGGGACGCTCGGCGGCTTCGGGCAGGCGAGCTACTCGACGACGAAGGCGGGGCTGCTCGGACTGACGAGGACGCTGGCGCTCGAGGGGGCGCGCCACGGGATCACGGCGAACGCGATCGTCCCGGGCATCATCGGCACCGAGGCGTTTCACTTCGGCAACCCCGAGATGAACGAGCGGATGGTCAGGCGAACGGCGCTTCGCCGCACGGGCGACCCGCAGGACATCGCGAACGCGATCGCCTTCCTGTGCTCCGACCTCGCCGGCTACATCACGGGGATCGAGCTGAACGTCTCCGGCGGCATCGAGCTCTTCACGTTTTGAACGCTCTCTCCGAGACGAAGCACGTGCCCTCCGACCTCGCCGGATGGCACGCTGCCGCGTCCTCAGTCGTGTCCATAGCACTGCTATGGACACTCCCTGCGTCCTTGCAGCGCACTCACCCGACAAGCCCGGAGGACGCGTGGTCGTCCCGGAGAGAGCTTTGAGGCTGTGGGCGGCCACCGGCGATTCGGTCGCTCGCCTCGACGAGACGAACGGGGCGTGGCGCGCCGAGGTCTTCCTTCCGGGCAGCGCCGCGCAGTGCCTCGCCGTCGACCCGACCGACCCGGACACGGTCTTCGCCGGCCTGAGGGGACACGGCGTCAGGCGGACGCGTGACGCCGGCGAGACCTGGGAGGACGTCGAGCTTCCGGAGCGGGACGTCTTCTCGGTCGCCGTCTCCGCCGCGGACGGCGCGGTCTACGCGGGCTGCGAGCCGAGCCGGCTGTTCCGGAGCGACGACGGCGGCGACTCCTGGCGCGCGCTCGACGCCCTGCTCGAGCTTCCCTCCCGCCCGACCTGGAGCTTCCCGCCGAGACCGTGGACCTCGCACGTCCGCTGGATCGCCCCCAGCCCGCACGACGCCGCCCTGCTGCTCGTCGGCATCGAGCTCGGCGGGCTCATGCGCTCGACGGACGGCGGCGAGACCTGGCAGGACCATCGGCCCGGCGCGCAGCGCGACGTCCACTCCCTCGCGTGGCACCCGCACGAGCCCGGCCGCGCGTACGAGGCGGGCGGCGGCGGCTCGGCCTGGAGCGCCGACGGCGGCCAGACCTGGGCCCCCGCGGATGACGGCCGCGACAGGGACTACACCTGGTCGGTCGCCTGCGCCCCGGCGGATCACCGCGTCTGGTTCGTGAGCGCGAGCACCGGACCATACGCGGCGCACGGCGGGCGCGACGCGCAGGCCCGCATCTACCGCAAGCAGGGCGAGGAGCCCTGGGAGGAGGTCGCCGACCCGGGCCCGGCCATGCCGTACGCGCTCGCCTTCTCGCCGGACGGCCGGCTGTTCGCGGCGCTCTCGGACGGCCGCATCCTCGACGGCACCGACTGGCAGCCGCTCGAGCTTCGCGGGGACCCGATCGAGCGGCTCCACGCGCTCGCAGTAGCAGCATGATCGGTTTCGAGCCCACCGACGAGCAGCGCGAGCTCCGGCGGCTCGCGCACGAGTTCGCGGAGCGGGAGCTGCGGCCGATCGCCCGGGAGTGGGACGAGAAGGAGGACTTCCCGCCCGACCTGCTCGCGAAGGCGGCGCGCGCCGGGCTCACCTCCTACGCGATCCCGGCCGAATACGGTGGTGGAGGCGTCGACGCGGTCACCGCGGCGCTCGTCGCCGAGGAGCTCTCGTGGGGCTGCGCCGGGCTGGCCGCGACGATCCAGGCGACGATGTTCCCGGTGCGGCCGCTGCTGCAGGCCGGGACCGAGGCGCAGCGGGAGCGCTACCTCCGGCGGCTCGCGTCGGAGGAGGGCGTCCTCGCCGCCATCGGCTTCACCGAGCCGCACGCCGGGACCGATCTCGCCGCGATGCGGGCGACTGCCCGGCGGGACGGCGAGGACTACGTGATGAGCGGCGAGAAGTGCTACCTGACGAACGGCGGCGTCGCCGAGCTGACCGTCGTCTTCGCGAAGGTCGACGACCGCGTCTCGGCCTTCCTCGTCGAGCGCGGCGATCCCGGGGTCTCGGCCGGCCGGAAGGAGGCGAAGCTTGGCCTCCGGGCCTCGTACACGGGTTCGCTCGTCCTGGAGGAGGCGCGAATCCCCGCCGACCGGCTGCTCGGGGACGAGGGGCAGGGTTGGGAGCTCGCGCTCGACTTCTTCCAGGCCTCGCGCCCGCAGGTCGCTGCCGCCGCCGTCGGCCTCGCCAGGGCGGCATTCGAGCACGCCGCGGCGTACGCGGGGGAACGGCAGACGTTCGGCCGCCCGCTGATCGCCCGCCAGGGCGTCTCCTTCAAGCTCGCGGACATGGGGATGGAGATCGAGGCCGCGCGGCTGCTCGTCTGGCGCGCGTGCGGGGCCCTCGACCGCGGCGGGGACGCGAGCCTGCTCGGCTCGTACGCGAAGGCCTACGCGGCCGACATGGCGATGCGGGTGACCACCGAGGCGGTGCAGGTGCTCGGCGGCGCCGGCGTTATGCGCGACCACCCCGTCGAGAAGTGGTTGCGCGACGCGAAGGTCTTCCAGATTGTCGAAGGAACGTCTGAGATCCAGAGGGAGATCGCAGCCCGGCAGATTGCGAAATTTGCCGACCAGGCCCATGGGTAGACTGAGCGGCGTTGTACGCGGAGGCCGGTTCCCGGGCGGTGTATCTCCGCCGAAAGCGCGCTGCCCGAAGGCGGCTTGCCTTCCAGTGGTCCCTCGTCGCCGCCGTCGCACTCGTCCTCGGGGCGCTTGCGCTCGGGCTGATCTTCGCGGGCTCTCCCGAGAAGCTTCCCGCCGGAACGACCGTCGCGGGCATGCCCGTCGGCGGATTGACGGCCGGCGAGGCCGTGCGGCGGCTGGAGCAGCGCTACGAGGAGCTGCGACGCATGCCCGTCACCTTCACCGCGGGCCCGCGCGAGTTCAAGATCCGCCCCAACGAGGTGGTGCTTGCGGTCGACTGGAAGGGAGCCGTCGAGACCGCCCGCAGCCAAGGTGACGGCTTCGGGCCGGTTCGTGGCCTGCGCCGCCTCGGGCAGCGGTTCTTCGGCGGCGACATCACGCCGCCGGCCAGCGCGTCCGACGCGTTGCTCGAGTACAGGCTCAACACGCTCGCGCGGCGAATCGACCGTCCCGAGCGTCAGGCAGCGCTCAGGCTGAAGGGGATCCAGCCGCAGCTCGTCCGCGGAGCGACCGGGCGGACGCTGGACCGCGAGGCCGCCGCCCGCGTGATGATGAGCGCGCTCGTCGCCTTCGATCGGGCTCCTGTCGTCCTCCCGGTCGAGATCACCCAGCCCGACGTGACCGCGTCCGATCTCTCCCCGGTGCTCGCGCAGGCGCGGACGGCGGTCTCCGGGCCCGTCCGCCTGGTCCGCGGGGAGACGCGCTGGCGGATGCCGCGGTGGCGGATCGCGACGCTGCTCGACCTCCCCGAGAAGGGCGCGACCACGCTCGCGCTCGGCGGCCCGAAGGCGGATGCCTACTTCGAGAAGCTCGGCGGGAGCGTCGGCCGGCCGCCGCGCGACGCCGCGTTCGTCGTGACCGGCGGCGAGGTGACGGTCAAGCCGTCGCTGCCCGGCCTCCGGCTCGACGTCGAGGCCGCGAAGAAGGCGATTCTCGCGGCCGCGCTGTCGCCGACGGACCGGACCGCCCGCCTCGTGGTCGCGAAGGCAGCGCCGGAGCGGACGACACGCGAGGCGAGGGCGATGGGGATCACGGGGCTCGTCGGCGGCTACACGACGACGTACGGCGGCGACCCGAACCGGCTGCACAACGTCCGGCTCGTCGCACAGCTCGTGGACGGGGCGCTGATCCCCCCGGGCGCCGAGTTCTCCTTCAACCAGACGACCGGCGAGCGCTCGCCAGAGCGGGGCTTCCGCGAGGCGCCGGTGATCATCAACGGCGAGCTGCAGAACGGAATCGGCGGCGGCGTCTGCCAGGTCTCGACGACCGTCTTCAACGCGGCTTTCGAGGCGGGCCTCTCGATCACCTCGCGGACGAACCACGCGCTCTACATCTCGCACTATCCCCAGGGCCGTGACGCCACCGTCAACTACCCCGATCTCGACCTGAAGTTCCAGAACGACACCGACAGGTGGCTGCTCCTCCGCACGTTCGTCGGCAGCACCGAGCTGACCGTGAACCTCTACGGGACGCCGGTCGACCGGCGCGTCGAGGTGGAGACCGCGCCCCTGGAGGTCACCGGCGCGCCCGCCGTCAAGCGCATCCCGGATCCGAACATCTGGGTCGGCGAGACGGTCACGGAGGAGGTGGGCGAGCCGTCGCGGAAGACCGCCGTCACGCGGCGCGTGTACACGGCGGGCGGCAAGCTCCTGTACGACACGACGTGGTCGTCCTACTACCGGTCGGAGCCGACGCTCGTCCGGTACGGGACGAAGAAGCGACCCGCGCCGCCGCCCGAGCCGAAGCCGAAGAAGAACCCGCCTCCTCCGCCGCCGCCGCCGGCCGAGCCTACGGCGGAGCAGCCGCTTCCGCCGCAGTAATCGCGTCGACCAGCCAGGCCGGCACCCTCGTCGGCCGGAGCGTGCTCGCGTCCACGCACGCGTGGCCCGTCCAGGCCTCGGCGACCGTCTCCCCGTCGCGCTCGACCGCGTACTCGAACCGGAAGCGCGCCCCGCGGAGCTCGCTGCAGCGGGTGTGGATCGCGAGCCGGTCGTCGAAGCTCACCGGCCGCACGTACCGGACGTAGACCTCGGAGGTCGTTGCCTCGACGCCGGTGTCCCGAAGCCCCTGGTAGCCGCCGTCGAACCGGCGGAGGTACTCGATCCGCGCGGTCTCGAACCAGACGAGGTACGCGGCGTGGTGGGCGATGCCCTGCGCGTCGGTCTCGGCGAAGCGGACGGTGACGTCGAGCTGGAAGCGGTAGCCGTCGATGGCGAGACTCTACGGCGATGGGCGTGCAGCGCATTGCAGAGCTCTTCCGCCGGCGCGGGCCGGCGGTCGTCCTGACCGGCGCCGGGATCTCGACCGAGAGCGGGATTCCCGACTTCCGCTCTCCGACGGGGATCTGGGCGCAGTACGACCCCGCGGAGTACGCGACGATCGACGCGTTCCGCGCCGACCCGCTCAAGGTCTGGAGCTTCTACTCGCTCCGGCTCCGCGTCCTCGTCGAGGCCGAGCCGAACGCGGGCCACCTCGCGCTCGCCGAGCTCGAGCGCGCCGGCCGGATCACCGCCGTCGTCACGCAGAACATCGACGGGCTCCACCAGCGGGCGGGGAGCCGCGATGTCACCGAGGTGCACGGCTCGATTCGCAGCTCGACGTGCCTCCGGTGCGGGGCCTCGTACGGGCTCGACGAGCTCCTGCGCCTGCTCGAGGGCTCCGAGGCGCCGCTCTGCACGCGCTGCGGCGCGGTGGTGAAGCCGGACGTCGTCATGTTCGGCGAGCTGCTGCCCGAGCCGGCGATCGACCGCGCCTACGAGCTGGCGCGCTCGACCGACCTGCTGCTCGTGGTCGGGTCGACCCTCGAGGTCTGGCCGGTCTCGCTGCTCCCCGAGGAGACGCTTGCGGCGGGCGGGGAGGTCGCGATCGTCAACAAGGGGCCGACGTCCTTCGACGACCGCGCGGCCGTCAAGAGCGATGGCGCTGCCGGCGAGACGCTGACGGCGCTCGTTCGGGCGCTGGGCTAAGGCGCCGACTCGGCGGTGCCGGCCGAGGCCGTGCCGCTGAGGCATCGCTTGCGATGCCGTTGAGAGGGGATGCCGGCTTTGCCGGCGTCCCCGTCGTTGCCGGCGCGGCCGGTGGCTAAGGCGCCGGCGCCGACCGAGGCCGTGACGGCTTTGCCGGCGCGGCGGGTGGCTTACGCCGCTGCGCGGCGGAGCGCGCGCTCCGCGATCACCGTGCGGCAATCACGGCAGACACGCTGCTCGACCTCGTACGGCACGCCCGCCCGCTGCCGGATCACGTGGGTCGTGACCTCGTGATGCCGGTGTGTTCGTGTCCTGCGGAGCATGTTCACTGTTGCCTTCATTCGGCCGTTCGGCTCTGTCGCTTAAATTGATGCCCTCGAAATGACGATCAAAACGTTCGTGCTGGACCGCCTACTCCCTGCGACGGTAGCGACGGGTGGTTGTTTGGCCGTGGCGCTCGTCTTCACAAGCTCCATACAAGCTTCCAAAACCGGTCGGACGGCGCCGGTCTGCTCCGCGGGCACCACGAAGAGCCTCGTCACGTCCACCCGCTCCTACGCCGTCGACGTCCGCCGCCTCGTCCACGTCCACCGGAAGCCGGGCGGCCGCGCGTTCGCCCGCTTCGGGCGCCTGAACGTCAACAACGTCCCGACCGTCTTCGCCGCGCTCGAGTCCGTCGCCGGCGCCGGCTGCAAGGCCGCCTGGTATCGCGTGATGTTGCCGCTGAAGCCGAACGGGCAGACCGGGTACGTTCGCGCGCGCCACGTCAGGCTCCGCCCGCTGCGCGCGCGGGTCGTCGTCGACCTCTCGACGCGGAGGCTGACGGTCTTCGACCGCGGCAAACCCGTCCTGAGCGCGAAGGTCGCGATCGGCGCCCGCGCGACCCCGACGCCGACCGGCCGCTTCTACGTCAACCAGCGCTTCCGGGACAACCCCTCGGGCCCGTACGGATGGGCCGCGATCGGCATCTCCGCCTTCTCCGAGGTCCTGCACGGCTGGCCGCAGGGCGGGCCGGTGGCGATCCACGGCACCAACCGGCCGTCGCTGCTCGGGCTCGCCGTCTCCAACGGCTGCATCCGCGTCAGCAACGAGACCGTGAAGCGGCTCTGGCGCCTCGCCCCGACGGGGACTCCCGTCCTGGTGCAGGTGTAGCCCCCGCAGCCGGGTAAGGTTCCCGCGATGGCGAAGCAGCAGAAGGATCTCCTGACCCGGCTCGCCGACGTCGGCGAGGAGGCGTTCTCGCGCGTGGCCGGCTCGCAGACGACGACGCGGGTCGTCGACTCGATCACCGGACTCCGCGAGCGGATGGACGACGTCCAGCGGAAGATGCGCGGCCTCGACGAGCTCGAGCAGCGGGTGGCGAAGCTCGAGAAGCAGGTCGCGGAGCTCAAGAAGCCGAAGACCACGCGGTCCCGCGCGACAACGGCCAAACCCGCGGCCCGGAAGACCTCGTCGCCTCGGAAGAAACCCTCCTAGGCCGGGACTCGTAGGCGGATCGCGCCCGGCGCGATCTCGAAGCGCACGGGCGCCGTGCCCGGTTGCTCGCCGTCGAGCTGCACCGGCAGCGGCTCGGGTGCCGTGACCTCGACGACGGTGCCGCGGAGGACCTCCGCCTTGGGGTGGGGGAGGAACGTCCCCTTGTAGATCCGCGGGATCTCCCGGGCGACCTCGAGCCGCGTCGCGTCCTTGATCAGCAGGACGTCGAAGAGGCCGTCGTCCGGCTCCGCGTCGGGGGTGACCATCATCCCGCCCCCCTGGTAGCGGCCGAGCGCGACGATCACGTCCTCCATCAGCCCGCGCCGCTCCTCGCCGTCGACCTTGACGTCGAGCTCGACGTTCTTCCAGCGGGAGAACACGGCGCCGAGCGCGATCAGGTACGACGCCTTCCCGCCGAGCGCCTTCGTCGTCCGGTTCGCCCTCGCGGCGACTGCGCCGCTCATTCCGACGCTGCCTGCGTTCGCGAACCACGCCGAGCCGTCGTGCCCGTCGGCGCGGTACGTGGCACGGCCGAGGTCGAACGGGCGCGCCCGGCCCTCCAGCGCGATCCGCAATGCGTCGCGGAGCCGCTTGGGGATGCCGTGCCCGCGCGCGAAGTCCCAGCCGGTCCCGCGTGGCACGACGGCGAGCTCGACCCCCTCGCGGCCGGCGATCCCGTTGACCACCTCGTGGACGGTCCCGTCGCCGCCGAACAAGACCAGCAGCTCGGCGCCCTCGTCGACCGCCTCCCGCGCGAGGTCGCCGAGCTGGCCGGGGCGCTCGGAGAAGATCGCCTCGCCGCGCAGGCCGGCCGCGTGAGCGGCGCGTGCGAGCTCCGGCCAGCGCCTGCCCGTCTTCCCGTTCGCGGACGCAGGATTGACGAGGAGCGCGGTCTTCAGGCCGTGATCGTCCGCAGCGCCAGCTCCATCATCTGGTCGACGGCCTGGCGCATCTCCTCGTCGGAGATCCGGACGAACTCGCCCTCGACGACGACGTCGCTCACCGTGAGTAGGCAGCCCGCGGCGACCTTGCGGAGCGCGCCGATCGTGAACAGCACCGCGGCTTCCATCTCCACGGCGAGGATCCCGCGCTCGGACCAGCGCGCGTACTGGCCGTCGTCGGGGTTGTAGAAGAGGTCGCTCGAGACGATCGGCCCGATCCGGACGTTGTGGCCGATCTCCTTGGCGGCATGGACGGCGCCGTGGACGAGCCCGAAGTCCGCCGTGGGCGTGTGCGGCTCGAAGTTGACGAGCTTCTCGACCGTGCGGTCCGACGCAACGGCCGTGATCGCGATGACGAGGTCGCCGAGCGCCATGTCCGGCTGGAGCCCGCCGCAGGTGCCGACGCGCAGGAAGCGCTTCACCCCGAGCTGCACGAGCTCCTCCATCACGATCGCGGCCGACGGGCAGCCCATCCCGGTCGCCTGCACGGAGACCGGCTTCCCCTCGAAGGTTCCGGTGTACCCGAGCATCCCGCGTTCCTGGTTCCGCTGCACGGGGTCGTCGAAGAACGTCTCGGCGATGTACTTCGCACGCAGGGGATCCCCCGGCAGCAGGCACGCCTCGGCGTAGTCGCCGGGCTCGGCGCGGACGTGGATCGGCATGCGCGGGAGCCTATTGGCTCTGGAGTCGGCGTTGCGACGCGTAGCGACGCTCGGCCTTCCGGTCCCTGACCGCCCGCAGCACGAAGAAGCCCACGATGACTGAGATTCCGCCGCCGATGATGACGGCCGGGAGCGCGAAGTAGGCGTAGCTGAGCCTGCTCCGCGCGCCGGTCGGGGCCGAGCCGGCCGCGGCCGGCACCAGGTCGTACGTGGAGATGACCGGCCCACGGTTGCCCTGCGGCGGGAGTGGGGCGAAGGTGGCGACGGGGAAGACGCCGTCGACGAGCCACCTGTCGCGCACCTTCCGCAGGTCGACGGTCAGGGCGACTGGTCCGAGTGTGGCTCGGTTGCGCGACGGCATGACGAGGAGGTCCACGTTCAGGTGGTTGCGCTGGGAGTAGTTGATCGTCCAGCCGTGGAACTTCTCGCCGAGCGCGGGGTACGGGTAGACCGGTATCTCGCCCCTGCGCCACTCCGCGCGCGTCGCCTGGCTGCGCAGGGTGGACGTCGAGATGTCGTAGACGGCATCCGGGTCCTCGCGCTTCACGCCGTCGTTGACGAGCACGTCGATCGCCTCGTTGACGAGTTTCCGGTCCGCGCGCGTCAGCCGGACCGGCTTCTCGCCGGCGGCGATGTTGACCGCGTCCCGGGTGCCGAACACCTCCGGGGGATCTTCCGGGGCCTCGGGCAGGAAGACGACGCCGGCGACGACGAGACCGGCCAGCGCGGCGGGGATCACGACCGCGTACGCGAGCCGCCTCCGCTTCCGCGGGGAACGAAGGACCGCCCTCATCGCGAGGCCGCCTGTGCCCGGAAGCGCTTCGTCTTCGTCCTGTTCCCGCAGACGGACATCGCGCACCAGCGGGACGACGAGTTGCGCGAGCGGTCGTAGAAGATCCAGCCGCACACGTCGCGGGGACAGGCCTTCAGCCGCGGCCAGGTTCCGGCAACCATGGAGGAGTAGACGATCGCAAGGATCCGGCCGAGCGCGCCGTTGAGACCCGAGCCCTCCGCCTCCAGCCGCGAGACGCCGTCCCGTCCGAACCGGACGGAGAGCGCGCCGGCCGCGCCGGTGCGGTCCAGCAGCTCGAAGGCCGCTGGATCGGGAGCGAGCCCGACGTTCGCGTGGAGCAGGTTGCGCAGCGCCTCCCGGACGGCGAGGGCGCGGCGCAGGTCGGCGCGGCTCAGCGGAGGGGCGCCCTCGTCGAGCGCGCCGATGCGCGTGAGCACCTCGTGGAGGCTCTCGGGATCGACGAGCTCCTCGATCCCGTTCTCGACGTCGACGGTGTTGACGAAGGCCTGGACCATCCTCAGTGGCTCGGGAGCCGGTTCCCTGTCCCCAGGATCGGGCAGCATGCACAGAGAGTAGCGGAGTTTGAAACCACCGTAAAGGGTTTGTTGGTTTCTGAAGCGACACGTCTGATCGAGCCCACCCTCGACCGGGTCCTCGAGTTCTGCGCCGAGGATCCCGTCGAGCGCGTGTACCTCGAGGAGGCGGCCCAGCGGGGCCCCGGAAGGCTCGTCGCGGCGGTGGCGGGCGAGCGGGTCACGGCGCTCTGCCACGTCGGCGCCAACCTCGTCCCCTCCGGCCGGGGCTGCCGGGTTTTCGCCGACGTCGCGGCCGCGGCCCGGCCGAAGATGTTCATCGGCAACGAGGCCGCCGTCGCCGACCTCTGGGCGGCCGTGCGCGACCGGATGCCGGTACCGCGCGACGACCGGCCGGGCCAGCCGGTCTTCGCGATCTCCGAGCCGCCCGAACCGGGCGGCACCGCGATCCGCGAAGCGACCCGGGCCGACTTCAGCCTTCTGCTCCCGGCCTGCGCGGCCACGCACCACGGCGAGCTCGGCCTGGACCCGATGGCGGTCGACGCCGACAACTTCCGCCGTCGCACGCTCCAGCAGATCGAGGACCGGCGCTCCTGGATCTGGGTCGAGCGCGGGACGATCCTCTTCAAGGCCGAGGCGTCGGCCTGGACGCCGCACGCCGTCCAGCTCCAGCAGGTGTGGGTCGACCCGGAGGTCCGCGGGAAGGGCTACGCCCAGCGCGGGCTCCGCGATCTCGTCCGGCTCCTGCTCGAGCGGGTGCCGCGCGTCTGCCTGTTCGTGCGGGCCGACAACCCGGCCGCGATCCGGGTCTACGACGCGATCGGCATGGACCGCGTCGGCACCTACCGTTCGGTGCTGTTCTAGATGGAACGCGCGATCTTCGTTCGGCACGGTGAGAGCGACTACTCGGCCCGCGGGCTCGTCAACGGCGACCCGGCGGTCGTGGTCGGGCTGACCGAGGAGGGGCGCCTGCAGGCGCGCCGGCTCAACGATCGGCTCGAGAGCGAACCGATCGACCTCTGCGTCGTGACCGCGTTCGGCCGGACGCGCGAGACCGCCGACCTCGCCCTCGACGGGCGGCCGATCCCGCGGATCGTCGTCAAGGACCTCAACGACCCGTTCTACGGATCGTTCGAGGGAAAGCCGCTCGCCGAGTACCGCAAGTGGGCGGGCACGCACGGTCCCCTCGCCGTCCCGCCGGGAAACGGCGAGGCGCGGGCGGCGATCGCCGAGCGGTACGCCCGCGGCTTCCGGTTCCTGCTCGACCGGGTGGAGGAGACGATCCTCGTCGTCTGCCACTCGCTGCCGATCGCCTTCGCGCTCGCCGCGGCCGACGGCAGGTCGCCCTCGGCGAAGATGCCGCTCGTGACCCCGGCGGAGCCGCACATCCTCTACGAGCCCAGTCTCCGCGACGCCGTCGAGCGGATCGAGGATTGGGTGCGCGACCCGGTGTACCGGTGAAGCGGCTCCTGTTCGCCGCCGCCGCCCTTTGGGTCTTGCGTTGGGCCGTGCTCATGCTCGCCGCATACCTCGAGCACCGGCGGCCCCGCGTGAAGCGTGAGGAGGGCGGCCGGGAGCCGCCCTCCTCAGAGCCCGTTTAGGTCAGTGCGGCGCAGAGCTCGCCGACGGTCCCTGTTCGTCTCACGAAGGTGACGGTGCCGAGATCGATGGTGAACCTGCCGTCGAATGTCTCCAGCGTGGGGCCTGGCCTGCCGAGGAAGCCGGCCTCACCGAAGAAGAGCCACTTCCCCACACCGACGAGCGTCGACCCGTCCGAGCTGAACATCGCCGGGCCGGAGATGTTCAGTGAGATCGTCTTTCCGGTCTCGAGGTTCGTGACAGCGACGTTCAGCGTTCCGGTGATGATCACCGATCCGTCGGAGAAGATCTTCGCCGTGCCGCGGTTCGTCGTTTCCGCGACCCGTACGAGGAAGTCCTCGCAGTACTGGCCGGTGAACTCCCCGAACGGCGCAGGCTCGATGATCGGCTTCTCCGCTGCCGCCGACGGTGCGAGCGCCAACGAGACGAGTACGGCAACCACCGCAGCGAGCAGTGACTTACGAGGCATAGGGGCCCCTTTCTCCCCCCGTGTCGTCACTGGTTGTCGTGGGCGACAAGTTTCCTACAGCGCGGCGGGCAAGTCAACCGGGCCGTCCGCGAGTACGCTGGCGGCCATGAACGCAGAGGGGTTCCGCGCCATGGTCGAGGAACACATTCGACGCAACGAGCTGATCCCGGCCGGGGGCCAGGTCACGTCCCTCGTCTCCGGCGGCGCCGACTCCACGGCGCTGTGGCACTCGCTGGGCGAGCTCGGCTACGCGGTCTCGGCGCTGCACGTGAACCACGGGCTGCGGGGAGCGGAATCCGAGGAGGACGCGCGCTTCTGCCGCGAGGTCCTGGACGCCGAGGTCGTCGAGGCGCCCGGTGTCACCGAGGCGGAGCTCCGGGAGCTTCGCTACT
>DASSSO010000089.1:0-5463 GCA_035776735.1 Gaiellaceae bacterium | reverse complement strand
GGCGCCCCGCTGGGCGCCCCCGGCAGTCAGGTCCCAGAACCCGGCGCCGAAGTCGGCCCCGCCGAGCACCGCGTACGCGGCGAGCGCGATGATCAGGATCGCCAGCAGGAGGTCGACCAGCATCAGGGCAGAACCTCGATGTCGCCCGCACCGGGCTGCAGCTCCACCTCGGGCCGCGTACGGGCGAGGCGGCGCAGCATGAACAGCGTGATGCTCGCGAGCCCGAGGTAGACGACCACGAGCGTGGCGTAGCCGACCGGGATCCCCTCCGCTCCGGTGACGGCCTCCTCGACGCGCATGAACTCGTAGACGATCCAGGGCTGGCGGCCGACCTCGGTGACGATCCAGCCCGCGATGAGCGCCACCAGCGAGGCCGGGCCGGCCACGACGACCAAGCGGTAGAACCAGGGCGTGCGCGGGAGCGCCCCGTGGCGCCAGCGCACCCACAGGAACCAGAGCCCGAGCAGCGCGAGCAAGCTCCCGATGCCGACCATGAGCTGGAAGCTATTGCGCACCCAGCCGACCGGCGGGCGGTCTTCAGCGGGGACCGCGTCCAGGCCCTCCACCGTCGCGTCCGGATCATGGAATGCGAGCAGCGAAAGCATCTTCGGGATCGACACGCCGCCGTACACCTCGCCGTCGACATACACCCCTCCGACAGTGAGGTCCGCGCCGTCGGTGGTCTCGTGTAGCCCCTCGATCGCCGCCAACTTGGTCGGCTGCTCCTTCGCGATGGTGCGCGCGGCCCAATCCCCGACCACGACCTGCGCAGGCGCCGCCAAGCACAGCACGGCCAGCGGGACCACGAGCCCCGCGCGGTGGTAGCCGTCCCGGCGGCCACGCAACCACGCCGCCGCGTAGACGCCGGCGACCAGCGAGCTCGCGACGATGAACCCCGCGAGGTACATGTGCACCTCCTGATGCCACAGGTGCGGGTTGAAGAGCGCCTCGAAGGGACGGACGTCGGTGACCTCGCCGCCCGGGCCGAGGTCGAATCCCTGCGGGTTGTTCATCCAGCCGTTGACGGCGATCACCGCAGACGAGCCGAGCACACCGGCGAGCACGATCGCGATCCCGCTCAGGAAGTGCAGCCGAGGCGAGATTCGATCCCATCCATAGACGTAGACGGCGATGAAGATCGCCTCGACGAAGAAGGCGAGGCCTTCGATCGCAAACGCGAACCCGAACACCTCGCCCCACTGATCCATGAACCTCGGCCAGAGGAGGCCAAGCTCGAACGACAGGATCGTCCCGGTGACTACACCGATCGCGAAGAGAATCAGCATGACCTTCGACCAGCGCTTCGCGAGCGCCTTGTACGCGGGGTTCCCGGTGCGGTTGTACAGCCACTCCACGAAAAGCACCATCGCCGGGAAGGAGATGCCAAAGCAGACCAGCGGGATATGCACGCCGAGCGAGAGCGCCTGCATCTGCCGCGCCTCCAGCAGGTACTCCTGAGAGGCGGGCTCGCGCACCTGAGCGAGCACCAGCATCCAGCCGAGCAGACTGGACATCACCCGCAAACCGTACCGTGCACTGCCGCGTAAGAGCGGCCGATTCCACTACCCGGTCTCGACGCGGCGCTCGAGGACGGAGCGTCCGCCGAGTCGGGCGGGCGAGGAGGGTGCGGCGCCGCACCCTCCTCACAGCGACCGTCACGCTGTCAGCGTCTCGCACGCCTCCTGCAGCTGCCCCGCGGGGCTATGTCGTGGCTCGAGGATCACCTCGCCCGTTGTCAAGTTGATCTTCAATGCGCCCGTCCACTCGAAGGGCTGCTGGCCCGTGGCCGTCAGCGTCACGGTGCCCTCGGGGTCGACGCGAACGAGGTTCGCACCGACGACGCGGAACGTGTAGCTGTTAATGCCCGCCATCGCCGTGACGGTGATGTTGAGGGTCACCACCTCGGCCGGGCCGGTTCCCATACCCGGGAACGTGCGGAAGACAACGTGTCCCTGCACGTGCGCCGTCACATCGACGCCGCAGGCGGCCGTCAGGTCGGGGTCGGGTCGTACGCGGTCGATGTCGAAGCGCTCGACCGTCGGCTGGCCCGCAGGCATCGCCCCCGACGCCAACGCTGCGGCGGCGGCGAACGCCACGGTTACGGCGGCGAGCAGCCGTCGTCCACTCATACGCATCAGGTCCTCCTGTCCAAAGGTCCCGCACCCGTGTGGGGCGGCTCACCGCCACCGTACGGATCGGCGCCGGCGTCCGAAACCCGGGAAAACCCTCGACTTTCGTGATCGAGCAGGGAAATATCCGGTCGTGGGGCGTGTCCGGCCGCTGCGGCGAGCAGTTCGCGAGGAGGACGTCCGCGCGCGTGCGGAGGACGCGGCTCGCGCCGGATCGCCCGCGGCGGCGCTCGCGCTGATGACGGCGGCGGCCGAGGACGCCGAGCGCGAGGATCCCCACGCGGCCGCGGTGCTCCTGGCGGAGGCCTCGTGGTATGCCCGCCTCGCCCACGGCCCGGCGCGCGCGCTCGAGATCGCCCGCCGGGCCGCACGGCTTGCGGCCAACACGGACGGGCCCGTCGCGCTGATCGTTCACGGCCGGCTGGGCGACGCGCTCCAGTGGAACGGGCGCTATGTGGAAGCGCAGCCGGAGTGGCTGAAAGCGGCCGCGGTGAAGACGCCGCCCGAACCCCAGCTCCTACTCACGCGGACGGATGCGCTCCTGCGCGGTGGGGAGCTCGTTGCCGCGCGCGAGTCGGCGTACGCGAGTGCCGCGCGAGCACGTGAGGCGGGACTGCGTGACGCACTGCGCGATGCATTGACGTTCCAGACAATCGCCGAGGTCCACATCGGTCTGCTTCGTGAGGCCGACGGCTCCGCGAGCGAGCTCGAGGCGGCTGTCGGCACCGCCCCGAGCGGCGATCGGGTCGAGGCACTCGGGCTCCATGCATGGGTAGACGCGCTGCTCCAGGACGACGCGACATGCCTGGCGCGGATCGCTGCGGCGATCTCGACCGCGGAGGAGGTCGGCTTCACGCCGGAGCGAGGGATGGCCGCAGGACTGCTGGCCCTGCGCGGCGGCCACTACCAGGAAGCGGTCGCGGAGCTCGAGACCAGGCTCTTTCACTTCCCACCCGTCGCGGCGGCGCTGGGGCTCCGACCCTTCCTGGACGCACTGGTCGAGGCCTGCGTGAGGTCCGGCCGGATCGACCGGGCGCGGAAGCTCGTCGACGAGGTCTTCGAGCCGGCCGTTGGGACCGCGCAGCCGCGCTACGTGGCCGTCGCGTTCCGCATGCGGGCGCTCGCGACCGCCGACCTCGGCGACTACGAGCTGGCGCTCGAGCAGCACGGGCGCTGGGGAAATCGCTTCGAGCAGGCACGCACTCGTCTGCTCTACGGCGAGGCCCTACGGCGCAAGAAGCGCCGGAAGGAGGCTCGGGAACAACTCGCGGCTGCGACCTCCGCCTTCGCCGCAGTCGGCGCGAGCCTGTGGGCGCGACGCGCGCGGGACGAGCTGCGGGCCACGGGCGCAAGGCTGCCGCGGGAGGCCTCGGGCGCGTCCCTGACGGCGCAGGAAGACCGAGTCGCTCGCCTTGTCGCCGACGGCCTGTCGAACAAGGAGATCGCGGCTCGTCTCGTCGTGAGCACAAAGACGGTCGAGGGGCACCTTCGAAACATCTTCGAGAAGCTCGGCGTCAGCTCGAGGACGCAGGTCGCGCGCGTGCTCCCGCGCTAGCTGCACCGCCCCGACACCGGCGCAGGGCGTTTCCACAGGCGCCTTCGATGTTCGTTGCGGCGCCAGAGAGCGGAGAAGGCCCGCAGTTTGCGGGCCTTCCACACTTGTAGCTCGGCTCGAGACGTCGCTATCGGTAGCTCAGTCGCCCGACGATCGTCCCCTCGAAGAAGCTGGTCGCAATGACGCCTTCGACCGAGAGACGGGTGCCCTCGACGGCCGCGGAGGCGTTCAGGCTGGCGTCGGCGAAGCGTCCCGTGCCGCCGGTCGACACGTAACTGGCCACCGTGGTGCTGTGCACGGCGTCGGTGAAGCGGACTGTGCCGGTGACGGTGCCGAACATCTGGTCGCCGTTAGCGGCCGCCAGCGTCCACGTGGCCAAGAGAGTGAACGTTCCCGGTCCGGTGGGAACGAGCTGCAGATGCTGCTCACCGGTCGTCAGGCCGAAGTGGCTCATGGTGCCGCTCGTGAGCAGGTGCGCTTGCCCGGTCACGAGGTTGGTCGTGGCAGAGCCGGACTGCACTCCCTTGAAGGGCAGGTCGCTGCCGCCGGCCGCCGGCGCGGCGCCCGTCGGAGCGAGGACGGCGAGCGCCAACATAAGAGCTGTGAGGAGGGTGATCTTGCGCATGACTGCGTCCTTTCATCGGTGCTGACTACGGGTTATCGCGGATGACCTTTCCGCGTTGACGCGCTAGTTAGTGCTGGTAGGCACGAGGAGCGTCGTCTTGGATCTCGATCGGCTACCGGAACCGGACTCGCGTCGGCCCTGCGCAGAGGTCAGTGGTGGACGACCGGCGTGGTCGGCGGACGCCCCTTCCACGAGACGTGCACGGCCGTCGCGACGGCGTCGCGGACGCGACCGAGGGTCGCTCCCGCGCGCGCCTGAGAAGCGGTCGGGGCTTCGACGGCGAGATCCGTCGCGTGCCGCTCGCGCGCTTCGGTCAGGCGGTCGGCCTGCCGCAGCCGTCCGAGCTCTTCGTGAATGGTGGGTGAGCTCTCGACAAACACGGCGCCTCCTTTCTTGGTGGCTGCCCGGAGAATCGCAATGGCGACCAATGGCGCTCTAACGGCTGCGCACGCGCTTGATTTCCGCCTGCTCGGCCCGCTCGAGGTCCGGGACGGAACCCAGCCGGTCGTCCTCCGCGGCCGGAAACAGCGGGCGCTGCTCGCCGTGCTGCTCCTGCACGCAGGCGAGTGGGTCTCGAGCGACCTGCTCGTCGATGCGCTCTGGGGCGAGGACGCGCCGAAGACGGCCCGGGCCGCGCTGCAGAACTACGTCGCGCAGCTGCGCCGTCTGCTCGGCGCCGAGCTGATCGTCTCGCGGGAGGGCGGCTACGAGCTCGCCGTCGCCCGCGAGCAGATCGATCTCTGTCGCTTCCAGCGTCTCCTCGGCGAGGCCCGAACCGCGGGCGGCGAGCAGCGGCTCGAGCAGCTGCGCGAGGCGCTCGCGCTCTGGCGGGGGCCGCCGTTGGCCGACCTCGCCTACGAGCCCTTCGCCTCCCCGGAGGCGGTGCGGCTGGAGGAGCTGCGCCTCTCCGCGCTCGAGGACGAGATCGACGCCGAGCTCGCCCTCGGCGCCGGCCCCGAGCTGGTCGAGAAGATCGAACCGCTCGTCGCCGCAAACCCGTTCCGCGAACGGTTCCCCGCCCAGCTGATGCTCGCCCTCTACCGCGCCGGCCGCCAGGCCGACGCGCTCGAGCTCTACCAACAAACACGCCGGAGACTGGTGGACGAGCTCGGCATCGAGCCCGGGAACGCCCTCCGCGAGCTCCAAGGCGCGAT
>DASSSO010000062.1:0-9012 GCA_035776735.1 Gaiellaceae bacterium | reverse complement strand
GATGCAGCGGCACCCCTGGTGGTATCCGCCGGACTCGGACTGGGCGAAGGACGAGAAGCCGATCCCGCCCGGCCCCGGCAACCCGCTCGGGACGCGCTGGATGGGGATCAGCGCGCCCGGCGTCGGCATCCACGGAACGCCCGACCCTGCTTCGATCGGTTACTCGGCGTCCCACGGGTGCGTCCGGATGCGGATCCCCGAGGCCGAGTGGCTGTTCAACCGGGTGCAGGTCGGGACGCCGGTCTTCATCGTCTCGGCGTAACGTCTAGGTCATGCACGCCCGGCTGAAAGCTGCGGGCCAGGCGCTCGCCGTCGCGCTCGTCGCCGGCCTCTTTGCCCTTCTCGTCTGGAAGGTGGCGACGCAGGAGGAGGGCGCGGCGCCCAAGCTCGCCCGCGGCGAGATCGTCAGCGCACCGGACTTCCGGCTCGACCGGCTGGACGGGCCCGGGAAGATCTCCCTCGCCCAGTACCGGGGCCGGCCGGTCGTCGTCAACTTCTGGGGCTCCTGGTGCGACCCGTGCAAGCAGGAGGCGCCGGTGCTGGAGGAGACCTGGCGGCGCTACCGGGACCGCGGGCTCGTCGTCCTCGGCGTCGACTTCCACGACCTCAAGGGGGCCGCGCGGCGCTTCGCGCGCGAGAACGACATGAGCTACCCGCTCGCGTACGACGGTCCGGGGAGCACGATCTCCGACTACGGCGTCGAGGCTGCGCCGGAGACGTTCTTCGTCGCGCCGAACGGCAGGCTCGTCTGCGAGCGGCTGCTCGGCGGTGTCCACATCGAGCGCAACCGCCCTCGGTACGACGAGTGCGTGCAGGAGCTGCTCGAGGCATGAGGATGCTCCTCGTCGGGCTCGCCGCCCTGGCCCTCGCAGGCCCGGCGTCCGCCGCCTGCCCGACCCTCGCCGACCTCGAGGGCGAGGTGATGTGCCCGCAGTGCAAGACGACGCTCGACCAGTCGGACGCGCCGGTCGCGCGCGACATCAAGCGGTTCATCCGCGAGCGCGCCGACGCCTGCGTTCCCGAGGGGCAGATCAAGGACGAGCTCGTGGCGCAGTTCGGGCCGGCCGTGCTCGCCGCGCCGCCGCGCGAGGGCTTCCACTGGCTGGCGTGGCTGCTGCCGCTCGCCGGGCTGATTGCCGGCGCCGCCGTGATCTCGATCCTCGTCTGGCGCTGGAGCCGGAAGCGGCCCGTCGCGGAGCCGGCCGTCCCGTCCAACGGACGGCCGCCGCTTGATCCCGAGGTCGAGCGCCGGCTCGACCGCGAGCTTGCCCGCTTCGATGGCTGAGGAGCTGCCCGTCGCTTTCGTCGCGGGACTGCTCTCGATCATCACGCCCTGCGTCCTGCCGCTCGTCCCCGGCTACCTCTCGGCGGTCTCGGCCGTCGAGGCCGACCGGCTCGGCGAGGCAGGCGTGGGGATGCGCGTGCTCCGCTCGAGCATCCCGTTCATCGTCGGCTTCACGATCGTCTTCGTCGTGCTCGGCGCGGGGGCGGCGGCGGTCGGAGGGATCCTCGACGCGAACCGGCGGGCCGAGCTCGCAGGGTTCGTCCTCGTCGTCCTCGGCCTCGCCTTCCTCGGGCTCCTGCCCTGGCCCGAGCGGCTGGTCGCGCCGGGCCTGCTGACGGAAGCGCGGAAGCGCGGCTCGGGCGTGCTGCTCGGCGCCGCCTTCGCGGTCTGCGCCGCTCCGTGCATCGGGACCGTCCTCGCGTCCGTGCTCGTGCTGGCCGGCAGCGCCGAGGAGGTGCTCGAGGGCTCCGCGATCCTCGCGGCCTACTCGGCGGGGCTCGCGCTCGCCTTCGTCCTCGCCGCGGTGGCGTTCGTGCGCGCGATGGGCGCCTTCCGGTGGCTTCGCGACCACTACGTGGTGATCCGGACGGTGAGCGGCGCCGCGCTCGTCCTCCTCGGCCTCGCCTTCTTCTTCCACCGCGACGCCTGGATCCGCGTCGGCTTCGACCGCGCCCTCGACCTCGTCGGCCTGGGCGCCTAGGGACAGCCGACGGCTCGCCGGGCCGTGTCCGGAGTCTGGCACTGGACACGGCCGCTAGGGACGGAGCGGTCTCGGCAGGTCGAGCGAGCCCGACTCGACGACCCGCTGCGCCTCGCCCACCGAGGCGAGGACGGCGGCGACGTCGACGCCGCGATGCTCGGGCGCGAACGTCCCGAGCCGCCGCGCCGCCTTCGCGAGCTGGCGCTCGCAGCCGGGGCGGTTCCCGCGCCCCGCGTGATGCCAGGCCACGGCGACGTGGACGAGCCCCTGGAAGAAGTCCCGCTCCGCCGGGCCCGCCGCCCGCCAGGCCTCCTCGAGCTCCTCGTGGGCCTCGAAGTACTCGCCGCGCGCGATCAGATCGAGACCATTTCGCAACCACTCGTCCACAAACCGGAGTGTTACCCTCGAAACGTGGCGACGATCCTGCTCGAAGGCGTCGACCTCTTCATTCGCGGCAAGCTCGAGGCCAGCCTGCAGGGCCACCAGTTCGTCACGAGCGACTCCATCGCGCCGCCGGATCTCGTGATCGCGGACATCGCGCGTACCGATCCGGACGAGGTCGCGGACACCTATCCCGACATCCCGATCCTCGGATTCTCCAACCACACGGACACCGCGGGGCTGCGCCGGGCGCACGAGGCGGGGTTCGACCAGGTCGTTGCGAAGTCGGCCCTCGCGGAGCGCGCGCCTGAGCTCGTCGAATCGCTGATCGCCTAGCGGGGCGAGGCGCCGACTCGGCGGCGCCGGAAAGAGGGCGGGCCGGCTTTGCCGACGCGGCCGATAGGCTTTCGCCGCCGTGACGTACATCATCGCCGAGCCCTGCATCGACATCAAAGACCTCTCCTGCGTCGACGTCTGCCCGGTCGACTGCATCCACGAGTTCGAGCGGATCCTGATCATCGACCCCGAGGAGTGCATCGACTGCGGGGCCTGCGAGCCCGAGTGCCCGGTGGAGGCGATCTTCCCCGAGGATGCGCTGCCGGAGAAGTGGGAGCCGTTCATCAAGATCAACTACGCCTACGGCGACGGCGCGGAGGTCGTGAACAAGCTCACGGACGAGTACGCGACCGAGCACGACGTTCAGAATCCGCCGCTGGACGAGCGTTAGCCCCACGCGCAACCGGGTAGGACCCCTCATGAAAGGAGGGCCTATGCCACAGGAAGCGTGGAGCAACAAGCGCGAACGGCAGGACGAGCACATCAGGGACAGCGCGAGGGAGCGCGGAGTCCCGACCGACAGAGCCGCGGAGATCGCGGCGCGAACGGTGAACAAGGAGCGCGCCCGCTCGGGTGAGGCTCGCTCGTCGTCGCGGCTGTCGCGGCAGGACATGTCGTCCGGGCGCCGCGGCGGGCAGCGCTCGGGCACGAACAGACGGAAGGGCCGGACGAAGGAGCAGCTCTACGAGGAGGCTCGCAGGATGGGCATCGAGGGCCGCTCGAAGATGAACAAGCAGCAGCTGCAGCGCGCTGTCGATCGCAGGAAGTAATCACTTGCGGTCACACGGGGCCGGGGGACTATCCTTCCCGGCTCCGTGCGACCGAAGACCCTTGACCACGTCGCATACTGGATCGCCGACCGGGACCGCATCGCGGACTTCGTCACGAACCACCTCGGGATGCACGTCATCGAGCGGACCGACCGCTTCACGCTCGTCGGCTCCGACGCCCGCAAGGGCAAGCTGACGCTCTTCGACGCAGAGGGGCCGCGCGAGCGCGGCGCCCTGAAGCACGTCGCGCTCCGGGTAAACGACCTCGACTCGGCGCTGGCCGAGCTGCCCGGCGGTCTGGAGGTCGAGCGGTCGAACGGCACCGCGCTCTTCGACCTGGGCGACGACGTCGTCCTCGGGCTCGTCGAGGCGCCGACCGAGACCGACTACGACCTCGACCACGTCGCGCTCTTCTCGTCCGACCCGGAGAGGACCGCGCAGCGGTATCGCGACTACGGCTTCGCCCCCGCCGAACCGGGAGCCGCTGGTGTCCCTCGCGTGGAGGTCGCGGGCGCCTACGTCGAGTTCCACCAGGGCGAGCCGGGCGACCCGGAGAATCCGCTGCTGAACCACCTCGCGGTGCTCGTCGACTCGGCAGAGGATCACCGGTCGGCCGCGGAGGGGCGGGAGATCGAGGTGCAGGACTTCGTCGACGCACCGAACACGCTCGCCGTCTTCGTCTGGCTGCCGGAGCGAGTGCGCCTCGAGTACGTCGAGCACAAGCCGACGTTCGCACTGAAATAGTCGAGCTCGCGATCGCCGGAGCCGGCATGGCCGGTCTCGTCGCCGCCGCCCGCGCGCGCGAGCTCGGCGCCGAGCCGATCGTCTACGAGAAGGGCAGCCGCGCCGGCGGCTCCATGGTCCTCTCGAGCGGGTTCGCGTGGCGCTACCGGTCGTTCGAGCTCTTCCGCGAACAGTGCCCGGGCGGAGATCCGGGGCTGCAGCGCCTCGTCTTCGAGCGCTTCGACGAGGCGCTCGAGTGGCTGGAGGGCAAGGGCATCGAGCTGCTCACCCGCGAGACGGGCAACCCGCTCACGGCCGGCGCGCGCTTCGACCCGCGCCAGCTCGTCGACACGCTCGGCCGGGACGTTCGTCTCGGCCAGACGACGGACGACCCGGCGATCCTTGCAACCGGCGGCTTCCCCGTCCGGCTGGCCCGGGATCGGGGCCTCCTGCTTCGCGCGAATCCCTGGAGCGAGGGCGACGGGCTCGACCTCGCCCGTTCACGCGGCGCCGCCACGGCCGGCGACCTCGACGAGTTCTACGGCCGGGCGATGCCGGCGATCGACGAGCTCGCAGAGGGCGACTTCGTGCGCCTCGGCCAGCTGTACGGGCGCTTCGCGTCGATCACGTCGGAGGACGGATCGGACTGGTTCCCGGGCGAGCCGAACTGGTCCGAGATCGACGTTGCGCAGCAGATCGCCCGCTGGCCGGGCGGCCGCGCGTGGCTCGCGGTCGACGAGGCGGTTCTGGCCGCCCGGGTCCGCGACCGAACGGTCGGCGAGATGGTCGACGCGGCCCGCGAGGCGGGAGCGCCCGTCGAGGAGCAGGACGGAGGAGTCCGGGTCCTCGTCCGGGCCGCGGTCACGCAGACGCTCGGCGGCCTCCGCGTGGACGAGCGGGCCTGCGTGCTGGATGGGTCCGGCCGCCCGATCGAGGGGCTCCATGCCGCGGGCGCGGACGTCGGCGGGATCTCGAACGGCGGCTGGTCGAGCGGCCTCGCAACGGCCCTCGTGCTCGGCCTGGTCGCCGCCGAGTCGGCGGTCGGCTAGCCCGGCAGAGGCTGCAGGTAGGCCGCGCGGCGGTCGTCGCCGGGGAGCGGCGAGGGGGAGATGCGGCTGACCTCCTGCCGGCCCTCCTCGAGCTCCACGACGCTCCCGACGGCCGGCGCCTCCCCTTCCTGCTCGCGGAGCTCGTAGCCCGTCGGCTTCCAGACGAAGAGGAGGTGTGCCATCGCGCGCGAACCCTACCGCCGGGCCGTATAGGGCGGGATCGTGATGCGGACGGCCGTGCCGCCGTCGTCCGAGCTGTGGTCGACGTCGACGGTGCCCTGGAGCGTCCGGGCCCGCTCGGCCAGCGCCTCGAACACCAGCCGCCGGCGCTCGCCGGATCCGTCGTCCGTGATCACCGTCTCGACGACGCCGCCGTTGACCTCGCCGATCGCGACCGAGATCCGCGTCGGGGGCCCCCGCCGGATCGCGGCGTCGAGCGACTCGCGGATGATCTGGTAGAGCACGATCTGGGCTCGCTCGGCGAGCGCGCTCGCGGCTTCGACGTCCAGGTCGACCCGAACCCGGTGCGAGAGCTCGACCTGGTCGGCGAGCGCCTGGACGGCCGGGCCGAAGCCCTGGTCGCGCAGCACGACCGGCTCGAGGGCGAACGAGAGGTCGCGGAGCTCGCGGATCGTCTCCCGCTGACGGGCGACCGCCCTGCGGAGCACCTCTTTCGCGTCGTCGACCTTGCCGCGGTCGATCGCGTCGACCACGCCGTCGAGCATGAGCGCGATCCCCGACATGGCCTGGACGGGCACGTCGTGCAGGAAGAGCGCGAGCCGGCGCCGCTCGTCCTGCTCGGCTGCGATCAGCTGATCCGAGAGCCGCGCCCGTTCCGCCTCCTGCTCCTGCGCTCGAAGGAGCTGGACCGCGAGGCCGGCCGCGGCGACGACTGCGGCGGCCAGCGCGCCGAGTGCGAGCGGTGCGGCCCCGATCGCGAGCCCGAGCAGCGCCGCGAGCGCTGCGGCCGCGACGACCGCGACCAGCAGTGCGGCGCTAGTCGATGATCGCTTCGCGAAGCGCAATCGCCACCGCGTGCGTCCGCGTGTCCGCCTCGAGCTTCGTGAGGATGTGCCGCACGTGGCTCTTGACGGTCTCCTGGCTGATGAAGAGGCGGGCCGCCACGTCCGCGTTGGACATGCCGTCGGCGAGGAGCTGGAGGATCTCCCGTTCCCGGCCCGTGAGCATGTCGTCGCCCTTGCCGGGGAGGAACGCCGGCATCAGCGCGGGATCGACGTAGCCGTCGCCGGCGGCGATCTTCTCGATCGCCTTGACGAGGGTCTGGTGCGGCGCCTCCTTGAGGATGTAGCCCTTGGCGCCCGACTCGAGCCCGCGGCTGAGCAGGCTGCGCTCGCTGTAGGCGGTGAAGATCAGCACCGCCGTCTCGGGGACCTTCTCCGTCAGGTGCTTCGTCGCCTCCAGGCCGTCCATGCCCGGCATGCGGACGTCCATGATCACGACGTGCGGCTTGCGCCGCTCGGCGAGCGAGACCGCCGAGGCGCCGTCGGAGGCCTCGCCGATCACGCGGATGTGCGGCGCGCGCGAAAGCGAGAGCCTCAGCCCCTCGCGCACGACCTCGTGGTCGTCGACGATCAGGCAGGTGATCTCGGGGCGGCCGTCACCTGTGTTGTTCTGGCCCACGGGCGACGAATTCTAGGTGTGGCGCAGGAAGTCCTGTCAGACGGCCAGCGACAGTTGTTGCTCACGGCTCGTCCCGTCGAGCCGGACCCTGCGCCGGTCGCGGACGCCGAGCTCCCGCGCGAGCGCCGCGATCTGCTCCCGCACCGGCTTCGCCTCGGAGGCCGGGAGGTAGGCTCTCCCGCCCGCGTAGAGCTCGAGGTACCGCGGCAGCTGCTCGGGAAAGTCCTCCGCGAGATGCTCGAGGAAGTGCTCGCGAGTCCCGGGCCGCAGGTTCAGGAGGTTCGCCCAGATGCCGGTCGCGCCGGCCTCGCGCGCCGCGCGCACGACCTCTCGCAGCTGCTCCGGCCGGTCCGAGATGCCTGGGAGGATCGGCGCCATGCCGACGCCGACCTTGATGCCGGCGTCGACGAGCGTCCGCAGCGCTCTGAGCCGCTGGCGCGGATGCGCGGTGTCCGGCTCCGTCTTCCGCCAGACCTCCTCGTCCAGCGTCGGGATCGAGAACGTGATCCCGACCTTCGCCCGCCCCGCCGCCGCGGCCAGGACGTCGACGTCGCGGACGATCATCGGGCCGCGCGTGATCAGCTGGAAGGGGTTCGAGAAGTCGGCAAGCGCCTGGAGGCAGCCGCGCGTCAGTCGATACCGCCCCTCGGCCGGCTGGTACGGGTCAGTGGCGGCCCCGATCGCGACGGACTCGCCTTCCCAGGACGGGCGCGCCAGCTCCTTGCGCAGCACCTCGGCGACGTTCGTCTTCACCCGGATCGACGTGCCGTACCGGTCGTCCGAGGGCCGGTCCGCCCGCCGCTCGAACGCGCGGACGTAGCAGAAGGTGCAGCGGTGGACGCAGCCCATGTAGGGATTCAGCGACCAGGAGAACGCCATCCCCTGCACGCGGTTCAGCGCGCTCCGGCAGGGCTCCTCGCGGTACTCGACCCGCATCGGCAGAGTGTAGAACATACGTTCGTTCTCGGGTGGTGAACGTCCGGATCGTTTCTATACTTCGAGGACTTCCTTGGACGACGACCGACCACCTAGTACTCGCGCCCGGGGCCGGGCGTGAGCGACCTCCTCCGAATCGTCGTGGTTCTCCTGCTCGTGCTGGGGAACGCGATCTTCGTCGCCGCCGAGTACGCGCTCGTGACAGCGCGGCGCACCAGGCTGTACGAGCTTGCCGAGCAGGGGCGCACGGGGGCGAAGCACGCTCTCGAGCTGATGGACAACCCGGTGCGCTTCATCAGCACGGTCCAGGTCGGGATCACGATCGCCGGCATCGCGATGGGCGCCATCGGCCAGCCGCTCGTGCAGGACTGGTTCACGTTCGTCGAGTCGGACACCGTCGCCTTCCTGATCGCGTTCTTCTTCCTGACGTTCCTGAGCGTCTCGCTGGGCGAGCTGGTGCCGAAGGCGATCGCGCTCCAGCGCGCCGAGCGGCTTGCGATCGCGCTCGCCTGGCCGATCGACCTCCTCGGGCGGATCGCCCATCCCCTCGTCTGGCTGCTGCAGACCTCGTCCAACTTCGTCGTCCGGCTCTTCGGCATCCAGCCGGCGCCGGCGGGCCTGGTCGTCCAGACACGAGAGGACGTACGGGCATTCGTGGCCGAGGCCGGGCAGACCGGCGTCGTCGCAGGCGTCGAGCAGGAGGTGCTCTACCGCGCCTTCAGGTTCGCGGAGAAGGAGGCGCACGACGTCATGGTCCACCGGCCCGAGGTGGTCGCCATCTCCGTCGACCTGCCGCCGCGGGAGTGCCTCGCCGCCGTCGTCAACTCGCCGTACACGCGCTACCCGGCGTACGAGGAGTCGCTCGACCACATCGTCGGGATCCTCCACGTCCGCGATCTCTTCTCGGCGCTCTACGAGAAGGGGATCGACAACGTCGTCATCAAGGACTTGCTCCGAAACCCGTACTTCGTGCCGGAGACAAAGGACCTGGCGGCGCTCCTGACGGAGTTCCGCCAGCAGAACCAGCACATGGCGATCATCGTCGACGAATACGGCTCGATGCAGGGCATCGTCACGCTCGAGGACCTGCTCGAGGAGATCGTCGGCGAGATCGAGGACGAGTACGACCTGCCCGACGAGTCGCTCGAGCGACTCGACGAGCGCCGGATCCGCGTCCACGGCACGTTCCCG
>DASSSO010000174.1:0-2730 GCA_035776735.1 Gaiellaceae bacterium | reverse complement strand
CGCAGCTCGAGGCTCGCCGCGAGCGTGAAGAAAACCGAGCCCGCGAAGAAGACCGCGCCGTCGGCCGCAGAGCCGACGAGCTGGACGAACCCAGGAAACGGCCCGATGAAGAAACAGGCAGACCCCGCCGCGAATCCCACGCCGATCGCGCGGTCCCAGGCCGCCCGAGTGGCCGGCCGCGGGCGAACGCCAGCGCATGACCGATCAAGGCCGCACCTTGAGCACAGACTGACGGTATGCGCTCGGAAGGGCGCGCGCATCCCCCGAAGCGGATGATCCTGCGGGCGCTCCACGAGTGCTGCCTAGGCCCGCAGCGAGTTGGCGACGCTACGCCCGACGAGGTCGGTGTTCTCGACGAAGGCGCTCCTTGTACTTGACCGCGTATCCGCGGGACGTGGGCGCGCTCTGCGCAATGATCACGAGATACATCGATAGCGATGTGGCGAGCAGCATCGGCACGTCGCTCCGAGCCGACGCCCCCTCGGCACGCCGATCCCCGGCAGTCCGCTCGGCACGGGGCCGAGGACGGAGACGCCGTGCGTGCTCAGGGTCGAACGCCCAGCTGACGGCGATCGCGCTGACGACCGCGACGAGGCCGCCCGGAATCGTCTTGATCCACCGCTCGAAGACGCCGAGCGTCGCGATCACTGCGAGCGAGACCGTGAGCGTCGCGCCGGACGTCTCCGTGATCTCCCCGAGGGTGTCGAAGAACTTGAGCACCGTGCCGCTCACGGCGCCGGGGTCGAGGTCGGGCGAGGGCATCCCGAGCATGCTTGCCGAGCCGGGCGACCCGCGCCAGGAGCAGGAGCACGGCGGTGCTCAAGCGCTGCGAGGCTCGCGAGGCCACTCACTCAGCGTTTCGGGCGCGAGTCCCGAGACGCTCAGGGCCGCCAGCGCCGCGTAGGGGATCGTCGCCGTTGCGGAGTCGCCCTCTACGGCGAGGTGTCGCGACGAGCCGACGGCCCTAACCCCTCGAGCAGGGTGACGAACCGTCCGAGCCGGGAACCATGGCCGTCCGAGGCTCCGGCGCTCATGCTGTCCTCGCGGCCGATGTCATGGGCGGGGGCAGGGTACAAGGAAGTCGAGTCGCAGCCCCGACGTGAGCGAGCCGAGACTCTCCGGCAGCGGAAGCCGGTGGAGCATCGACACCTCGTTGCTCGTGCAGGCGGCCACGGCTACCCTCAACTACGGCGTGGCAATCGTAGTTCCAGCATGGCTCGCGGGGGCGACCACCTGGGTGGTTACGGCGCGTAGCCTCGCTCGACACTTACGCGGCCCGCTTTTCGCCCGGGGAGCGCTCGGTCTCGCCGCCCTGCTGCTGCTAGTCGCCTGGGCGCCGATCCCCGCTATCCGCCAGCTGATCCTGGCGCTGGCCCCGATCGGCTTGCTGGCGCTCGGCCCGGGAGCGCCCGGCAGCCAGACCGCGCGGAAGCACACGGGCGTGCGTCGCGGGCAGCGCGAGAAGGACAGCCTCCTCGCCGAGCGGCCGCCGGCCTGATGTGCCGCTGGAACGCCTATCTCGGACAGCCCCTTGTGATGGGTGAGCTGCTCTACCGCACCAGGCACGGTCTCATCGACGAGAGCCTCCACGCTCGGATGGGCGCCGAAACAACAAACGGCGACGGGTTCGGCGTCGGCTGGTACGGAGTCCGCGATCGCGCGGTTCCAGCCCGCTACCGCAGCGTCAACCCGGCCTGGAACGACGTCAACCTTCGCGAGCTCGCGGACCACATCGAATCCCCACTCTTCCTCGCCCACATTCGGGCGGCGATCGGAAGCCCCGTCCAGCAGACCAACTGCCATCCCTTCCGCCACGGCCGCTGGCTCTTCGTCCACAACGGTCTGATCCACGACTTCCGGACCGTGCGGCGAGACCTGCTGCTGGCGGTCGACCCCTCGCTCTTCGACGCCATCGCAGGATCGACGGACTCCGAGCTCCTCTTCCACCTGGCGCTTACGTTCGAGCTCGAGCAGGATCCGCTCGGGGCCATGGAGCGGGCGGTCGGCTTCGTCGAGTCGAAGGCGCGCGATCGCGGGGTCGAGAAACCGGTGCTGATGACCGTCGCGATCAGCGACGGCGAACGACTGTGGGCGATTCGCTACTCGTCGCAGCACAGCTCGCGCACGCTCTTCGTCTCCGAGGACGTGGATGCGGTGCAGCGGCTTCACCCGGAAAACGAGAGGCTCCAGCGGCTGACTGAGGGCGACCGCGTCGTGGTCTCCGAGCCCCTCTCGGACCTGGCCGGTGCTTGGCGCGAGGTGCCCGAGTCCACTGCTCTCGTCGTCGCCGAGGGCACCGTCGAGCTGCTGCCGTTTCAGCCGCGCTCACCGGAGCTGCCATAGACAGCGAATCATCCTCTCCGGATTGATGAGCGTTCCCGCTCGGGGCGTACCCCTGGCTCGCATGCTCCGGGGGGCGCCCGTCGACCGAGCTTGACTGCGGGCCGAACATTAGGACTGCCGCGTCCAACCGGGGCTGAAACGCCGGTGCGACCGCGGGTCTGCGCGACCGCCACGTCCGCCACGTGTCGTTCCTCGATGCTTGCTCTGCGGCGCGCGTGGGAGACGCGGTCGAGCGGCTCGCCCTGCTTCGGGCTTCCCGAGTTGCCGCCGGAGCTCTTGCGCTTCCAGGCTCGACCGCGGCACCGGTCGTGGGGCTCATCGTTCGCGACGCACGCGGGTGGGCGACGGTTCGGAGTGCTGCACGGGCGCCGTGGTCGCGGCTCGGGT
>DASSSO010000155.1:0-13019 GCA_035776735.1 Gaiellaceae bacterium | reverse complement strand
CGCCCGTCGTCGCGCACCTCGATCTCGAGCTCGTCCTGCGCGTAGCGAAGGGTCACGTCGACCTGCCCCGCGCTCGCGTGCTTCAAGGCGTTCGTAATGCCCTCTTGGACGATGCGGTAGGCGGAGAGGCCGCGCGCGCGTGAAAGCGGAATCGGGTCACCGTCGACATGCAGGTGTGCGGGGAGACCGGCGCGGCCGACCTCGTCGACCAGTGCCTGGAGGTCGTCGAGGCCCGGTTGCGGTGCGAACTCGACGGCGTCACCGTTTCGCCGCATCGCGCCAAGTAGTTGCCTCATCTCGGCCAGCGCCGTGCGGCCCATCCGCTCGGCCACATGGAGCGCCTCGACGTCGACGGCCTGGCCCTCGAGAACGCTGTGCCTGACTGCGCCGACTTGAAGCACCATCATGCTGACCGCGTGCGCGACCACGTCGTGGAGCTCGCGCGCGATCCGTGCCCGCTCCTCCGCGACGGCAACACGTGCGGCCGCCTCGCGCTCGCGCTCGGCTGCTTCGCGCTCGCGCTCGGCTAGCACTGCGCGCACCTCCGCCGCTTCCGCGCGCTCGGCGCGCTCACGGATGAGGTAGCCCGCGAGCCAGCAGCTGCCGAACACGAGTGGGACGAAGATGACCTCGGCCATCGTGTTCTCGGGGATGTTGTAGACGACGAGCGCCGCACTCCCGATCGCGACGGCCAGGCCGATCCGCGCATGCGCGGGATTGGGCAGGTTTCCGAGCATGAACGAGATCACGAGGCCGAGGACGTAGAGGCTTTCGATGGACGCGAACAGCCGTCCGTCGACGAACGAGATCGCTGCACCAAGCAGCCAGAACGCCGCCGCCGCGCCGAGGGGATAGCGGCGGCGAACGAGTGTCGGCAGCGCGAGAATCGCAACCGCCGGTATCAGGAACCAAAGCGTCGTTGACGGCGCCTTCGGTTGGTCTTGCGTTAGCAGGAGCTCGACCACGGCCGAAGCCGCGAGAAGCACGACCAGCACGTCGAGCCAGTACCTGCGCGCGACCTGTTCGATCCGAGTCACGCGCCTAACGTACTGCGCGACCTGGCCGAACGCCTCCTACCTAAGTAGAAGCGCGAATGGTCGCCGGGTACCAGCCTGAATTCACCCTGGGGCCGACGACGATCGAGGGCTCGGATCGTAGCGTCAGGACATGCACTTCGACCCCGCGCCACAAGGAGGAGTCATGTCCGACACCGCCTCGCAGACGCGTGAGCTGGCCGACCGCCAGAGCGACGGCGTTCACGTCCTCTTGCTCTGGCACCCGGCTAAGAACGCGTTGACCGTCTCCGTCGAGGACTCGCGGCTCGGAGAGAGCTTCCAGTTCGCGGTTGCCCCCGAGCGTGCCCTCGACGCCTTCTACCACCCCTTCGCCTACGCGGCCTAGTCACGCCGGCCTCATCGGATAGGAGCAGTCATGAACATGTTCCATCGCAATCGCAACCTCGCGGCCCGGATGGGCCGCTGGAGCGCAGCCCACTGGAAGACCGCCACCTTCGGCTGGCTCGCGTTCGTCGTCGCCGCCTTCATGTTCGGCGGAATGGTCGGCACGACGATGATCGATACGGGCAAGCCAGGGCCCGGCGAGTCGGGCCGCATGGACGCCATCCTCGACGCCGGCTTCGAGCAGCCGGCGGGCGAGAGCGTCCTGATCCAGAGCCGCTCGCATCGGGCCGGCACGCCGGCCTTCGACTCCGCGGTCGAGGACGTCGTCGCAGGCGTCTCGAAGCTCGGCGTCGTGCAGAACGTTCGCTCGCCGCTCGCCCGCGGCAACGCGGACCAGATCGCGAAGGACGGGCGCTCCGCTCTCGTCGAGTTCGACGTCCGCGGCGACAAGGACGACGCAGTCGACAAGATCGACCCGGTCCTCGACGCGGTCGCCGCCGCGCAGCGCGCTCATCCCGGGTTCTTCATCGGCGAGTTCGGGGACGCCAGCGTGGAGAAGGAAGTCGTGACGGCGTACGGGGAAGACCTCGGCAAGGCCGGGCTCCTGTCGCTGCCGATCACGCTCGTCATCCTCGTGATCGCGTTCGGCGCGCTCGTCGCGGCTGGCATCCCGCTGCTGCTCGGGCTGACTGCCGTCTTCGCGACCTTCGGTCTGATCGCGCTCCCAAGCAGTCTCCTGCCGGTGGCCGACCAGGCCTACGCGATGGTGCTCCTGATCGGGCTCGCGGTCGGTGTCGACTACTCGATGTTCTACTTGAAGCGCGAGCGCCAAGAACGCGCCGCCGGGCGCAGCGAACGCGCCGCGCTCGAGGCCGCCGCCGCCACTTCCGGACGGTCGGTGCTCATCTCCGGCCTGACCGTGATGGTCGCGATGGCGGGCATGCTCCTGACCGGCTACGCGACCTTCTCCTCTCTTGCCGTCGCGACGATCCTCGTCGTCGCCGTCGCGGTGCTGGGCTCGCTGACCGTGCTTCCCGCCCTGCTCTCGAGGCTCGGCGACAACGTCGACCGGCTGCGCGTCCCGCTCGTCGGCCGGCTTCGCCGTGACGACGGCGACGAGCCGATCTGGGGCGCGATCGTCGACCGCGTCCTGCGCCGGCCCGTGCTGTCGGCGGCCCTCGCCGCGGGGCTGCTGCTGGCGCTCGCCGCGCCGGCGCTGCAGCTGCACATCGCGCCTCAGGGCCCGGAATCGTTTCCGGCGTCGCTCGACGCGATCAAGACGTATAAGCGAATGCAGCAGGCGTTTCCCGGCTCGGCGCTCCCCGCGAACGTCGTCGTCAAGGCGCCGAGCGTGCGTACGCCGGCGATGCGGGACGCGATCGCGCAGGTTCAGCGGCGGGCGCTTGCGAGCGGCCGCGCATTCGAGCCGATCACCGTCGACGTCAACAAGGCGGGCACGGTCGCAAACATCAGCGTGCCGATCGCAGGGAACGGAACCGACGCGGCCTCGAACGCCTCGTTCCGCCTGTTGCGCGACGAGATCGTTCCCGAGACGGTCGGTGCTCTTCCAGACGCCGAAGCCGGCGTCACCGGGCAGACCGCAGAGTGGAGGGACTCTGCGGACGAGCTGAAGTCGAACCTGCTGCCGGTCGTCAGCTTCGTCCTCCTGTTCGCCTTCGCGTTGATGCTGGTCGCGTTCCGCTCGATCGTGATCGCGGTCAAGGCGATCCTGCTCAACCTGCTCTCCGTTGCCGCCGCTTACGGGGCGCTGGTGCTCGTCTTCCAGCACGGGGTCGGCAGGGGCCTGCTCGGCGTCAGCTCCGCAGACGGGATTGAGGCTGTGGTGCCGCTGCTGCTGTTCGTGATCCTGTTCGGCCTCTCGATGGACTACCACGTCTTCATCCTCAGCCGGATCCGCGAGACGTTCCTCGCGGGCGCGAGCATGGACGACGCGATCTCGCGAGGGATCAAGTCCACCGCGGGGGTCGTCACAAGCGCTGCGGCCGTGATGGTCCTCGTGTTCGCGATCTTCGGCACGCTCTCGATGCTGTTCTTCAAGCAGTTCGGCGTCGGGCTCGCGGTCGCGATCCTGATCGACGCGACGATCGTCCGTGCGGTGCTCCTGCCGGCGACGATGAAGCTGCTCGGCGAGTGGAACTGGTACCTGCCGAGCTGGCTCGAGTGGCTGCCGAGGCTCGAGCATCACGAGCCGGTCGCCGAACCGCAGCCGGAGCCGGCTTCCGCATCTGCGTAACGCATGAGAAGGCCCCCGGCCGCGACGGCCGGGGGCCACCACCTCTCGAGAAAAGGAGAAGACGATGTTCCTCACGCTCCCCTTCCGACCGCTGTTCCAGGCCCGCACGTACCGCGACTTGCTCTTCGTGGCGGCCGCGATCCCGATCGCCGCCGTCGTGCTCGCCGTCGTGCTCACCGGCTGGATCGCCGTGGCCGTGCTCGCGATCACGCCCCTCGTCGTCCCCGTCCTCGTCGGCTACCGCGGTGCGATCGGGCTCCTCGCCCGCGCGGATGCCGGGCTCTCCCGCTCGCTGGTCGAGGTCACGGCCGAGCCGCCGATCTCATCCGGAGGCCAATGGTTCTGGGGGCGCGCGAAGGCGGTGCTCGTCGACGAGTCGTTCTGGCGGCAGCAGACATACCTCGTCCTGCGCATGGGTGTCGGCTTCGCGCTGGCCGTCGCGCAGCTCTCTCTGATCGCGCTCGGCGCGTGGTGGATCACCTACCCAGCCTGGTATCGCTGGGCGGAGATGAACCTGGGCTCCTGGCACTTCGACACGTTCGGGCGATCCCTGCTGTTCGTGCTCCCCGGACTCGTGGCACTCGTGGCCGCGGGCTGGTGCACCCGCCTGTTCGCCGGGGTGTCCGCCTGGCAGGTGCGGAGCCTGCTCACTGGGAGGCCAGCTGTCCGATCGTCCGCGGTCCCCGGGAAGCCGTGCATCCGCGCGTCCAAGCCAAGGATGGACGCCCGAACGTCCGCCACGCAGCGGCGGGCACATCGTCGGGTGCTCGCGTTCCACGCAGGCGCGGTGCTGGCACTGGTTCTCAGCCAGGTCGTCGTCTGGCACTCCGCCGGCGCCGGCTACTTCTGGCCGGAGTGGGTGATGCTCCCGCTCGGCCTCATCCTGGCGATTCACGCCTGGGTCGAGTTCGTCGACGAGGCGTTCGGGAAGGCCAGCGCGGCCGCGCGCGGGCTGGCGATCCACGCCGGCATCGTGGCCGCCCTTGGCGTCTTCCTCACGCTCCTCTGGGCGGTGACGAGCCAGGGCTACTACTGGCCGGGCTGGGTGCTCTTCGGGCTTGCGATCCCCCTCGGGATCCACGCCGTCATCGTCCTGGCGGGCAGGCGACGTCACCCCGAGGCCTCGACAGCTCGCGCCCCGGCTTAGTCCAAACGCACGTCGTCAGAGACCTGCGGGCCCGCCAGCCGCAGGTCTCTGGCGCGTGTACAAGGACGGGCACTGTCCACCGATCGCGGCCTCCCCCGAAGCAGGCCCCGTTGCCGTTAAACGCCCCGGAGGTGGGGTGGCGCGTCCGCTCGCCGTATCCGCTCGCGGGATCTGTGCGGGATGACCGCGCCCCGACGACAGAACATTGCGATTTGCAGCATGTTTCGGAAGCGCGCCGCGTCGGAGTTCGGGTGCGAGATGACCGCTGACCGGTTGGAAAGCCGGCGGTCGTCCGCGTCCCGTCAGGCAACAGAATATGCCGATTTGCAGGATGTTTTCTACGGGAGCGACGGAACTCGAACCCGCGACCTCCGGCGTGACAGGCCGGTCTTGGCGCTTCCGGGCTGCGCGGGAATCTGCGGGGATTCCCGCCGTGAGCGGCGTCTTTCGACCGTCGTTGCGGGGATTCGCGGGGATGGACGGGAGCTTCCGGCGGCCTCCCGCGGGATGAGTGCGGGATGCAGTGTTGCCTCCTCAGCGAACGACCTCGGGACTATGCAGTATGAGACCTGTTTCTAGTGCGCTTGCAGGCCACGTCAGCAACTCGAACGGCGAGGATGTCGACCTGTAGCTATCGCACCCAGAGCTGGTCAAACAGGAGCCTCGACTCGGGGTTGAACTGGTAGTTGCCCACGCGCTTGGAGACGAGGTGGGCGTGCGAGGGCGTGAACAGCGGCACCCAGGGCGCGAGGTCGACGATGTCCCGCTCGATCCTTGCCCACAGCGCTATCGCGGCGTCGGGGTCGCTAGCTTGGATCTCGAGCGCCCGCTCGATTCGGGCGTCGATGCGCTCGTCGCAGAAGAAGCTGTTATCGGGGGGCACGCACCGCAGGAGCTCGAGGAGGGACGCTGCGGTTCGCGGGACGCCGTACCAGCCGGTCACTCCGGCCTGCACACCTCGCGTCTTCTCGTCGGTCACCTTCGCGATGTAGGCGTCGAGGTCGGCGGCGCGCCGGATGCTCGCCCGGTAGCCCAGCTGCTCGAGGGCTCGGACCGAGCCCTCTGCGGCAGACTCCCAAAAGCCGGGATACGTCCAGACCGTCACCTTCATGCCCCGCGTTCCCGATGCGGCGACGACGCGCCGTGCGCGCCTCAAGTCGGGCGCCTTCCACTCGCCCGTCCGGCTCGGGCCGGCGGTGTAGGGGCAGTAACGCCGGAAGCCCACCGTACCCGGCGGGCGGAGCTGACACGTCGGAGGGGCGTACGTCGGACCTCCATACGACTCTGAGATTGCGGCGCGGTCGACGGCGTAGTTGACCGCGCGCCGCACCCGTACGTCTTCGAAGGGTGCATGGGTCGTGTTGAGGAAAAGGAGGACCGTCGCCTGCTCCGCGTGCACGTGGAACTGCGACGGGTGCTGAGCCCTGAAGGCGTCGAGCTCCTCCTGGATGTCCTGTCGATCCAGAGGAAACACGGCGACGTCGACCTGCCCTCGCTCGACGGCGGGGACGCCCGTCCTCGGACCGCCCAGTCGGAACTCGATCTCGTCGGGAAACCCGTTCGGGCGGGCGACGCTCGACCACACGCGGAAGTAGGGATTCCGAATCAGCGTGAGCGCCCGGTCCGGCACGTAGCTCTCGATCATGTACGGCCCAGTCGAGGGGACCGGACGCGTTCGGGTGTCCCGGTCCGGCGTGCCGCGCGGGATGGGAGCAACGATGGTCAGAGTCCGGAGAAACTCGCTGTCCGGTCGCCGGAGATGGAAGACGATCGTGCGGCTTGCATCGTTCGCTCGGATTCCGCGGCTGAGGTCGCAGCTCCCTGTCGTGCAGGCTTCAGTGCCTTCGAGTGGAACTTCACGCCCCAGTAACCCGGTACCGAACGCGCGCTCGAAAGCGCGCCGGAAATCGCTCGCCCGGACGAGCGTTCCGTCCGAGTACCGGATCCGCGGGCGAAGCCGGAATTCGTATGTGGCTTCACCTGCCGTGATCACAGGCAACGACACGGCGAGGTTCGGCACGATCTGCGTACCCTCGCTCCCGCCGCGGCGTGCATAGCCCACGAGCCCGTCGTAGGCCGCGCTGAGCGAGGAGATCGTTCCAGCCCAGGACATATAGCTCGGATCGATCGAGCCGGTGATCAGGCCATGGCCCGCCACCACGAGCCGTCCTCCGCGGTGTCCGACGCCCGAGGGCTGGACCGCGAACCAGACCCTGCTCTCCGAGATCGCGAGCCCCTTCGGCCGGTTCGCGATCCGAACGCGCTCGACGACCACGTTCTCATCCGGGTCGATGCGGGCGATCTCCTCCGAGAACTCACCGCTCACCCAGACGAATCCCGACCCGACTGCGATGCCGTCGGGACCCTCACCGACAGGGATCGTCGCCGTGACGACGTCCCTCTCCGGGTCGATCCGCGAGACGGTTCCGTCGAGCGAGTTCACGACCCACACGAAGCCGTCGCCGAACGCGATCCCCGTCGGCCCGTTGCCAACGCTCACCCTGCCGAGAACGCTGCCGCGGCGAGCGTCGATGCGAACGACCCTTCGGGTCGACCCGTCGGTGACCCAGATGCTTCCGCCGCCGACGGCGATCGCGCGACCGAGCGCATCCGTCGCGATCCTCCCGACCACGCGGCCGCGGACGACGTCGATCCTCGTGAGGTTCCGTTCCTCTGCGCTTGTCACCCAGAGCGCTCGACCGTTGACGGCAAGCGCGGTCGGTGTCACGCCGACCGGAATCGTCTGGACGACACGGTTCGTCACAGGGTCGATCCGCGAGACGGTGCCGTCCAGCGAATTCGCCACCCAGACCGCGCCGGCTCCAACCGCGATGCCGCCTGGATCACCCCCGACGTCGATGCGCTGGACAACGCTCCCCAGCTCGGGGTCGATCCGCGAGACGGTTCGATCCAACGCGTTCGTCACCCAAACGGAACCCTCGCCGACCGCAACACTCGTCGGACCGTTGCCGACCGGCACATCGGCCACGAGCCGGTTCGAGCCGGCGTCGATCGCCGCGACCGCGTTTGGCGAGGCCGCTGCGAGGCCAGGGTCGTCGTCACGCGCGATCTCGATGCCGGCGACGGCGACCGCCGCCAAGAGCAGGACCGCTGCCCCAATCGCAATCAGTGCGCCGCTTCGGCGAGGAGCTCTGACGGCGACACGGAAAGCTCGTTCCGGCGGATCGAGCTCGGCGTCCTGTCGCAGAATCGCGCGCTCGAGCTCCTGCAGCACGCGTCCCGGCTCGAGACCGAGTTCCTCCCGCAGCATGCTGCGCGCCTGCTGGTACGCCTCGAGCGCCTCCGCCTGCCGGCCCGAGCGATAGAGCGCCAGCATGAGCTGTGCGCGCAGACGCTCGCGCAGCGGATGCTCGCGAACGAGAGCCTCGAGCTCGGGGACGAGCTCCGCCTGGCGGCTGAGTGCAAGGTCGGCTTCGATCCGCTCCTCCAGCGCGGACAAGCGAAGCTCGTCGAGGCGAGCGATCTCGCCCTGGGCAAACTCCTCGGATGTGAAGTCGGACAGCGGCGAGCCCCGCCAGAGAGCGAGCGCAGCACGCAGCATCTCGACCGCGCCCGCAGCCTCGCCGCCTGCAAGCAGTTCTCGACCTTCGACGAGCAGCTTCTCGAAGCGAGCAAGGTCGAGCTCCTCGGCCTCGAGACGCAGCACGTACCCCTGGCCGCGCGTCTCAAGCCGGCCGTTCCCGAGCGCCCTGCGCAGCCTCGACACGTAGATGTGGACGCTGTTAGGGGCGCTCGGCGGCGGCCGTTCCCCCCAGAGCGCGTCGATCAGGCCGTCCGTCGAGACGACCTCGCCGGCGTGTAAGACGAGGAGCGCCAAGAGCGCCCGCTGCTTGCCCGCGCCGACGTCGAGCGGTCGTTCGCGTTCGAAAACCTCGAACGAGCCGAGAACGCGGAACTCGAGCGTGTCTTCGTCGGCCAAGCACGCTCATTCTCCGCCCGCGTCAAGCAGTGGACAAGGCAAGTCAAGCGCTGATCAAGCGTGGCGGCCGACGCTCGGGCACGTCGCTGTCGGGCACGTCGTTGTCGTCCGGGAGGCATGATTGGGCATCACGAAGGCGGTTCGGTGGTTCGTCGCGCTGGCGCTGCTCCTGTCGCTGGGCACGGGGCCCAGTCGCGCGGGCACGAAGCCTCCGCCCGCCCCGAGCGACGAACGGCCTCCCACGGTTGTGGTCAGGGTCAGCGACACCGGCTTCCACTGGGTGGACGCCGGGCTCGGGGCCGCCGCGGGGTTTGCGACGACGCTGATCGCGCTCGGCCTGGTGCTGGCCCTGAGACCGACCGCGGAAGGAATGACCAACCGCATGAACGCTCGCGTGAGCGGAAAGGAGTCCCCATGAAGAAGCGCTGGAAGCTCCTCTTCAGCGTGGCGTTGGTGGTGCTCGCCGTCCTAGGGGTGGCGCTGATCCCCGCCGTCGCATCGGCCGAGGAGGAAGCGACCGCACAGGACCATGCCACTCACGCGGAGGTGACCCTGCAAGACGAACTCGCGCAGGTACGCCGGGTCACCGCCCGCTTCCACCGGGTCGAGGAGGCGATCGCTGCCGGCTACGAGCTCGGGTGGGTGAACGGCTCCGGGGTCAGGATCATCACGGGCTGTGTCGCGCACCCGACGGCGGGGGCGATGGGCTACCACTACATCAACGCCGAGCTGATGGCCGACCTCGTGGCTGATCCCCTCGCGCCCGAGGCACTCGTCTACGAGTCCGCCCCGAACGGCCGCCTCAAGCTCGTCGCGGTCGAGTGGATCGTCCGAGGTCCCCAATCGAACCCGCCCGGCGTTCCCGCAGGCGCACCCGCGCCCACGGTGCTCGGAATGGACATGCACATCCTCGTTCCACCCCCGGGGCCGGCCTTCTACCTGATGCACGCATGGATCTGGAAGCACAACCCCGCGGGCATGTTCGCGGACTGGAACCCGGAGGTCACCTGTCCGTAGGCCCCGAGTCGCAGCCGTCGGATCGGCCTCGAGGAACGTCTCGGCCTTGGCCGGAGAAACGAGCAGTAGGGCGGGACAGCCCGCCCTACTGCTCAGGGCTCTGCAGTCGAACTGGCCTTCCGCTTGCGGGATCTGCGCGGGAGGACCGAAGACTTAGGCCCTTGCCCCGGTCACAGAACATGGGGATTAGCAGCACGTTTCGGGGCCGAACCGCGTCCGGGATTCGCGTGCGGGATGAGCGCGTGACCGGTCGGAAAGCCGGCGGTCGATTGCGCCAGACCGGGCAACAAAAGATGTCGATTTGCAGGTTGTTTTCTACGGGAGCGACGGGACTCGAACCCGCGACCTCCGGCGTGACAGGCCGGCGTTCTAACCAACTGAACTACGCCCCCTGCGTAGAGCTACGCAGTGTAGCGCCGCCTAGATTGCGGTCAGGCCGAGCTGGCGGAGCAGCGTGACGCCGTCCGAATAGACGTCTTTGCGGGCGACGAGGCCGTCCTCGATCGGGATCACGTCCATCCCGCGGTACTCGACCGTCTTGCCGGTGGGCTCGACCTCCACGCCCGAACGGCTCATCTTCCCGAGGTGCGTGCCGCGCGCCGTCCACTCCTGGACGACGAGGTCGTCGCGGATGTACCGGCGGCGCGTCTCGAACTCGAGATCCGGGAACACGGTGAATATTCCGCGGATCGCGTTGCCGATCGCCTCCTTGCCGACGTTCAGGTCGCCGGTGGTGTGGTTCTCGAACACCGAGCCCTCCGTGTGCAGCTCGAGGATGGCGTCGACGTCGTGGGCGTTCCACGCCGCGTTGTACCGATCGATCAGCTGCTCGAGCTCCGGGCCGTCCATGAGGCTGGCTAGCGTACCCCGCAGGTGACGCGCCTCGACTGGATCATCCTCGCGGTCGTCGCCGGCGCAGCGCTTCTCGGGCTCTGGCAGGGCCTGACGTTGAGCGTCCTGTCGGCAGTGGGCGTCATCGCCGGCGCGCTCCTCGGCGCCCGGCTGGCGCCGCACCTGCTCTCCGACGGCTCGGAGTCGCCGTACACGCCGCTCGTCGCCCTGCTCGGCGCCGTTGGGATGGCGATCGTGCTCGAGCTCGTCGCCTCGTCCGTCGGGATCGCGATCAAGCAGCGGCTCCGCGCGAGCCCGTTGCGACTCGTGGATGCCGTGGGTGGGCTGGCGTTCGGCGTCCTGATCGGTCTCGCGGTCGTCTGGATCCTCGCGGCGGTCGCGCTGCAGCTCCCGGGCCAGGTCGAGCTGCGGCGGGACGTCCAGCGCTCCTCCGTCGTCCGCGAGCTCAACGAGCTGGTTCCGCCGCGGCGGGTGCTGCGCGCGCTGGCGCGGGTAGATCCCTTCCCGTCGATCACGGGGCCGCCGCCGGCCGTCGATCCGCCCGACCCGCGGGTGGCCCGCGATCCCGAGGTCCGTGCGTCCCTGCGGAGTGTCGTGCGCGTGCTCGGGACGGCCTGCGGGCTCGGAATCTCCGGGTCCGGCTGGGTCGCCGGCCCGAACCTCGTCGTCACGAACGCGCACGTGGTCGCCGGCCAGAAGGACACGACCGCCGACGGGCTCGCCGCCGTCGCCCTGGTCTTCGATCCGCGGAACGACGTCGCGATCCTCCGCGTCGACGGCCTGAACCGCAGGCCGCTGGTGCAGGACGACGCCGGCGAGGGGACGCCGGTCGCGATCGCCGGCTACCCCGAGAACGGACCGCTCACCGCCGCCCCCGGACGCGTCGGCGGGACGGCCACCGTGATCAGCCAGGATGCGTACGGCAGCGGCCCGGTGAGCCGCCGGATCACGAGCTTCCGCGGCCGCGTGCGGCGCGGCAACTCGGGCGGGCCGCTGCTGGACGGGGCGGGCCGGGTCGTCGGCACCGTCTTCGCGTCCCGCACGGGGAGCGAGGCGGGCTACGCGGTTCCGCCGGACATCGTGGGCGACGCCCTCTCGAGGGCACGCCGCCCGGTCTCGACCGGCGCGTGCGCGTCCTGAGATGGCCGGCTTCGTAATCAGGCGCCTCGGGCCCGGGGACGAGTCGGTCCTTCGCGTCCTGGCGGACGACGACGAGGATTTCGACCTCGCCGAGCGCCCGTCGCGCACGCCGCTCGCTGCGGAGCACGCGGCGGCCTATCTCTCGGATCCCTCGGTTCTGCACTGGGTCGCGGAAGAGGACGGCCGCGTGATCGGACACCTCCTCTGCTACGTCGAACGCAGGCGCGTGGACGATCCCCGTCAGTTGCTCCTGTACGAGATCGGCGTTCGGAGCGCGGAGCGCCGGCGCGGGGTGGGAGCGGCGCTCGTCCACGCGATGCGCGCGTGGATGGCGCAAGAGGCCGTCCGAGAGGCGTGGGTGGTGGCCGATCCGGAGGCCGAGCCGTTCTATGCGGCCTGCGGGTTCCTGCGCGACGAGGAGCAGACCGTCCAGATGACGCTGACCGCCTCCTAGGCGGCGTCCGCGAGCAACTCGAGGATCCCGAGCGGCCGGCGGAAGGGGGCGACGAGGTAGACGCCCTGGGCCCGGCTTCGGGAGGCCTCGACGAGCTCCCGCGCCAGCTCCATCCCGACCTTCGGGCCGTCGGGGCCGGCGTCCCGGAGCGCCTCCTGCACGCGGTCCGGGACGACGATCCCCGGCACCTCGTTGTGCAGGCGCAGTGCGAGGGGATGGCTCCAGACCGGGAAGACGCCGACGAGGACTGGGATGGGCGACGGGCCGCCGAACCGGTCGAAGAAGCGGTCGAGCAGCTCGAGGTCGAAGACGATCTGCGTCATCGCGAAGTCGGCGCCGGCCTCGAGCTTGCGGCGGTAGCGCTCGACCTCGACGTCGAGGTCGTCGGCCGTCGGGTTCACAGCCACGCCGGTGAAGAACGAGGTCGCGGCGTCGATCGCGCGCCCGTTGTAGTCCTCGCCCCGGTTCAGGTGCGAGATCAGCTGGACGAGCCCGATCGCATCGACCTCGTAGACGCCGCTCGAGCCGGGGTAGTCGCCGACCTCGGGCGGGTCGCCGGTGACGGCGAGGATGTTCCGGATCCCCTCCGCGTGCGCGCCGAGCAGCTGCGACTCGAGGCCGAGCACCGTCGAGTCACGGGTCGTCAGGTGCGGGATCGTCTCGAGCATGGTCGAGCGCTGGATCGCGGTCGAGAGCATCAGCGCGCTCATCCCGGCCCGCGCAGTGGCGTTGTCGTTGATGTCCACGAACGACGCGCCGCCCGCCTCGAGCGCCGCCGCGATCTCGAGCATCCCGCGGTGGTTGCCGCCGAGCGG
>DASSSO010000141.1:0-44661 GCA_035776735.1 Gaiellaceae bacterium | reverse complement strand
GTCGAGGCGGCGCGGCGGCTGCCGGAGCTCGGCGCGGCGCGGGTGCTCCTCCACGACCCGACCGGATCGCTCGAGCCGGGGCGGGCGGGCGACCTCGTGACCCGGCTGAAGGAGGCGAGCGGGCTGCCCGTCGGCGTGTACTTCCAGGGCGCGGGCGGCGCCGCGCTCGCGTGCGCGATCGAGGCGGCGCGGGCCGGGGCGGACCTCATCGCCGCGGCCGCGTACCCGGTCGCGCTGACCCTGCATCGCGTCTCGAGCGAGTCGCTCGCCGGGGCGCTCGCCGGCCTCGAGATGGACGCCGGCATCGACGTCGCCACGCTCTGGCGCGCGTCGGAGCTCGTCGACGAGCACATCGGCGACGAGCCCGTGATCCCGCTGGCGCCGCGGATCGCCGTCCGTGCGGCGCAGTTCGCGCTCCCGGCCGGTCTCGTCGCGGGCCTCGACTCGCACCTCGGCGCCAACGCCGCCGGCGACCGGATCGACGAGGTGCTCGACGAGCTCGCGCGGGTGCGGATGGAGGTCGGGATGCCGCCGCTCGCAGCGCCGGTCGGGCAGGTGCTCGCCTCCCAGGCGCTCCTCCACGTCCTCTCGGCGCGGCGCTGGGGCGTCGTCGTGGACGAGCTGCGCGACCTCGTGCTCGGGCGCTACGGTGCGCCTCCCGGGCGGGTCGACCCGGTGGTCGAGCGCGCCGTGCAGCTGCTCTCGGCGGACGCCGACGAGGCGAACACGCCGGCCGCGCTCGAGGACCTCCGCCTGCAGGCGGGCGGACTGGCCGCGAGCGAGGAGGAGCTGTTGCTGCTCGCGCTCTTCGGAGAGGAGGCCGAGCCGCTCCTCTCGACCATTCGCGGCCGGGCGAGCGGCGAGGAACGGCTGGTCGGCGGCAGCGTCGATCAGGGGCGCGCGGAGCGGATCCGCGAGATCGTCCGCATCGTCCAGGAGAGCGGCGTCGCGGAGATCGCGATCGAGGAGGCGGGGATGCGCGTCTCCGTCCGGCGACGCGAGGAACCGGAGACCGCCCCGGCGCCGGCCGTCGCGCCCGCACCATCGACGCCGACCGAGCCCGACGTCGCGCCGCCGGCGATGGAGCCGGCGACCGACGGCTTCGTGCGGGTCGAGGCGCCGATGGTCGGAACCTTCTACCGGGCGCCGTCGCCGGGCGCGCCGCCGTTCGTTGAGGAGGGCGCGCCGGTCGCCGCCGGCCAGACGCTCTGCATCCTCGAGGCGATGAAGCTGATGAACGAGATCAAGGCGGAGCTCGACGGCATCGTCCGGCGCATCCACGTCGAGAACGGGCAGGCCGTCGAGTTCGGGCAGGTGCTGTTCGAGATCGAGCCCGCACTGGGCCGTCCGCTCGATGCCGTTTAAGAGGGTTCTCGTCGCCAACCGCGGCGAGGTGGCGGTGCGCGTGATCCGCGCGCTCCACGAGCTCGACATCGAGGCCGTCGCGGTGTACTCGCAGGCCGACGAGGGCGCGATGCACGTCCGGCTGGCGGACCGGGCGATCTGCATCGGCCCGCCCGCCGCCTCGCAGAGCTACCTCCGGATCCCGTCCGTCGTCGCCGCCGCGACGACGACCGGCTGCGAGGCCGTCCATCCCGGCTGGGGCTTCCTCGCCGAGAATCCCGCCTTCGCCGAGGCCTGCGCCGACAACGACCTCGTCTTCGTCGGGCCGACGCCGGAGGTCATGGCCAGGATGGGAAACAAGGCGGCGGCGCGGGACGAGATGGACACTGCCGGCGTCCCGCTCGTCCCCGGCACGGGGCCGCTCCCGGCCGACGAGGTCGCGCGGGCCGCCGGCGAGCTCGGCTACCCGGTGCTCGTGAAGGCCGCGGCAGGCGGCGGCGGCAAGGGCATGCGCCTCGTCTCCTCCGCGGGCGAGGTCGAGGCGGCGTACGCGATGGCCGCCGCCGAGGCGGAGGCGGCGTTCGGCGACCCCGCCCTATACCTCGAGAAGGCGATCGTGCCTGCGAGGCACGTCGAGATCCAGGTACTGGGCGACTCGCGAGGCGGGATGCTGACGCTCGGCGAGCGCGAGTGCTCGATCCAGCGCCGCCACCAGAAGCTGATCGAGGAGTCGCCGTCGCCCGCGCTGACCCCGGAGACGCGCGAGCAGATGGAGGCGACGGCGGAGCGCGCCGCGCGCGCGATCGGCTACACGAACGCCGGCACCTTCGAGTTCCTCGTCGGCCAGGGCGGCTCGTTCTACTTCATCGAGCTGAACGCCCGGCTCCAGGTCGAGCACCCGGTCACCGAGCTGGTCACCGGCGTCGACCTCGTGCACGAGCAGCTCAAGATCGCGGCAGGTGAGCCGCTGGGCCTCACCGGCCGGGCCGACCGGCGGGGGCACGCGATCGAGGTGCGCGTGAACGCCGAGGACCCGGCCCGGGACTTCATGCCCATGCCGGGGACGCTGGGGCGGTTCCGGCCGCCGCTCGGCCCGGGCGTCCGGGTGGACACGTTCGTGGAGGACGGTGCGGTCGTCCCGCCGCACTACGACTCGCTGCTTGCGAAGGTCGTCGCCTGGGCGCCGGACCGCGAGCTCGCGCTGGCCCGCTGCGTGCGAGCGCTGAACGAGTTCGAGGTCACCGGGGTGCCGACGACGATCGCCGCAGCCGCCGGGGTGATCCGCAGCGAGGGCTTCGCCCGTGGCGACTACTCGACGAGCTACCTCGAGGACAATCCGCTGCTGCAGGCAAGTAACACTGTGTTACTTGGAGCCGACGCGCCGTGAGCGGGAGTCCACCACCCGAATCGCGCGCCCCTCTCCGAGCTAGTAACACTGTGTTACTTGGATTGGAGCGACCGTGACGCAGAGCCGCCGGGCATCCCGCCGCGCCGCGCTCTTCATGCTCTTCCAGTGGGACGTGACCGGCAAGGACCTCGGCTCGACGTACGACGGCGAGGTGGACGACTTCGCCTGGGAGACTGCGAGGGCCGTGGCCGGTCAGGCCGAGCACCTCGACCGGCGCATCGACGAGGCGACCGAGGGCTGGCCCGCCGGCCGCCTGGGGGCGCTCGAGCGGAACGTCCTCCGGCTCGCCATCTACGAGCTCGAGCAGGGTGAGATCCCCCCCGAGGTCGCGATCGACGAGGCGGTCCGGTTCGCGAAGCGGTACGCCTCGGACGAGGCAGGCAAGCTCGTGAACGGCATTCTCGGGCGCATCGCACGAGAGGAGGTCGCATGACGGAGCCGGAGCACACGACTCCGGAGGAGAACCTGCACCGAGCCGAGCAGCTCCTCGAGCGGCTCGACGAGGCGCGCGGCCGGCTCGAGGCCGCGACCGACCCGGATCAGGCGATCGAGATCCTCAGCGAGCTGTCCGAGATCGCCAAGGAGGTCGAGGCTGAGATCGCGCGGGCCAAGCGCGCAACCGATGCGGAGCCCTGACGAGCTCCGGGCGCTGGTCGAGGCGCATCTCGCCGACCTGGAGCTTTCGCCCGCGCTGGGCGGGCTCGAGCAGGTCATGCGGTACGCGCTCGACGGCGGCGGCAAGCGGATCCGCCCGGTCCTCTGTCTCGCCACGGCCGAGGCGGCCGGCGGTGACCCCGAGGACGCGCTCGACGCCGCGGCCGCGATCGAGCTGATCCACTCCTTCTCGCTCGTCCACGACGACCTGCCTGCGCTGGACGACGACGAGGAGCGCCGCGGACGCCCCACCGTGCACGTCCGGTTCGGCGAGGCGCAGGCGATCCTCGCCGGCGACGCGCTGATGGTCGAGGGGTTCCGGCTCACGAACCGTTATCGGGAGTCCGAGCTCCGGTTCGAGATCCTCCAGGCGACGTCGGGGATGATCGGCGGGCAGTACCTGGACGTCGACGGCGCGGGGGCCGACCGCATCGAGCTGAACCGGCTGAAGACGGGGCGCCTGTTCGAGGCGTCGGTCGGCTGCGGGCTCTGGGTGGCCGAGGTCCCGGTCGACGGGCAGGGACCGTGGCGCGCCTTCGCCGCCGACTACGGCCTCCTCTACCAGCTGGTTGACGACCTCCTCGACGACGACGGACTCGTCCGCGAGCGAGGGAGGCAGGCCACGCTGGAGCTGGCCGTCGAGACAGACCGAAGCGCCCGGACGAACCTCGAAGCGATCGACGCCGACACGTCCGTCCTGGCGGAGCTCCTGGCCGAGGTGAGCGCGCGGAAGGAGGCTCGGTGAGGAAGCGGCTCGACGTCCTTCTCGTGGAACGGGGCCTTGCCGAGTCCCGGAGCCAGGCGCAGGCGCTCGTGATGGCCGGCCGGGTCCCCGGGTTCGACAAGGCGGGCCAGCAGGTGGACGAATCGGCGGCGCTGGAGGTGCTGGAGCCGCCGCGGTACGTCTCGCGCGGAGGCGAGAAGCTCGCGCATGCGCTCGAGCGGCTGGACGTCGACCCCGCCGGCCGGGACGCCGTCGACGTCGGCTCCTCGACCGGAGGCTTCACGGACGTCCTGCTCCAGCACGGCGCGCGCAGGGTGATCGCGCTCGACGTCGGCCGCGCACAGCTCCACGAGCGACTGCGAGAGGATCCGCGCGTGACGGTGATGGAAGGCGTGAACGCGCGGCACCTCGAGCGGCTCCCCTTCGCCCCGGAGCTCGTGACCTGCGACGTCTCGTTCATCAGCGTCCGGCAGGCGCTGCCGTCGGTGCTGCGCCTCGCCGAGCCGGGCTGGGAGGCCCTCGTGCTCGTGAAGCCGCAGTTCGAGGCCGGTCGTGCGGACGCCAAGGGCGGCGTCGTGCGCGACCCGGACGTCCATCGCCGCGTGCTGCGCGAAGTCGCGGAGGCGGCGCTCGACTGGGACGCCGAGACCCGCGGCGTCGCGGATTCCGGGCTCCCGGGGCCGAAGGGCAACCGCGAGTTCTTCCTCCACCTCGCCCACCGCCCGGGAGCGAAGCTGCCGGCGGGCCTCGACGACTGGATCGACGATGCCGTCGGTTAACCGCGTCACGGTCATCGGGCACGGGACGGCCGACGTCGCGGCCGCGAAGGAGCAGGTCGGGCGCCTTGCGAAGGCGCGCGGGATCGAGCTCGTCGAGGACTCGCCCGACCTCGCGGTCGTGCTGGGCGGCGACGGGACGATGCTGCGCGCGCTCAAGCGCTTCCTCGGCGCCGGGGTGCCGGTGATCGGCGTCAACTACGGGCGGGTCGGGTTCCTCGCCTCGATGGGGAAGCAGGACCTCGAAGCCGGTCTGGCGCGCGCCTTCGAGCGCGAGTTCGAGATCGTCGAGCTGCCCACGCTCGAGGTCGAGGCCGGCGACGAACGGCACGCCGCCGTGAACGACGTCGTTATCCACAGCGGTGTCCTCGGCAGGATGGTCGAGCTCCGCTGGGCGATCGCGGGCGAGGAGCTGGGGACCGTCCCCTGCGATGGGCTGATCGCGTGCACGCCGTCCGGCTCCACCGCGTACAACCTCTCGAGCGGCGGGCCGGTGCTCGTCTGGGGCCTCGATGCGATGGCCGTCACCTTCGTCGCCCCGCACTCGCTCCACGCCCGCCCGCTCGTGGTCCCGCGCAACCGCCGGCTCGAGGTCACGAACCTGACAGACGACGTCGAGGTGGCTTTGATCGCAGACGGCCACCAGGTCGACTCGATGGGCCACGGCGACTCGGTGCGCATCCGGCTCGCGGACGCGGCCAGCCTGCTCGCGACGCTGCCGGAGATGACCTTCTTCCGGCGCTACCGCGACACGTTCGCGTCCTAGGCGCCGCGTACCCTGACCGCCGTGCTGCGCCGCCTGCGCATCGAGAACCTGGTCCTGATTCGCGAGGCCGAGCTCGAGCTCGCCGAGGGCCTGAACGCGATCACGGGCGAGACCGGCGCCGGGAAGACGATCCTCGCGCAGGCCGTCGGGCTGCTGCTCGGCTCGAAGGGCGACGCGAAGGCGATCGGCCAGGCCGGCAAGGAGGCGTACGTCGAGGCGGAGTTCGACGTTCCCGAGGGGTTCTTCGAGGAGGAGGGGCTGGAGGCGCTCGCCGAGCTGCGACCGGAGGACGAGGCCGGGCTCGTGCTGGCGCGGCGGATCTTCCCGGACGGGCGGACCCGCGCGTACGCGTGGGGGAGGGCGGCCGCCCGCGAGGACCTCGCCGCGGCGACGGAGCTCCTCGTCGGCATGTCGGGCCAGTTCGAGCAGCGGCGGCTCGCGCGTCCCGCGTACCAGCTCGAGGTGCTCGACTCCTTCGCGGGCGAGGTGCAGCTGCGCCGGCGAGGTGCCTTGCGAAGCGCCTGGCGCGAGCTCGCCGCCGCCCGCCGCCGGCACGACGAGATCGCCGCCGACTCGGCGGCGACGGAGGCGCGCCTGGCCGAGCTCCAGGCGCTCGTCGAGGACACGGCGGGCCTCGAGCCGGAGACCGAGCCGGAGCTGCTCGCCGAGCGGGAGCGGCTGCGTCATTTGACCGAGCTCGCCGACGGCTCGGCGGAGGCGGCCGAGGCGCTCTCACCGGAGGAGGGAGACGGCGCCGCGCCGCTCGCCGCGAGGGCCGAGCGCGCGATCGCGCCGCTCGAGCGGCTCGCCCCGGAGCTGGCCGCGGCCGCGACCGAGCTCCGCGACCTGCACGTCCGGCTCGCCGACGTGGGCGCCGACCTGCGCAGGTTCCTCGACTCCCTCGAGGCCGAGCCCGACCGTCTCGAGCACGTCGAGGGCGAGCTGGCGAGGATCTCGGACGCGAAGCGGCGCTTTCGCTGCTCCTCCTACGAGGAGTTGCTCGAGCAGGCGGCGGCCGCGCGTGCAGACCTCGAGGCGCGTGAGGCGGGAGCGGATCCGGCCGCCGAGGCCGCGGCCGCCCTCGCGCAGGCGCAGGAACGGGTGGAAGCGCTCGCGGCCGAGCTCCACGAGGCGCGCTCCGCGGCGGCTCCTCGCTTCGCCGACGCCGTCGCCGCGGAGCTGCGCGGGATCGGCATGGGCGAAGGCGAGTTCCACGTCGAGCTCGGCGACCGCGAGCTCGGCTCCTCCGGCAGGGACACGGCGACGTTCCTGATCCGCCCGAACCCGGGGCTGCCGTTCGCGCCGGTCGCCGAGACCGCCTCGGGCGGCGAGCTCAGCCGCGTCGCGCTCGCGCTCGCCGCAGCTGCGGGCGCGGGCGAGTCGGCGCCTCGGATGACGCTCGTCTTCGACGAGATCGACGCCGGGATCGGCGGGCAGACCGCGCACGCCGTCGCCCAGACGCTCCGCAGGCTCGGCGAGCGCTCGCAGGTCGTCACGATCACGCACCTGCCGCAGATCGCGAGCGTCGCCGACCGGCATCTCCGCGTCGAGAAGGTCCCCGCCGACCCCACCCACACCCGCATCGAGCAGCTGGCCGAAGCGGAGCGGAAAGACGAGCTTGAACGTATGCTCGGCGGTCGGGAGTTCCTCTCGACCGTTCGATGAGCTTCGTCGAGTACTCGGGACACGCGAGACTCGACCGGCGGGCGAAGCACCTCGTCCGGCAGCTCTCTGCCGACGACATCGCGATCATCGACCACGCCGACCTCGATCGGGTGTCGGCCGAGGAGCTGATCGAGTCCGGCGTGCGCGTCGTCGTCAACGTCGCCGACTCGCAGACCGGGCGCTATCCGAACCCCGGGCCGCTGCTGCTCGTCCGCGGCGGCGTCCATCTCGTCGACGCGCCCGGGGCCGACCTGTTCGAGGACGACGGCGAGCTGCTCAGTCGCCGTCCTCCTGCTGCCCTACGATCTTCGCGAGAGGGCGATGCTGGGTGACGCGGGATCGAACGCGCTGGGCGCGATGCTAGGCTTGAGTTCCGTGAGTCGACTCACGGAACGGGGCAGGTGGCTGGCGATCGGGGCGCGGGCCGGGCTCACGGTCCTCGGTGAACGCCGCTCGCTGGGCGAGCTGATCGAACGCACGCCGGGCCTCTCGCAGATCGACAGGTTGGGGCGCCGGCCTTGAGGGACCGGCCGCCCAAGTACGTCTTCATCACGGGCGGCGTGGTCTCGTCACTGGGAAAGGGCATCACCGCCGCCTCCCTCGGCCGCCTGCTGAAGGCGCGCGGCCTGAAGGTGCAGGTGCAGAAGTTCGACCCGTACCTGAACGTCGATCCGGGGACGATGAGCCCCTTCCAGCACGGCGAGGTGTTCGTCACGGAGGACGGGGCCGAGACCGACCTCGACATCGGGCACTACGAGCGCTTCATCGACGAGAACCTCTCCCGCAACGCGAACCACACGTCGGGCTCGATCTGGTACTCGGTGCTGCGCAAGGAGCGCAAGGGCGAGTACCTCGGCTCGACGGTCCAGGTGATCCCGCACATCACGAACGAGATCAAGGACCGGATCCGGCGCGTGGCCGAGGCGACGGACACGGACGTGGTCATCAGCGAGGTCGGAGGGACGGTCGGCGACATCGAGTCGCTGCCGTTCCTCGAGGCGATCCGCCAGTTCCGTCGCGAGGCCGGGCCGGAGAACGTGATGTACATCCACGTCACGTACGTGCCGTTCGTGGACTCGGCCGGCGAGCTGAAGACGAAGCCGACGCAGCACTCCGTGAACGAGCTGCGGCGCATCGGTATCCATCCGGACATCGTGGTCTGCCGCTCGACCGAGCCGCTGAACCGCGACCTCCGGGACAAGATCGCGCTCTTCGCCGACATCGACCCCGAGGCCGTGGTCGTGAACCGGGACGTTCCCGACGTGTACCTCGTGCCGTCCGCGCTGCAGGAGGAGGGTCTCGACCGGCTCGTCGTCGAGAAGCTCGGCCTGCCCGATGTCGAGGCCGAGCTCGGCGAGTGGCTCGACCTCACGAGCCGCATCAAGGCGCTCGACGAGACGGTCGAGATCGCGCTCGTCGGCAAGTACGTCCAGCTCCACGACGCCTACCTCTCGGTGCACGAGGCGCTGAAGCACGCCGGCATCCACCACGGCGCCACCGTCCGCGTCCGCTGGGTCGACGCGGAAGGAGCCTCGCTCGAGGAGCTCGAGGAGCAGCTCGCCGAGATCGACGGCGTGCTGGTTCCCGGCGGCTTCGGGTCGCGCGGGTGGGAGGGGAAGATCATGGCCTGCCGCGTCGCGCGCGAACGGCAGATCCCGTACCTCGGCATTTGCCTAGGCATGCATGTCGCGATCTCGGAGTTCGCCAGGCACGTCGTCGGGCTCGAGGGCGCGAACTCGACGGAGATGGACCCGGAGACGCCGTACCCGGTCATCGACCTGCTCCCCGAGCAGAAGGAGGTCGAGGATCTCGGCGGCACGATGCGGCTCGGCGCGCAGGCGGTCGAGCTCGCCGAGGGCACCCGCACCCGCGAGGTCTACGGCGAGCCCGTGGTCGCCGAGCGGCACCGGCACCGGTACGAGGTCAACAACCACTTCCGGCCCGCGCTCGAGGAGGCGGGGCTCGTCGTCTCGGGGACGTACCAGGAGGGCCGGCTCGTCGAGATCATCGAGCTGCCCGACCACCCCTGGTTCGTCGCGAGCCAGTTCCACCCGGAGTTCAAGTCCCGGCCAACGCGGCCGGCGCCGCTCTTCCGCGAGTTCATCGGCGCGGCAGTCGAGCGGTCCAGGGCACGGACGGGCGCCGCCGCGCCCGCCCGAGTCCCCGCGTAAGGCCGCGACGCGCCTCAGCTGACGCCGGACGACCTCGTCATCGTGTTGTTGTCGTAGAACGTGAGCCGCACCCAGGGGTGCCTGCTCGGGCCGCAGCCGTAGGTGAAGATGCAGATCGCGGCCGTGCCCCGGTAGTGGAAGTCCGCTCTCCGCGCGTACCGGACGCCGTACGGGTAGCCGGCGTCGTTGCCCTTCCAGTTCCACGGGAAGCGCGTCCAGGTCGCGTCGCCGTGGATGTCGGAGATCGAGACGATCCCGTTCCCGTGTCGGTAGCAGACGCGGAACATCCCCTTGTAGGTCAGGACGTCGTAGAGCCCGGCCTGGGTGTAGTGCTGCGTGAACGTCTGCGTCTTGCAGCGGGTCGTCCCGAAGAACGTGAGCCCCGAGGACTCCGTGGAGAACCCGCCGACCCAGAGCTCCCCGCTCATGTCCGGCGGCGGTGGCGGCGGAGGCGGCGGGGGTGGCGGCGGGGGTGGCGGTGGCGGCGGTGGTGGCGGTGGCGGCGGGTCGAAGCACGCGCAGATGTCCGCGCCGCCGGCGCTCTCGCCGCTCGCGCTCGCCGGGGTGGCGGCGAGGAACGAGACCGAGAGCGCGAGAACGGCGATCCATAAGCAGCGGTTCATGGACAGATCACTCCTCGGGTTGACATTCGAGGCAACGTAGCGGCCGCCACGGCCTCTCCCCGAGCGGCGTTTCTGTTTCGGCACGGGCTCGAGACGGACTCGTATCCGTCCGGCCCCGCGCGCGCACACACGAGCGCAGACATGGCCGCTCTAGCCATCTTGTCGGTCAACCCGGCATGTGCGAACGTGGCGCCAGATGACCCGCAGGACCCTCGTCGTCATCCTCGTCTGCGTCGTGATCGTCATCGTCGTGCTGCAGGTGATGACGGGAACCCTCTGGGCCGACTAGGCCGGACGGGAGGCGCTCGGGACTCCTAGGATTCGGCACATGCCGACCCCTGCGCCGGACGTCCTGGCCCTCTTCACCGAGCTGGCGGCGATCCCGAGCCCGCCGGGGGAGGAGCGCGAGGTCGCCGACCGGGTCCGCGCGCAACTCGAGGGGCTCGGCCTCGAGGTTCAGGAGGACGACGCCGGCGCCCGGATCGGCTCCAACGCGGGCAACCTGCTCGCGCGGATCCACGCGACCTCCGAGAACGGCGGCGTCCCGATCTTCCTCTGCGCGCACCTCGACACGGTGCCGCCGACAGGCCCGCTCGACCCGGTCGTGGAGGACGGCGTCGTCCGGAACGCGGGCGGCACGATCCTCGGCGCCGACAACAAGGCGGCGGTCGCGGCGATGGTCGTGGCCGCCGGCCGGATCCTGGAGCAGAACCGCCCGCACGCCGGCATCGAGCTGCTCTTCACGCCGAAGGAAGAGGTCGGCCTGCAGGGCGCCAAGGCGTTCGACGCCTCCCGACTGCATGCGGACATCGGCTTCGTCTACGACCAGGGCGCGCCGATCGGGGAGGTGGTCCTGGGTGCGCCGTACGCGCGGCAGATCGAGGCTGTCGTCCGCGGGCGGGCCGCCCATGCGGGCATGGCGCCCGAGGAGGGCCGCTCCGCGATCGCGGCAGCCGCACGCGCCGTGGCCGATCTCCGGCTTGGCCGCCTCGACGACGAGACGACCGCGAACGTCGGGCTGATCCAGGGCGGGACCGCGAAGAACATCGTGCCCGACCGGTGCTCGTTCTCGATCGACGTGCGGTCGCACGCCGAGGAGAAGCTGGCGGATCTCGTTCGCGAGATCCTCGAGACGATCACGTTCGCGGCCGCGCTCGAGCAGTGCGAAGCGGAGGTGACGGTCCAGGAGAGCTATCGCGGCTACCGCTTCGGCCGCGGCGACCTGCCCGTCGCGCTCGCGTGCGCGGCGCTACGGCGCGCCGGGGTCGAGCCGCGACTCGGCCTCACGGGCGGGGGAGCCGACGCCAACGTCTTCAACGAGCGCGGCAAGGCGTGCGTGAACCTCGCGAACGGAATGATGGAGATCCACACGCCGGACGAGCACATCGCGGTCGCCGACCTCGAGCGGATGGTCGACGTCACGCTCGCCCTGGTCGACGTGGCCCTCGAGGGCCCGGCGCGCAGTGCTTAGCCTGCGACGCGGGACGGTCACCGGGATCTCCGAGGAGCGCGACACCCTCGTCCGGCTCGAGGTCGACGGGACGCCGACGGTCGCCTATCCCCGCCTGACCGGGCCGGTCGAGATCGGCGACGAGGTGATCGTCAACGTCCAGGCACGCGAGCTCGAGCTCGGCTTGGGCGGGTTCGACGTCCTCTATGCGAACCTCACGCGCGGGCTCGCTGCGCCGCCGGAGGAGGGCGCGCACGTGATGACGCTTCCCTACACGCCCCTGCAGCGCGCCACGCGGCACGTGGAGGAGGAGGGCACGCTCGCGGAGACCTTGAGCGGGATGCCGGTCGTCTGCTGCTCGCTCCACAGCCAGCTCGCGCCCGTGCGGGCGGGGATGCGCCGCGTGCGCCGCGTCGCCTACGTCCAGCTCGGCGGCGGTGCCCTCCCAGTGGCCCTGTCGGACACGGTGCAGGCACTCAAGAGCGAAGGGCTCTTGGAGGTCGCCGTCGCCGCCTCGCCGTGCACGGACGGCGACGTCCAGGCGGTCGGGCCGGCGTCGGCGCTGGCCTGGTGCGCCGCGCAGGGGTCCGAGGCCGTCATCTGCGCGATCGGGCCCGGGATCGTCGGGACCGGCTCGGCGCTCGGTCACGGCGGCATCGCCGCCGCGGTCGCCGCCAACACGGCCGCGGCGCTCGGTGGCACGCCGATCCTTGCCGTGCGCGCCTCGGAGGCGGACCGCCGGGAGCGGCACCTCGGCGTCTCGCACCATGTGCGGGCGATCCTCGGCCTCTGCCTCGGAAGCGTCACGATCGCGTGGCCGCGCCGTCTGGAGGCCCCGGAGTGGCTCGACCCGCGCGAGGAGGTCGACGTCGAGGGCTGGCACGAGGAGTGCGCCCGGCTCCCGATGTCCCACATGGGCCGCCGCCTCGAGGACGATCCGTGCTTCTTCATGTGCGCGTACGCGGCGGGAGAGGTGGCCCGGGAAACGCACGCCGCCTGATGGAGGCACGTAAGCTCGGTCCCGTCGTCGGCCTCGGGACCTGGAACACGTTTGACGGCGACGAGGAGCTGGCGCGGGAGGTCGTCGGGGCGGCGCTCGCGGCCGGCACGCGGCTGTTCGACTCATCTCCGATGTACGGGCGGGCGGAGCGATCGCTCGCCTCGGCGCTCGAAGCTCGTCGCGAGCAGGTCGTCGTGGCGACGAAGATCTGGGCGTCGACGGTCGAGGAGGGCCGCGCCCAGCTCGCGGACCAATTGCGGTGGTTCGGCCGGGTGGACGTCGAGCAGGTCCACAACCTCGTCTCCTGGCGCGAGCACCTCCCCGGGCTCGAGGAGGAGCGAGGCGCGGGCCGCATCGGCCGGATCGGCGTGACCCACTACGCCTCGTCGGCCTTCTCCGAGCTGGCGGAGGCGATGCGGACTCGGCGCGTAGCGACCGTGCAGCTTCCCTTCAACCCCGTGGAGCGCGAGTGCGAGCGGGAGCTGCTGCCGCTGGCGGCCGAGCTCGGGATCGCGGTCATCGTCATGCGCCCGCTCGGGCAGGGCGAGCTGGTGCGTCACCGGCCCGAGCCGAACGCCTTGGAGCCGCTGCGCGACTTCGGCGTCGAGACCTGGCCTCAGGCGCTGCTCAAGTGGGCGCTCTCGGACGAGCGCGTGGACGCCGTGATCCCGGCGACCCGCAACCCGATGCACGCCGCCGAGAACGCGGCGGCGGGCGAGCCGCCGTGGTTCGGGCCGGACGAGCGACGCCTGGTGGAGCGGCTCGCAGGCACGTAATCGCGATAATCCGCCCGGATGAACGTCGGCGTCGCCAAGGAGATCAAGCAGGACGAGTACCGTGTCGCGCTCACCCCCGCCGGCGCGCTGGAGCTCACCCGTTACGGCCACGGCGTCGTCGTCGAGCAGGGCGCGGGCGAGGGGAGCGCTTTCCCCGACGAGGCGTACAGGGGCGTCGGAGCGCGGATCGGCTCCGTGGAGGAGGTCTGGGAGTCGGAGCTCGTCCTCAAGGTCAAGGAGCCGCTGCCCGAGGAGTTCGGGCGGCTGCGCGAGGGCCAGATCCTCTTCACGTACCTCCATCTCGCGGCGAGCGAGGAGCTGACGCGCGCGCTGATGGAGAGCGGCGCCGCGTGCGTCGCGTACGAGACCGTCGAGACCGACGACCGCGCGCTGCCCCTGCTGGCGCCGATGAGCGAGATCGCAGGCCGGCTGGCCTCACAGGCCGGTGCGACGTTCCTCGAGAAGCCGCGCGGCGGGCGCGGGCTGCTGCTGGGCGGGGTCCCGGGCGTGGCGCCTGGCAAGGCGGTCGTGATCGGCGGCGGGATGGTCGGCTACAACGCGGCCGTGATCGCGCTCGGCCTCGGCGCCGAGGTGACGATCCTCGAGCGCTCGATCGACCGGATGCGCCACCTCGAGGAGGTGCTGGGCGCCCGCGTCACGCTTCTGATGTCGAACGCGCTGCAGATCGAGGAGTCCGTCGCCGAGGCGGATCTCGTCGTCGGCGCCGTCCTGATCCCCGGCGCGCTCGCCCCCAAGCTGATCACGCGCGAGATGGTCAAGGGGATGAAGGAGGGGGCCGTCGTCGCCGACGTTGCCATCGACCAGGGCGGCTGCGTGGAGACCTCGCGTCCGACCACGCACTCGGAGCCGGTCTTCGTCGTCGACGGGGTAATCCACTACTGCGTCGCCAACATGCCAGGCGCCGTGCCGATCACGTCCACGAAGGCGCTGACGAACGCCACTCTGCCGTACGTCGAGACGATCGCGGGCTGCGGGCTGCGCGAGGCGATTGCGCGCGACCGGGCGCTCGCGCGCGGGGTGAACGTCCTCGACGGACGGATCACCTACGAGGCGGTCGCCGAAGCGCACGGCCTCGAGTACACACCGCTCGAGGACTTGCTTCCGCTCTCGCCCGTCTAGGCCGCGGGCTTCGTCGCGCCGCTCTTCCGCCGGTTCGACGGCGAGATGCGCACGATCGCGTACGTGACGCCGGCGGCGAGCCCGATCGTCCCCACGATGAAGACAACCATGCCGATTAGGCCGAGAACGGTGTCCAAGGCGAACTTAGAATAGCCACGTGCCACGGGCGTGCGTCATCGTCCTCGACGCCGTCGGGGCGGGAGAGTTGCCGGATGCGGCCGACTACGGCGATAAGGGGTCGGACACGCTCGGAAACCTCGCGAAGGCGGTCGGCGGCCTCGACCTGCCCAACCTCGAGGCGTTCGGGCTCGGCAACGTGAAGGAGCTCGAGGGCTGCCCGCCCCAGCCCGGAGCGCCGGCGATCGCCGGGCGGCTGATCGAGCGCTCCAAGGGCAAGGACACGACCGCCGGCCACTGGGAGCTCATGGGCGTCGTCACGGCCCAGCCGTTCCCGCTGTACCCGCACGGATTCCCGTTCGAGGTGATCGACCCGTTCTCGCACCGCACCGGGCGAGGCGTGCTCGGGAACAAGCCGGCGTCGGGGACGGAGATCATCGAGGAGCTCGGCGAGGAGCACCAGCGGACCGGCAAGTGGATCGTCTACACGTCCGGCGACAGCGTCTTCCAGATCGCCGCGCACACGGACACGATCCCGCTGGAGGAGCTCTACGCGGCCTCCGAGACCGCACGCGAGCTCCTGACGGGCAAGCACGCCGTCGGGCGGGTGATCGCGCGGCCGTTCGTCGGCGAGCCGGGCAACTACACGCGCACGCCGGATCGCCACGATTGGTCGCTCAAGCCGCGGCAGCCGAACTACCTGACCCTCGTGCGCGAGGCCGGGCACAAGGTGCACGGCGTCGGGAAGATCCGCGACATCTTCGCCGGCGTCGACATCGACGAATCGCATCCGACGCGCTCCAACGTCGAGGGCATCACCGTGATCGAGCGCCTGCTCCAGGAGCTCGACGACGGCCTGATCTTCGTCAACCTCGTCGAGACCGACATGCTCTGGGGCCACCGCAACGACCCCGTGAACTTCCATCGCTGCCTGCAGGACTTCGACCGCCGGCTACCCGACCTGCTCGGGGCCCTGCGGGACGGCGACCTCATGATCCTCACCTCGGACCACGGCTGCGACCCGACGACGCCCTCGACCGACCACTCGCGCGAGCACGCGCTCCTGCTGGCGTACGTCGAGGGGCGGAACGCCCGCGGGGCGCGGCACGACGGCGAGTTCGCCGACGTGGGCGCGACGGTGAACAAGTGGCTGGGCGGGAAGTCGGGCGTGCGCGGCCTGCCGGGCGCGCCGATCGTCGAGCCTTGATCCGCCCGGCCGAGCTGATCCAGCGGAAGCGGGACGGCGGGGAGCTCGCGGACGACGAGCTCACCGAGCTCATTCTCGGGTACGCGCGCGACGAGATCCCCGACTACCAGCTCGCGGCGTTCTGCATGGCCGTCTACTTCCGCGGCCTCAACGGCCGCGAGACCTACGCGTTGACGGACGCGATGGTCCGCAGCGGCGACACGATCGACCTCCAGGCGGAGATCGGCCGTCCGGTCGCCGACAAGCACTCGACGGGCGGCGTGGGGGACAAGGCGTCGCTCGTCGTCGGGCCGCTCGTCGCCGCCTGCGGCGTGCCCTTCGGGAAGATGAGCGGCCGCGGGCTCGGCCACACCGGCGGGACGCTGGACAAGCTCGAGTCGATTCCCGGCTTCCGCATCGAGCTCTCGCGGGACGAGTTCGTCTCGCAGGTTCGCGAGCTCGGTCTCGCGATCATCGGGCAGACGGCGGAGCTGGTCCCGGCGGACAAGCGGCTCTACGGCCTTCGCGATGTGACCGCCACCGTCGAGAACGTCTCGCTGATCGCGGCGAGCATCATGTCGAAGAAGATCGCCGCCGGCGCGAACGCGATCGTGCTCGACGTGAAGGTCGGCGACGGAGCCTTCATGAAGTCGATCGAGGACGCGCGCGAGCTCGCCGAGGCGATGCTCGAGCTCGGCCACCAGGCAGACCGCAGGGTCGTCTGCGAGCTGACCGACATGGATCAGCCCCTCGGGCAGGCGGTCGGCAACGCGCTCGAGATCCGGGAGGCGGTCGCGACACTGAAGGGCGACGGGCCCGCCGATCTCACCGAGCTCGCGGTTGCGTCCGCCGCGCATCTCGTCACGCTCTGCGACGGCGCGGAGCCGGCCGAGGCGCGCTCGCGCGTGGAGGCAGGGCTCCGGGACGGAGCCGCGCTCGCGGCCTACGTGCGCTGGATCCGCGCGCAGGGCGGCGACCCCGACGAGGACGTCCTTCCACGCGCACCGGTCGTCCGCGAGCTGACGGCGCCCCGAGACGGCGCGGTCGCCCGCCTCGGAGCCCTCGGCGTCGGCATGGCCTCGGTGCACCTCGGCGCGGGCCGCGTCGTCAAGGACGCGCCGATCGATCACGCGGTCGGGATCGTCTGCCGGGCCAAGCGGGGCGACCGCGTGGTCGCAGGGGACGTCCTCGCCGAGATCCACGGCCGCGACGACGCGTCGGCCGAGGCGGCGGTCGCCGAGGTCGCGGCCGCCTACGAGCTGGCCGACGACGCTCCGGCCGCGGGCGGCGTCATCCTCGAGACGCTCACGTAGACGCACCCCGAAACGGCACGGCTAGGCTTGTCCCGTGCCCGAGCTGCCCGAGGTGGAGACGGTCCGCGCTCACCTCGAGCCGGTGCTCGTCGGCCGGCGCTTCGAGCGCGTCGTGATCCTCGATCCACGCGCCACGCGCCCGGCCGAGCCGCAGGAGGTCGCGGCCGAGCTCGAGGGCGAGATCGTCGCCGCCGTTGAGCGGCGCGGCAAGTATCTGGTTGTTCGATTCGAGTCCGGTCGGGTACTCCTGATTCACCTCCGAATGACGGGGACGTTGCGACACGAGCGAGACGGAGCGCCCGAGCACGATCCGCATCTCCGTGTCGTTGTCAGCCTAGACGACGGATCGGACGTCATCTATCGCGACGTTCGCCGCTTCGGCACCTGGCTCCTCCTCGAGCCCGGCGAGGAGACCGAGTACCTGGCGCAGCGCCTCGGCGAGGAGCCGCTCACGCGTGCCTTCACCCCTGCTTCCCTCGCCGCCCGCTTCAACCGTCGACGGGCTCCTGTCAAGGCCGCGCTCCTCGACCAGCGTGCTGCGGCCGGCATGGGGAACATCTACGCGGACGAGGCCCTCTGGCGGGCGAGGATCCATCCGTTGCGCGCCGCCGGCGATCTCGACCAGGACGAGCTGAAGCGTCTCCACCGGGCGGTCCGCGATGCGCTCAGGGCGGGAATCGCCCGCCAGGGCGCGACCCTGCGCGACTACCGGACCCCGGACGGCGCCGAGGGAACGATGCAGACGGCCCTCAAGGTCTACGGCCGGGAGGGCGAGCCCTGCTTCCGCTGCGGCGCCCAGATCGGGAAGACGCGTGCCGCCGGCCGCGGCACGTGGTACTGCCCGAGCTGCCAGCCGCTCGTCCCGAACGGAACCGGAGGCTGAGGTGAAGGTCGTCGTGACCGGCGGAGCCGGATTCATCGGCTCGCACGTGGCCGATGCCTTTCTCGAGCGGGGGGACGAGGTGCTCGTGGTCGACGACTTGTCTTCGGGATCGCCGGACAACGTTCCGGACGCAGCGGAGCTGGTCGAGCTCGACGTCGCGGACGGCGAGGGGGTCCGCAGGACGCTTTCCGGCTTCGGGCCGGACTTCGTCGCGCACCTCGCCGCGCAGTCGAGCGTGACCGTGTCGGTCGCGGACCCCGAGCGCGACTTCGCCTCGAACGTGCTCGGCACGTTCAACGTCGTGCGAGTCGCCACCGAGCTCGGTGCCCGGACGGCGTTCGCTTCGACCGGAGGCGCGCTCTACGGCGAAGACGTTCCCCTCCCGACGCCCGAGACGTACGTCCCGCAGCCGCTGTCGCCCTACGGCGCGGGGAAGCAGGCCGGCGAGGCTTACGTCGCGACCCTCCAGCGGTTCCACGGCGTCGACCACCTCGTCCTCCGCCTCGGGAACGTCTACGGGCCGCGCCAGAGCCCGCACGGCGAGGCGGGCGTCGTCGCGATCTTCAGCGAGCGCCTGCTGCTGGGCCGGCCGCCGATCGTCTACGGGCACGGCACGCCGACGCGCGACTACGTGCACGTCCGGGACATCGCCCGCGCGTTCACGATGCTCGCTGACACGGACGTCGCCGGCACCTTCAACCTCGGCTGGGGACGTGAGGTGACGGTGCTCGAGATCCTCGACGGCCTGCAGCGGGCCGCCGGCACGGCCATCGAGCCCCGGCTCGAGCCGCTCCGCCCGGGAGAGCTGACCCGGAGCGCGATCGACTCGTCCGCGGCGGCCGAGGCCTTCGGCTGGCGCCCGGAGGTCGAGCTCGAGGAAGGCCTCGCCGAGACGTTCCGCTGGTACGCCGACACGCACGGTCGCTAGCGCGGCGTTCGCCGACAGGAGCCCGCTGTACCCTCTGACAGAGGTGCGCGGAGCCCAGTCTCGGAGCCTCGATCCCGACGCGGCCGCCACCGCCGTGCATCCGCGTGCGCTCGCTCCCGAGCTCGGAAACGTCGCCGTCGGGCTCGGCGCCGCCGCCGGGATCGTCGCGCTCGGAGCCGCCGACGGCGGCTACTTCCCGCCCGCGTGGGGCTGGACGGCGCTCGTCTCGCTGTGGCTCGTGATCGCGTGGCTGCTGCTCGGCCGCGCGGCGCTACACGGTGGGCGGCTTGCGGGCGCTTTCGCCGGCGGGCTGGCCGCGCTCGCCGCGTGGACGTGGCTCTCGCTCCTCTGGACGGACAACACGACCCAGACTGTCCTCGAGGGGTTCCGGATGCTCGCGTACGCGGGCGTCGGCGCCGCCCTGGTCCTCGTCGTCCGCCGGGAGACTGCGCCGGCGCTGCTGCGCGGCGTGCTCGCAGCGCTCGTCCTCGTCTCCACGTACGGGCTCGCGACGCGGCTGTTCCCCGACCGGCTGGGCACCTACGACCCGGTCTCCGAGTACCGGCTTTCGGAGCCGCTCGGCTACTGGAACGGCTTCGGGATCTTCGTCGCCGTCGGGCTCCTCCTCGCGCTCGGAGCCGCGGCCCGCGAGCGGAGCATCGTCGTCCGGTCGGCCGCGGCCGCCTCGTGCGTCGTCCTCCTGCCCGCCCTCTACTTCACGTTCAGCCGCGGGGCGTGGATCGCGCTCCTGGCGGGGCTCGCGGCCGCCGTCGCCCTCGACCCGCGCCGGCTCCACCTGATCGTGACGCTTCTGGTCGTGGGGGCTCCGGCCCTGGTGGCGGCGGCGATCGGGTCGAGCTACGAGGGGCTGACGCGCAGGGACTCGCCGCTCAGCGTCGTGACCGAGCAGGGCGGCGAGCTGGCGATCGTGATCGCGGTGCTGGCGCTCGTCGCCGCGGGCGCGACCGTGGCGCTCGCTGCCGCCGAGCGGCGGTTCGAGCCCGGCCGAGACGTCCGCCTCGCCTTCGCCGCGCTCGTGGCGGTCGTCGCGCTCGGGGCCGCCGCGGCCGTGGTCGTCCGCTTCGGCGGGCCGGTCGACATGGTCGAGGAGGCCTATGACGCGTTCACGACGGCCCCCGAGGGATCGCCGACCGATCTCAGCCAGCGCCTCTTCACCTTCACCGGCAGCTACCGCCCGGAGATCTGGGAGGAGGCGTGGAACCAGTTCGCCGACAACACGCTGCTCGGCGGCGGTGCCGGGACGTACGAGCAGTACTGGAACGAGCACCGGCCGATCGACTACAAGGTCCGTGACGCGCACAACCTCTACCTGGAGACGCTCGGGGAGCTGGGCCCGATCGGCTTCGCGCTGCTCCTCGTCGTCCTCGCCGCGCCGATCGCGGCCGCAGTCGGGGCGCGCGGCCACCCGCTCGCCGCAGGGGCGTTCGGCGCCTACGTCGCCTACGTCGTCCACGCCGGCGTGGACTGGGACTGGGAGCTCCCGGCGGTGACGGTCGCCGCCCTCGCCTGCGCCGCAGCGCTGATCGCCCTGCGCGCGCAAGGGGGCACGGAGCTCGTCCCGGGATTCCGCCTGCGAGTGGCGGCAGGGGCCGTCGCGATCCTCATGGCCGGAGCGGCGTTCGTCGGCCTCGTCGGCTCGAGCGCCCTCGCCGCGAGCGACGACGCGGCGGTCGCCAACCCGCCGGACTGGGAGGAGGCGGGCTCCGAGGCCCGTAAGGCGCAGGACTGGGCTCCGTGGTCGTCCGAGCCCTGGCAGCGGCTCGGCGAGGCGCAGCTGGGCCAGGGCGACCTCCAAGCCGCGCGGGAGAGCTTCCGAGAGGCGATCGACAAGGAGCCGGGCGACTGGCTGCTCTGGCTTCGCCTCGCCGAGGCCAGCTCGGGCGCGGACCGCGAGACGGCGCTGCGCGAGGCCGAGCGGCTGAACCCGTTGAGCAACGAGATCCGCCAGTTCCGCGAGTCGGAGACCCCGTAGGTGTTCCGTCGGGATCCGCTGGCCGACCCCGAGCCGCTGATCAAGCGCGTCTACGCGTATGCCGCCTACCGGCTCGGCGACGGCCCCGACGCGGAGGACGTGACGAGCGAGACGTTTGAGCGGGCGCTCCGCTACCGGAAGAGCTACGACCCTCGGAAGGGCGAGCCAGTGGCCTGGCTGCTCGGGATCGCCAAGCGCGTGGTCGACGGCGGCTGGTCGAACACGGAGTTCGCCACGGAGGACGTCGACTTCGTAGACGCCACCGACCTCGAGGAGGAGGCGATCCGGCGCCTGACGCTCGCCCGCGCCGTGGAGTCCCTGGACGAGCGCGATCGGGAGCTGATCGCGCTGCGCTACGGCGCCGACCTCACCGCGCGCCAGATCGCGGAGCTCCTCGACGTCCGGACGAACGCGATCGAGGTCGCGCTCCACCGAGCCCTCGGCCGCCTGCGCGGGATCCTCGGCGGCGACGAGGACGCCGAGCCTGTAAGGAAACGCGGCGCTTCGCGGTAGTAACGGTGCAAGACCACTGAAACGACTTCCAGGGGGTTCACTGCAATGCGTTACTGGCGGAGACGGCACGAGGGGTTCGACCTCGAGGCCGAGCTGCGGGCCGGCCGTCCCGAGCCTGCACCAGAGTTCACGCGCCGCCTCGAGGCGCGTGTCAGGAACGACGGTCGTTCCCGCGTAGGCTCGCTTCGCGTCGCCTTCGTCGGTGCGCTGACCGCCGTCATGCTGCTCGCGCTCGCCTCGGTGGGCGGCGTCGGATATGCGTCCTCGGCGGCCCAAGACGCTGCGGTCAGCGTCAAGCGGGTCGTGACGCCGAAGGACGTGATCACGGTGCTCAAGCGCAGCCCGGCCCAGGACCAGTACAAGAAGCCGAAGGCCAAGAAGGTCAAGAAGGCCAAGAAGAAGGGCAAGGCTGCGAAGGGCCGCGTCAGGGCCCGGACGAGGCCGCCCTTCACCGGCTAGAACCGGAGGGGACGCGGTTCGACGAGAGGGCGGCCCGGAGGGTCGCCCTCTCTTTGGTAGAAGAAGCGGGGGTCAACGATGAACGGGAGATCGACAGGGACGGCGCTGCTCGTCGCGGTGCTCGCGGCTCTCGCCGTCCTCGTCCCCTCCGCGTCGGGCGGCGGGGCTGCGACGATCGTCTGGCAGGGAAAGACCCCCGAGGACGGCACCGCGTTCGCGGCCGGCGTCGGCCGCGAACTGAGGATCGAGCTCGAGGCGGCGGGCTCGTTCGGGTCGACGGTTCGGATCGGCGCCGAGCGGCTCCCGGCGGGAGCGAGGCTGGTCCCGCTCGCCGACGCTCCGGCCCGGTCGATGTTCCGCTGGCGGCCGCGCGCCGGCCAGCGCGGCGAGTGGAGGCTCGTCTTCCGGGCGGCCGGAGGCGGGTCGTCGGCGCCTCGCATCGCCGTCCGCGTCCACGTCGGCAGGACGGCGTCGCGGTCCTTCCGCCTGTCGAGCAGGACGCTCGACGGCCGCTCGCAGAACGCCGTGCTCAAACGAGCGGTCGTGGCCCGCGCCGCGCCGAACGAGAACGCGCGCGTCGTCGGCAGCCTGCGGCCGCTGACGCCGGAGCACGTGCCGCACGTGCTCTTCCTGTCGCGCGGACTGATCGACGCCCGAGGGCGCTACTGGGTGCGCGTGCCGCTCCCGCGTCTTCCCAACGGCACGATGGGATGGATCCCGCGCGACGCGGTCGAGCAGTTCGCCGAGGTCGACACGCATCTCGTCATCGACCGCGCGAGGTTCCGCGCGACGCTGTACAAGCGCGGCAAGGCGGTCGTCCGGACGATCGTCGGAGTCGGCGAGCCGCACTGGCCGACGCCGCCGGGCCGCTTCTACATCCGCGAGCGCCTGACGGGCTTCACGGACCCGATCTACGGCTCACTCGCCTTCGGCACGAACGGCCGCTCGGCGGTACTGACGGACTGGCCGGGCGGCGGCTTCATCGGCATCCACGGAACGAACCAGCCTGAGATCCTGCCGGGACGCGTCTCCCACGGCTGCGTCAGGATCAGGAACCCGGACATCCGCCGGCTGGACCGGCTGATGCGCGTCGGCACTCCGGTTACGATCCGCTAGGCGTGGGCGGGTCCAGGTCCTGCTCCGCCGTCGCCCGAGATGTCTAGAGTTCCGCGCTCCATGAGGTCGAGCGTCCGCGCCGTCTTCGCAGGCGCGGCAGCCGTTTCCCTCGCGCTGCCCGCCGTCGCAACCGCTGCCGTGTGGTCGGGATCGCGCCAGGCGGCCGTCCCCAGTGCGGCCTGGGTGGCGCCGACGCCTGCCGAAGGCGCCCGGATCCAGGCCGTCCCGGGGCGCCGGCTCGGCGTCGTCCTCGCGGCGGCGGCTCCCGGCGCGCCCGTCGCGATCCGCGCCGTCGGCCTGCCGCCGGCAGCGGCGTTCCACCCGCGGGACGGGGACCCGGCGACCGCAGCCCTGCACTGGACGCCTCCCAGGACGGCGGCCGGACGCTCGTTCGCCGTCACGTTCACCGCGCAGTCGACGACCGCCGGCGTTCCGCCCGTGACGCGGCGGGTGACACTGGCCGTCAGGGCAACCAGGCCCAGGCCCAGGCAGAAGAAGCCGGAGCGTTTCGTCCTGAGCAGCGAGAAGCAGCACCTCTACCGCTACGCCTTCGTGCTCCGCCAGGGAGTTGCGCGCAGCGGGCCGAGGGTGACCGCGGCGGTCGTGGGCCGCCTCGCGCGCTGGACGCCGGAGGGGACGACGAACCTCGTGCTCACGCTCGACGGCCGGCGGACGAAGCGCGGTGTCTGGATCCGCGTCCGCCTGGCGACCCTGCCCAACGGCCGGACCGGCTGGGTGAAGCGGAAGATGCTCAGCGACTGGAAGGAGATCCGCACGCGGCTCGTCGTCGACCGCCGGCGCCTCACTGCGACGCTCTACCGGCGCGGCAAGGTCGTCTTCCGTGCACCCGTGGGCGTCGGGCATTCCCACTGGCCGACGCCGCGCGGCGAGTTCTACATCCGCAACCAGCTCTACGGCTTCGGGAACCCGGTGTACGGCCCGATCGCGTTCGGGACGAGCGCCCGCTCTGCCGTGCTGACCGACTGGCCGGGCGGCGGCTTCATCGGTCTCCACGGGACGAACCAGCCGTACCTCCTGCCGGGCCGGGTCTCGCACGGCTGCATCCGGATGAAGAACCACCACATCCTGCGCCTCGCCAAGCTGATGCCCGTCGGGACGCCCTTGACCGTCAAGTGATTTCGCCGAGGAACGGGCTTTCTGCCCGTTCCTCCGCGACGGCCGCTGGGGCGAGGAACGCGCACTACGTGCCTGGGCCGCGCGCCGCGAAAGCGGCGCTCGGCTTCATCGGATCGCTGAAAGTCGTGAGACTTTCAGCGAGTCAGGCGGCGCGCACCAGCTCTTCGAGCGCTCCGCTCTGCGAAAGCCGCCACACGTCGACGTAGCCGCCGATCGGCTCCCCGTCGATCAGGACCTGCGGGACCGTCCAGCCGCCGGTGAGGTCGAAGAGCGTCTGCCGGAAGGCAGGATCGTCGTCGAGCGAGATCTCCTCGAACTCGATCCCGCGCTCCTCCAGGAGCGCCTTCGCGCGGACGCAGTAGCCGCACCAGCGCGTCGTGTAGACCTGGATCCGCGCCATCGGAGTCATTTTCCCAGCAGATCGCGCTTCTACACTTGCACCATGGCCGGCCGCAGCTACACGACGGAGGCGATCGTGCTGCGCTCGCTCCGCTTCGGGGAGGCCGACCGGGTGCTCCACCTCTACACGCTCGACCGCGGGAGGGTCGGCGTCGTCGCGAAGGGGATCCGGCGGACGAAGTCGCGCTTCGGCGGACGGCTCGAGCCGCTCAGCCACGTGGAGGTCGTGCTCCACGAGGGGAGGGGGGAGCTCCAGACGGTCACCGGCGTCCAGTTGATCCATCCGCACAGCGCGGCCCGGGACAGCCACTACCGGCTGTCGGTCGGGTTCATCGCGCTCGAGGCGATGCTGCGGCTCTTTCCCGAGCAGGAGGCCAACGACCGAGCCTTCGGCGCGCTGGCCCGCTTCCTCGAGCTGCTGGACGAGGTCGAGCCCGCCGACGCGCGGCCCGCGCTCGATCCGCTCGTCCTCGCCTTCCAGCTGAAGCTCCTCTGGCTCGCCGGCTACCTCCCGCACCTGACGAGCTGCGCGGAGTGCGGGGCCGAGAGCGGCCTCGTCGGGTACTCGCCCAGGGCGGGCGGCGCGGTCTGCGGGAACTGCCGGGCGGACGCGATGCCGCTGTCGGCCGGCGGGCTGCGCGGGATCGAGGCGCTGCTGCGGGCGCCGCTCGCCGACGCCGGCGGCGTCCAGCTCACGGGGCGGGCCGCGCGCGACGCGCTTGCGGTGATCTCCTCGTCGTACGAGTTCCACGGCGGCTTCCGCCTGCGGACGCTGTCTGCGTGAAGCGCGAGCTGCCCGGCGGCTTCGAGCTCGACGACGACCGCGACCGGATCGACGTCGACGCCGTGCACGACTTCATCGCGAACCACTCGTACTGGGCTCCCGGCCGGCCGCGGGAGGTGCAGGAGGAGTTCGTCCGGCAGGCGATCCGCGTCGTCGGGCTCTACGACGGCGACCGGCAGATCGGCTTCGCGCGGGCGATCGGCGACTCGCACTTCGTCTATCTCGCCGACGTCTACGTCCTCCCGGAGTACCGCGGGCGGGGCCTGGGCGTGGAGCTCGTGCGGGAGATGATCGAGAACGGGCCGTACGCCGACACGAGATGGATCCTCCACACGGCGGACGCGCACAAGCTGTACGAGAAGTTCGGGTTCGGGCCGCCGTCGGAGCGCGTGATGGAGCGCCCGCGCCGCTCGTAGGATTCGCGGACCCGTGGCCCTGAACTTCCAGGAGATGATCGCCGCACTGCAGGCCTACTGGGCCGAGCGCGGTTGCGTCGTCATGCAGCCGTACCACACGGAGCTCGGCGCCGGCACGTTCAATCCCGCGACCTTCCTCCGCTGCCTGGGGGCCGAGCCGTGGCGCACCGTCTACGTCGAGCCGTGTATCCGGCCGACGGACGGCCGGTACGGCGAGAACCCCTACAGGTTCCAGCACTACTACCAGCTCCAAGTGGTCCTCAAGCCGGCGCCGGAGGACATCCTCGACCAGTACTTCGGCTCGCTCGAGGCGATCGGCATCGACACCAAGCGCCACGACGTGAGGCTCGTCGAGGACGACTGGGAGGGCCCGACGCTCGGCGCGTGGGGCCTCGGCTGGGAGGTCTGGGTCGACGGGATGGAGGTGACCCAGTTCACGTACTTCCAGCAGCTCGGTGGGATGGACGTGGAGGTCGTCTCCGGCGAGATCACCTACGGCCTCGAGCGGCTGGCCATGTTCATCCAGGACAAGCGGACCGCCCACGACCTCGAGTGGGCGCCGGGGGTGACCTGGGGGGACGTCTACCGCGAGAACGAGCGCCAGTTCTCGGCGTACAACTTCGAGGAGGCGTCCGTGGAGCTGCTGATGCGGCACTTTGCCGACTACGAGGCCGAGTGCGAGCGGCTGCTGGCGCGCGACCTTCCGCTCCCGGCCTACGACCAGGTGCTGAAGGCCTCGCACGCCTTCAACCTGCTGGACGCGCGCGGGACGATCTCCGTGACCGAGCGCGCGTCCTACATCGGGCGGGTGCGGGACCTCGCCCGCAACGTCGCCCAGGAGTACCTCGAAGTCCCGGCCCTCTCGGGGGCCGGGGAGGGGTCACCGCCGGAGGGCACAGTATGAGGAATACGGGCCCGGAGAGCGGGGGCCGCTCCCCGGTCTCAGGCTGCGGCGGAGCCGGGCTCTGCCCGGCGCAGGCCGCAGCCGGCGAGAGGAGTCGGGATGCCGAAGCTCCTGCTTGAGATCGGCTGCGAGGAGCTGCCGGCCGGGTCCGTCTACGAGGCCGAGGCACAGCTCCCCGGGCTGAGCGCGCGCCATCTCGGCGCGGCACCCGAGCAGGTGCTCGTCGGGCCGCGCAGGCTCGCGATCCTCGTGGCCGTCGAGGAGCCCGAGGGAGACGAGTGGGTCAAGGGCCCGCCCGTGTCGCTTCGGGAGAAGGCCGCGGAGGGGTTCGCGAGGCGCCACGGCGTCTCGCCCGACGACCTCGAGGAGCGTGACGGCTTCCTCGGCGTCGTCAAGCCTGCCCAGCCGCTGGCGGAGACCCTGCCGGCGCGCCTGGACGCCGTCGTCCGCGGCCTGGCGTTCGGGAAGACGATGCGCTGGGACGGCTCCGGGCTGCGATTCCCGCGCCCGATGCGCTGGACGTGCGCCCGGCTGGGATCCGACCCGGTCGAGGGCCACGGGACCACGACGTGGGGCCACCGGTTCACGCACGGGCAGGTGGAGGTCCCGAGTTCCGACACCTACGTCGAGACGCTGCGTTCGACGGGCGTCGAACCCATCGCCGCCGAGCGCGAGCGGCTGATTCGCGAAGGGCTTGACGCCCTCGGCGAGTGGCGCGACCCGCTGCGGAAGCTCCGCGAGGTCGTCCACCTCGTGGAGAAGCCGATCGTGCTGGAGGGGAGCTTCGACGAGCGCTTCCTCTCGCTGCCCGAGCGCGTGATCGAGACGGCGATGCAGTCGCACCAGCGCTACTTCCCGCTCGGCGGCAACCGCTTTGCGCTCGTCGCGAACGGGGGCGACCCCGAGGTGGTGCGGCAGGGGAACGAGAACGTCCTCGAGGGGCGGCTGGACGACGCGAGCTTCACGTTCGAGCGAGACCTCGAGGCCGGGATCGACGAGCTGGCCAAGCGGCTCGGCTCGATCGTCTACTTCGCCGAGGCCGGCACCTTCGCGGACAAGGCCGACCGGCTCGTCCGGCTCGTCGACCGGCTCGGCGGGGGAGAGGCGTCGCTCGAGGCCGCGCGGCTGGCGAAGGCCGACCAGGCGTCGGAGCTCGTCCGCGAGTTCCCCGACCTGGAGGGGACGATCGGCGCCGAGTACGCGCGGGTCGCGGGCTATCCCGAGGCGGTCAGCACGGCGATCGGCGAGCAGTATCTCCCGGACGCCGCCGGCGGGCTGCTGCCGGAGACCGAGCCGGGCCGCGTGCTCGCCGCGGCGGACAAGATCGACACGCTGACCGTCTCCTTCTCCCTCGGCCACAAGCCGACCGGCTCCCGCGACCCCTTCGGGCTTCGCCGCGCCGCGATCGGGCTGAACCGGCTGGCGACCGAGGGCGGGCTGACGATCCCGCGCGAGCTCCTCACCGGCGAGGTCGGCGAGTTCGTGGAGGAGCGGTTCGAGGGGCTCCTGCGCGACGTGCCCGTCGAGTTCGTCCGGGCTGCGCGGGCGGCGGCGGTTCCCGACCTCGGCTCGGTCGCGCGCCTGGCGCAGGCGCTGGCGGCGCTGCCCGACGAGCGCCTCGAGCCGATCCACACCGCCTACATCCGTGCGAGCCGCCTGGGGGAGAAGGAGAAAGCCGCGGAGAGGCTCGACCCGAAGCTGCTCACCGAGCCCGCCGAGCAGGAGGTCGCGGACGCGCTCGCGCGGGTCGAGCCGGAGATCGCGGCCGCGCTCGAGACCGGCGACTTCGAGGCCGCCGTCGAGGCCGGCGCGCGGCTCGGCCCGGTGCTGCACCGCTTCTTCGAGGACGTGCTCGTGATGGCGGAGGACCGCAAGGTGCGCGAGAACCGGCTGCGGCTGCTGCTCGACGTCCGCGACACGCTCGGCGCGCTCGGAGACCTCGCGCAGATCCAGCGCTAACCGGTCTTAACCCAAGGACAACGGGGTTTTCAGGCCGCTCTTAGGCGGCACAGGTTCCATGGAGTCACACAAAGCCATAGAAAGGAACGAGATTCGATGAGCAAGCAACTGACAGCGGTTCTCGCCGCGCTCCTGCTCGGAGCAGGCGTGGGAGGCGCGGTGGGCGCGGCGGTTGCGCTCGAGACCGACTCCGACACGTCCGAGCCGGCGGCGGCCGTCGGGAACCTGCCGGTCGCCGAGACCACCTCCTCGACCGCGGCGCTGTACAAGCGGGTCAAGGACGCGGTCGTCGAGATCCATGCGGCGAACGGCCAACAGCAGCAGAGCCCGTTCGAGGATCCGACGCCCGGTGAGGCAACCGGGTCCGGGTTCGTCATCGACGAAGAGGGTCACATCGTCACGAACCAGCACGTCGTGGACGGGGCGGATTCCGTCCGCGTCGAGTTCGCCGACGGCACCGAGGTCGACGCCGAGATCGTCGGCACCGACCCGTCCACCGACATCGCCGTGCTGGACGTCGACCGCCCGAGCTCGCAGCTGACGACGCTGAGCTTCGCCCAGACCGGCGCGCTGGAGGTCGGGAACCCCGTCATCGTCCTGGGGAGCCCGTTCGGCCTCGAGGGGACGCTGACCACCGGCGTGATCAGCGCCGTCGGGCGCGAGATCCGCTCGCCGAACGGCTTCACGATCGAGAACGCCGTCCAGACCGATGCCGCGCTCAACCGCGGCAATTCCGGCGGCCCGGTGCTCGACACCCGCGGACGCGTCGTCGGCGTCGCCGCCCAGATCCGAAGCGAGTCGGGCGGGAGCGACGGCGTCGGGTACGCAGTCCCCGGCGACACCGCGAAGCGCGTCGCCGACGAGCTGATCGCGGACGGCAAGGTCGAACATGCGTACCTCGGCGTCAGCCTCGAGGACGACGGCCCCGCGCGGCTCGTGAACGTCGTCGCCGGCAGCCCGGCGGATCGCGCCGGCCTCCAGACCGGCGACGTCGTGATCGAGGTCGACGGCGAGGCGATCGAGACCGGCGACGAGCTCCGCGAGGCGATCGACGCGAAGAAGCCGGGCGACGAGCTCGAGCTGAGGGTTCGCCGCGGCGGGAACGAGCGAGACGTCACCGTCGAGCTCGGCACGCGGCCCGAGACCGCCCAGTAACTCCGACTCCCTCCCGCCGAGACATGGCCCGGTGCCAGGCACCGGGCCATGGCCGTTTCGGGCCCGGGCGCTACGCTGCCACCGATGGCAACCGTCGAGCTCCACATGATCTCCGATGCAACCGGGGCAACGGCGAAACGCCTCGTCCAGGCGCTGGAGGCCCAGTTCCCGGGGCAGGACTTCGAGGACATCGTCCACCCCCGGGTCGAGACGGAGGACGACCTCCGGCTCGCGGTCAGCCGGGCGAAGGGACGGCCGGCGGTGATCATCTACACGCTCGTCGACCCGGAGCTGCGCGAGGCGATGCGCGCCCTCTGCCGGAGTGCCCGCGTCCACTACTGCGACATCCTCGGCCACCCGATCGACGCCGTCGCCCGCGTTTCCGGCCAGGCCGCGACGATGACGCCCGGGGCCCGGCCGCCGCTGGACTCGAACTACTTCAAGCGCATGGCGGCGATCGAGTTCGCCGTCAAGTACGACGACGGCGTGGTCGGCGGCCTCGACGACGCGGACATCGTCCTCGTCGGCGTCTCGCGCACGTCGAAGACGCCGCTCTCGATCTACCTCGGCTACCTCGGCTACCGGACGGCCAACGTGCCGGTCGTGAAGGGGATCGATCCGCCGCCGGCGCTCTTCCGCGTCGACCCGAAGAAGGTCGTCGGCCTGACGATCGACGCCGAGCGGCTCGCGGAGATCCGCACCGACCGCGCGAGGCGGCTCGGCGGGAACAACCGGCGCTACATGGAGCTGCCGGAGATCTACGACGAGCTCGAGTCGGCCGAGAAGCTCCACAAGCGGCTGGGGTGCCCGGTGATCGAGATCTCGGAGCTCTCGATCGAGGAGACCGCGGCGCGCGTCATCCAGGTGATCGAGCAGCGGCAGCGGGCGACGGCCGCGTCGTGAACCCGTCCGCCGCGGCAGCCCGCGCCAAGCCGGTGCCGCTCTGGCGCTGGGCGATGTGGTGGGCGCTGCTCGGCATAGCCGGGCTGCTCTTCTACTTCCTGCTGGCGCCGCTCTGGCTCGGCCTGCGCGGCCTGGCGTGGGTCGCGGAGTTCCGCGCGCGCCGGCGGTCCTAACGCTCGAGCTCGAAGACGTGCTCGAGGCCGTCTTCCTCGTCCCAGTGCTCGCCGGTCCTGACGAAGCCGAGCTTGTGCACGATCGCGAGCGACGGGTCGTTGTCCGGCGCGACCGAGAGGACGAAGTGACGGATCCCGGCCCACTCCTCGGCGAGATCCATGAGCATGACCGCCGCCTGGGTCGCGTAGCCGTGGCCTCGCCAGGCCGGGTAGATCGAGTAGCCGAACTCGACCGCGTCCGGGTTCTGGGTGGCGTTGATCCCGGGCGGACCGTGGTAGCCGGCGTGGCCGATCATCGTGCCGTCGAGGACGACGGCATTGGGACACCACGTCCGGAAGCGCTCGTCCTCGCGCATCTGCCGGAGCCGGAGCCCGAGGAAGCCGCGCTCGCCCTCCGAGGGGAACTCGTCCGGAAGCTCGATGTCCAGGAGGCGGGATGCCTCCTCGCGACGGTCGTCGAGCACGGCCTCGAGGAACTCGCGCGTCATCGGCCGCAGCTCGATCACGCCGGCTTCACCGCGCGGATGAGGAGGAAGTTCGGGATCCTCATCCGCCGCTCGCCCGAGCCCGAGACCGACGAGCGGTCGACCGCGGGCTCGCGGATCGCCTCGATCAGGAAACCGGCGTCCTCGAGCGCACGCGCGTAGTCCTCGAGCGGATAGCACCAGCCCACGAACCGCATCGTCACGCCGTAGCGCGTGAAGGTCTCGTCGTAGCGGCGGCGTCCGCGATAGACGTCCATGTGGAACGGCGCGCCCGGCCCATCGCTCGCGAACCGTCCTGCGTCGTTGATCGGGTGCGTGACGCAGATGCAGAACCGGCTGCCCGGCCGCAGGACGCGCCGGGCCTCGCGGACGGCGGTCGCCATCTCGTCGATGTCCATGAGGCTGTTGTAGGCGACCGCGAGATCGAAGGACTCGTCCTCGAACGGCAGGCTCGCCGCGTCGGACAGGACGTACTCGCCCCGCGGATCCGCCTCCCGGGCGGCTTCCAGGAGCGTCGGCGAGACCTCCACGCCGACGGCCCGGTGTCCCCGCTCGGCGAGGTCGCGCATGACCCGTCCCTCGCCGCAGCCGATCTCCAGCGTCCGCTCGCCCGGCTCGGGAACGAGCTCGAAGAATGCTTCGCGGTAGAACCAGTAGGAATCGTCCTCGGACCGCGCGATCGCGATCCAGTTCGCGGCCTCGTCTTCCCAGCCGACGCTCATCTCGTCACCGCGCGCCGGGACGCGGGCGAGGGACTGTCCCTCGCCCCTGCCCGGCGGGGACATGAAGTCTGTGACGAGAGTGCGCCGATGTCGGCCCGACGTTCGCGACGAGAAGGCAGCGCGCGAGAATGGCCGGGCGGCACGCCGGCGGAAGCTGTCCACCGCGGACGACCCACCCGGTCGGTGGCTCGCGGTCCGAAAGCCGCGAAGAGGTGGCTCACCGCGTCACCGCGTCCAGCCGCAGGAACATCGGCACACGGCTCCAGCGCGGGTTCCCGTCGTCGTACACCTCGCGCATCCGCCGGATCAGGAACCCGCCCGCCTCGAGCGCCCGTGAGTAGTCCTCGACCGTGAAGTGGATGGCGTGGAAGGTCATCTCCAGGCCGTCGCGGTCGATCCGATCCGTGTACGGGCGCCGCTCGAGGTACGAGTCGATCACGAACGGCGCGTCCTCGCCGCCGTCCGGCGGGACGAACGCGCCGGCCGAGTTGATCGGATGCACGACGGCCGCGACAAACGCCCCGCCCGGCTCCAGCACCCGCCCGATCTCCCGCACTGCCCCCGCCATGTCGTCCAGGTCCATGAGCGACATGAACGCGACGACGAGGTCGGCCGAGCCGTCCTCGAACGGCAACGTCCCCACGTCGGCCTCGACGTACTCGCCGTCGGGGTCCGCCTCCCGGGCAGCCGCCACCATCGAGGGTGACGAGTCCACGCCGACGACGCGATGGCCGAGCGCCCGCAGGTCGCGCGTGACCCGCCCCTCGCCACAGCCGACGTCGATCGTCAGCCGCCCGGGCGCCGGCAGCGACGCGAGAAACGACTCGCGGTGGAACTTCCAGTAGCTGTCGTGCCCGGGCTCCCGGGCCCAGCGGATCCAGTTCGACGCCTGCTCCTCCCAGCGCTCGCGCAGCGTCACAGCGGCCGCGCGGAGATCGGCGTCTCGACGACCTCGCCGTCCACGAGCTCGACCCGGTAGGCGGCCTTCATCGGCAGCACCCGGATCGCCTCGGCGAACTCCGTGCCCTCGAAGACGAGCCCGACGGCGTCGTCCGCCGCATACCCGCCCGGGAAACCCTCGCCGACGAGCTCGTGGTACCGCGGCCGCCGCAGCTCCTCGCCGTCGTAGTGCGGGCACGCCGACCCCGGAAGGAAGCCGAGCCCGTCGCGCATCCCGTCGAGCTCCGGCCGGAACGAGTCGGTGACGCCGGCCTCGAACCAACAGATCATCCCGGCGCTCGAGCCGCACATGATCGTCCCGCCCTCCCAGGCCTCCCGGAGCACCTCCGGGGCGCCGTGCACGCGCCAGACCGCGAGCATGTTTGCCGTGTTCCCGCCGCCGACGAAGACGACGTCGGCGCCGCCGATCCGCTCGCGCCAGTCGCGCTCGGGATACGGGTTGAAGACGACGTACGTGCACTCGGCGAGCGGCGAGAAGGCCTCGTAGAACGCCACGAGGTAGTCGTCGCGCTCGTTGGAGGCCTGCGGGAGGAAGCAGACGCGAGGCCGCGGCTTGCCCGTCATCCGCACGAGCTCGGTCGCGAAGTCGCGATGCTCGGGCTCGGCGAGGCGAAAGCCTCCGAAGGCGACGACCCGGCGCTCTGCCATCGGGTTGCAGTATCGCGGCTGAGGAATAATCCCCAGCCCCATGGCGCAGCGCCGATACGTCTACGACTTCCACGAGCCCACCGAGGGCGGCCGCGAGCTGCTCGGCGGCAAGGGGATCGGCCTCGCCGAGATGACCCAGCTCGGCATCCCGGTCCCGGGCGGGTTCACGATCACCACCGACGCCTGCCGCGCCTACATGACGAGCGGCGGCGAGTTCCCCGAGGGGCTGCAGGAGGAGATCGACGGGCACCTGGCCCGGCTGGAGGAGACGACGGGCAGGCGCTTCGGCGACCCGGAGGACCCGCTGCTCGTCTCGGTCCGCTCGGGCGCGGCGATCTCGATGCCGGGGATGATGGACACGATCCTCAACGTCGGGCTGAACGACGAGGCGGCCGCGGGTCTCGCGCGCCGTGCCGGCAACGAGCGCTTCGCGCTCGACTCGTACCGGCGGCTGATCCAGATGTACGGCGAGACCGTCGACGGCATCGACGGCCACCGCTTCTCGGACGCGCTCGCCGAGCAGGAGCACGACCTGCCCGGCCTGATCGAGACCTTCAAGGCGATCTACCGCGAGGAAACGGGGCGCGACTTCCCCCAGGACGCCCACGAGCAGCTTGCCCGCGCCGTCAGCGCCGTGTTCGAGTCGTGGAACACGCCGCGGGCGCAGACCTACCGCCGCCACAACAACATCCCCGACGACCTCGGCACCGCCGTCAACGTCGTGCAGATGGTCTTCGGGAACATGGGTGAGAGCTCCGGCACCGGGGTCGCGTTCACGCGCGACCCCTCGACCGGCGAGGCGGGTCTCTACGGCGAGTTCCTGACCGACGCGCAGGGCGAGGACGTGGTCGCCGGGATCCGGACGCCCGAGCCGATCGCCGGAATGAAGGAGCGCCTGCCGGAGGCCTTCGAGGAGTTCGTCCAGACGGTACGCCTGCTCGAGGAGCACTACCGCGACATGCAGGACCTCGAGTTCACGGTCGAGGACGGCAGGCTGTACCTGCTCCAGACCCGGACTGCGAAGCGGACCGCCGCCGCGGCGCTGAAGTGCGCGGTGGACATGGTCGACGAGGGCCTCATCTCCCCAGAGGAGGCCGTCGCGCGCATCGACCCAGGCCAGCTCGACCAGCTGCTGCACCCGCGCATCGACCCGAAGGCCAGCTACGAGGTCGCGGCGAGGGGGCTGAACGCCTCACCGGGCGCAGCGTCCGGCGCGATCGTCTTCGACGCCGACACGGCGGAGGAGCGGGGCCAGAACGGCGAGGCCGTGATCCTCGTCCGCTGGGAGACGACCCCGGACGACATCCACGGGATGATCCACGCGAAGGGGATCCTCACGGCGCACGGCGGGATGACGTCGCACGCGGCCGTCGTCGCCCGGGGCATGGGGAAGCCGTGCGTGGCCGGCTGCGAGGCGCTGTCGCTCGATGCGGATGCCCGCACCGCCTCCCTCAACGGCACGACGCTGAAGGAGGGCGACACGATCACGATCGACGGCGGCGTCGGCGAGGTGATCCTCGGCGAGGTCGAGCTCATCGCGCCCGAGATCAACGAGGACTTCGAGACCGTCCTCGGCTGGGCCGACGACGCCCGGCGCCTGAGGGTCAGGGCGAACGCCGACACGCCCGAAGACGCCGTCAAGGCGCGCGAGTTCGGCGCCGAGGGGATCGGCCTCTGCCGGACCGAGCACATGTTCATGGCCGAGGACCGGCTGCCCGTCGTCCGCGAGATGATCCTCGCGGCGAGCGAGGACGAGCGGCGCGGCGCGCTGGAGCGGCTTCTGCCGTTCCAGCAGCACGACTTCGAGGGCATCTTCGAGGCGATGGCCGGCCTGCCGGTGACGATCCGGCTGCTCGACCCTCCGCTGCACGAGTTCCTCCCCTCGCTCGACGAAGCGACCGACGAGCGCATGCGCTCCCGGATCCGCGCGCTCCAGGAGGCGAACCCGATGCTCGGCAGCCGCGGCTGCCGGCTCGGCCTCATGTATCCGGAGATCTACGAGATGCAGGTGCGCGCGATCATCCGGGCGGCGATCGCCGTGCGCGACCGGACCGGAGAGGCGCCGCTCGTCGAGATCATGCACCCGCTCGTGGGCTTCCGGGAGGAACTGCGGCGGCTCCGCGAGCTCACCGTCCAGGCGGCCGGCGAGGAGGGAGACATCGAGTACCTCGTCGGAACGATGATCGAGCTCCCGCGGGCGTGCATCCGGGCGGACGAGATCGCCGAGGAGGCGGAGTTCTTCTCCTTCGGCACGAACGACCTGACGCAGACGGCGCTCGGGTTCTCGCGCGACGACGCCGAGGGCAAGTTCCTCACCCACTACCTCCAGGACGGCGTCCTCGAGCGGAACCCGTTCGAGACGCTCGACCAGAGCGGGGTGGGCGACCTGATGCGGATCGCGGTCGAGCGCGGCCGATCGACGAGGCCGGGGATCAAGCTCGGGATCTGCGGCGAGCACGGCGGCGAGCCGTCGTCCGTCGCCTTCTGCCACACGATCGGGCTCGACTACGTCTCCTGCTCGCCGTATCGCGTCCCGCTCGCCCGGCTGGCGGCGGCGCAGGCGGCGCTGAAGGAGGCCGGCGTCGAGGCCGTCGCCATCGGCGGCTAGTGCCCTCCAGGAAATGCACGCCTGCTTCTGGCCCGCGATCGCTTGGTGCTCGCGACCCAGACGCGGGGCAGCATCACCTGAAGGAGCACTAGGGGATCCCCGGCCCGCCGACGAACCTGATCGCGCGCAGCACGTACCCCGAGTCGCGCACGTGCAGCTCGTACAGGACGGCCACCGTCTCGAAGCGCTCTCCCGGCGCCCGCGCGCCGGCGCTGCAGGCGAACTGCAGGTAGCGCGGCGGCTCGGCCTCGGCGCGGCCCAGGCCACGGCACCGCGGCTGCCGAACGGGCAGCCCGCGGACACTCGTCACGGCGTTCTCGGCCTGCTCGACGGTCCAGCCCTCGACCTCGCCGCCGTCGCAGGCGGCCAGCGCGGCGAGGGCGAGCGCAACGCACGCGGGCCGATGCAGCCGCCGGCCGTCCACGACCCGAGGGTACGGGAGGCCCGTCCCGGTTGAGGAGCTGACGGCGCAGTTCGCCTGGAGACCCATGGACCTCGCCCGGGCCGGTCCGGCGGCGCGCGCGGGCGGCGGCTAGCTCTCGGGCATCCGGCGGCCGACCGGGACGCGCTGCACCAGGAAGATGCTCGCCACGAGCACCCAGAAGAGGAAGACGGCGAACACGATCGTGTTCACGGCGCCGCCCGGCGCGAAGTCCGAGCTGTCGGCGAGCAGCCGGCCGCCGGCGTTGACCACGAGCAGCAGCCCGACGATGCCGCCGACGTAGCCGACCGACGCCGGGAGGAGCCCCGACCGGACGATGCCGAGCGAGGCCGCCCAGACGAAGGCGGCGGCGGGGAAGTCGGTCATCACGAAGGCGAAGCTCGCCAGCTGGTAGAGGCCGTAGGCGACGCCTTGATCCATCACCTCGACCCCGGAGGCGAGCGCGCCGACCGCGGTCACCCCGAGCAGGAACAGGGCTGCAGCCGAGGCCGCCGCCGCCACGACGATCGGCGGGGTTCGGTCGAGCGTGTCGCCCTGGGCGCGCCGCAACGCGACCGCCAGGGTGCCGGCAAACCAGAGCAGGAAGATTCCGCCGAGACCGAAGAAGAACGCCTGCCACAGCAGGTCGGAGTCGTTGAGCGCGACGAAGTTGAGGATGAACTCGCTGCCCTCGTCCGCCGACGGCGGGTCGGGGACGATCAGGAAGGCGATCCCCGCCGAGACCACGAACGCGATCCCGGTCGCCGACGCCCAGCGCTCCCAGTTCCACACGCCCCGATTCTCCTATACCGACAGACGACCGGAACCGAGCCTTGACAAACCCGCGGAAGAGGCTCACGATGTTTGGCTTCCTTGTCGGGCCGATTTCGAGGCCCGGCAACCGCGGAAAGGAGGTCGGGCGATGACGCACTTCACGCTCATCCCGTACGGGCCTCGCCTCTCCGCGGTCACGGCCTGGTAGGCCGGGCCCTCGACCGCGGCTAGTAGAGGCCGTTCCCGGCGTCGGGCGCTCCGGCCCCGTCGCACAACCACGAAAGGAGACCCATGGCGGTCCCCACCACAGGCATCCGCTGGATGCCTCATCCCCGCACCTTCGAGACATCGGAAAGGAGGAGGAGACATGTCGAGCTTCGACCTGGAAACTCGCCGCCTGCTCTGCAGTGAGCGGGTCGAGCAGCTGGCGCGCGACGCGCGCAGCCCGGCAGGGAGCCGCCGGCGAAGACGGCGCCGGTTGCGGTTGGCGCTGAGCAAGCTGGCGCTGAGTCCCGCCGCCTTCCGCGCAAGGCGTGTGTCGCTGGGCAGCTGAGCCGCCGCGGGCGGAGCCGATCGACCGATGTCCATCGGCTCCGCCTGCGGACTGGAGGGCTTGGCGAAATAGCGGCTGTGCCGCCGGGCCGCGCTGGTCGCCCCGAGGACGGCGTCCTCAGTCGCGCCCGTATCTCATTCGATACGGGCGCTCCCTGCGTCCTTGCCTCGGAACGACCAGCGCACCCCAACGACGAGCGCCATTCCGCCAAGCCCTCCTAGATCACGTACTCCTGCACGCTCCAGAAGGAGATCAGCACGCTGGCCACGCCGATCGCGATCAGCCCGACGATCCCGAGGGCCCCGGGCCTCCCGTAGACGGCGTGCCCGCGGCCGAAGCGCGAGAGCGCGAGCGCCCCGAGGGCCCCGCCGGCGAGGCCGCCCAGGTGGCCCCCGATCGAGACGCCGGGGATGAAGAGCGTGAAGGCGAGGTTCACCACGATGAGCGAGACCGCGCCGCCGCCAAACACATAGGTGCCCTGGCGCTCGAGGACGAAGGCGGCGCCGAAGATCCCGAAGATCGCGCCGGAGGCGCCGACCGTCAGGCTCTCGGGCGAGAGGAGGAGCGCCCCGGCCGATCCCGCCAGGCCGGAGACGAGGTAGAGGAGCAGGTAGCGGCCGCGCCCGAGCGCCTGCTCCACGGCCGAGCCGAACCACCAGAGCGCGAGCATGTTCAGCCCGAGATGGAGCGGCCCGTAGTGGAGGAACATCGCCGTGAAGAGGCGCCACCAGTCGCCGTTCGCCACCAGCGGGCCGAAGAGGACGCCCTCCCGGTAGATCTGGTTGCCGGTCCCGTTGATGTTCCCGCCGAGCGCGAGCTCGAGCAGGTAGATCGCGACGTTGATCCCGACGAGGGTCTTCGTGACCATCGCCCCGGCGCTCTCGAAGCTCGCGCGCCGCACCCCCTGCGAGACGCGGGCGGCGCCCTGCGGGGCGCCCGAGTGGTCGGGGCAGCGGATGCCGACCGGCGCGAAGGTCATGCAGTCCTCGCAGATCGGGCGGCCGCACTCCGAGCAGGAGACCATCGTCTCCCGGTTGGGATGGCGGTAGCAGTACATGGGCTCGGCCACTGGGCCGATGTAGCGTAGTGCGGCCGTGCGAGTCCATGTCGCGTTCACGCCGGACGAGGTGCTGGAGGCGCCGGTCGCAGTCGTCGTCGACGTGATGCGGGCGACGTCGACGATCGCGCAGGCGCTCGCGAGTGGCTACGAGCGGGTCTACTGCTGCCGGGAGATCGAGGACGCGCGGGCGCTCCGGGCGAAGCTGGGGGAGGGGCTGCTCGGCGGCGAGCGGGACGCCGTGCAGGTCGAGGGCTTCGACCTGGGCGCCTCGCCGCGGGAGGTCCTCGAGCCGCGCGGGCGGGTGCTGATCTACTCGACGACGAACGGGACGCGGGCGGTGCTGGCGGCGGCCAAGGCGTGCGAGCGGGTGTATCTGGGCTCGCTGCTGAACCTGTCGGCGGTGGCTCGCGCGGTGGAGGCCGACTGCGTCCTCGTGTGTGCCGGCTTCAAGGGCCTGTTCGCGCTGGACGACGCGTACTGCGCCGGCCGGATCGCGGAGCTCCTGGACGCGGAGGTGACGGACGCGGCGAAGGCGTGCGTGACGCTCGCCGGCGCGTTCCCGACGGCGTGGGACGCGATCATGGCGCGGACGTACGGCCCGCCGGGGCTCGAGGAGGACATCAAGTTCTGCGCGCAGGAGAACACGATCGACGTCGTCCCGCGCTTCTCGCGGATGGTCGACGGCGCGGCGGAGATAACGCTCTAGATAGGTGACCCTGATGCGGCCGCGGTCGTCAAGGCTGCTCCGATCCATTGCTGCCGGCCGTCGCAGGCAGGAATCCCTCTCTTTTGTAACAATCGTTGCCACTACGGAAAGGGAGTCTCTTATCACTCCCGGAGGGGGGAAAGGTATGCCCAGTCGAATCCTGCTCGGATTGACCGGTGTCGCGCTCCTGGTCGGGCTTGCACCGTCGGCTCTGGCGGAGACGTCACGAGCGTCACGAGCGCAGGCCCTCGTCGCATGTATTGAGCTGCGTGGGGAACCTGAGACGCGCCGCGATGTGAAACTCCGGGAGGGAAAGTGCGCTCGCGGAGAGCAGCGCGTAAACCTCCGCGGTCCACGCGGCGCGCGAGGTCCAGCGGGTCGTGCTGTTCGCGGTACGGCCGGGCCGCCGGGACCGCCTGGGGCACAGGGGCCGCAAGGGGCCCAGGGACCACAGGGGCCACAGGGGCCGCAGGGTGGGCAAGGCCCGCCTGGGCCTCCTGGGAGGCCCGCCCCGACGCTGCTTCGCCTGAGCGGTGACTTCGCGGGGACGAACGCCAGCGTCGCTACGTCTCTCGACGGGGTGCAGTTCGGCCCGTACACGAGCGGGGGCGCGTGGGGCGGCTCGGTGCTCTACACCGGGGCCAACGGCCTCACTCTCGGTGAGATCACCCAGTTGTCGTTCACGGTCAAGCACTCGTCGGCGGACGACAACGCAATCGGTTCGCCGTACCTCCGCATCTTCCTGGAGGGCGACACGCACGACGTGATCTTCGATGCGACGGAGTGCGCGACGACGGTGCCCACCGAGGACGAGAACCACACCTACGAGGTCACGACCGGAGATGTCCGGTACGACGACGACTCCTGCGACGGCGTTCCGCCTGACCAGCAGCCGTGGGCGACGGTACAGGCAGCCCACGCCGATGAGGTCGTCAGTGGCATCTACATCACGACGGGGTTCACGGGCGGCAGCGACTTGGTCGCCCTGCTCCGCGAGTTGAGTGTGAACGGCGAAGCGTTCACTTTCGGCTCGGCGTGAACGAGAGCGTGTTCCTGTTCAGTCGCTGAAGTCGGATCGGAGGGGGCGCACCCGCGCCCCCTCACCGACCTGGGCAGCGAACGGAACACGATCGGCGTCGTCCCGCGCTTCTCGCGTGGTGGACGGAGCTGCGGAGATCCTCAGCTAGTCGGTCGGGGGTTTGTCCGGTGGACTTTCCGGGCTGGGAACCGTCGGTCCGATGTCGCCGTAGACGCCCATCACGCGACCCGCATACCGGTCGACGGCATCGCTGTCGATCTGGTGCTCGGCCCGTGCTTCGTCCGCCGGCGATACCGAATCCGAGCGGCCGAGCAGCTTCTCAGCCGATCTCTCAGGGCCACGGAGGAAGCGTACCGGAGCCCGTGAATCGCCCGGTACTCGCGGAATTGACACCGAACACCTGTTCGTGATAGAACACGTGTTCGGTCATGATTGCCTGCCTCGCCATCCCCGGATTCGAGCTCCGCGCCGCGCTCCGCACGCGGCCCAGCCTCGCTCTCGAGCCGGCCGCGCTCGCGCCTCCCGAGGGCACCGAGCCGCTCGTCGGGCCCGTCACCGCCGCGGCGCACCAGGCCGGCGTCCGGCCCGGGATGCGCATGGGGGAGGCGTTTGCGACCTGCCCGAAGCTCGTCCTCGTCGACCCGGACCCTGCCGGCGCGGAGCGGGACTGGGAGGAGATCGTCCGCCGGCTCGAGGACAACGGCTTCGCCGTCGAGTCCGTCCAGCCCGGCACGGCCTATTTCGACACGCGCGGGGTGGAACGCCTCTACGGCGGCCTCGAGCCGGCGCTGAAGCGCGCTCTCGCCGCTGTCGGCTCACACTGGGACGCGCGCGTTGGCGCGGCAGCACGCCGCTTCGCCGCCCTCGCGGCAGCCAACGTCGCGCGCCCAGGCCAGGCGCTCGTCGTCTCCGACGAGCAGACGCAGGACTTCCTCGCCCCGCTTCCACTCCGCCTGCTGGGGCTGGACGAGCGACGCCGCGAGGAGCTGGAGGCGCTGGGCGTGAAGCGTGTCGGACAGCTTGCCGGGCTCCCGGGCGCTGCCGTTGCCGAACGACTGGGACCGGACGGCCGCAGCGCCTGGGGCCAGGCGAGAGGAGGGAGGCGCGGTCGCATCCGCGGCCGCCGCCCGCCCGCCGAGGTGGTCGAGGAGCTCGAGTTCCCCGAGGCTGTCGGCAACGAGCTCACGCTCCGCCGCGCCCTCGCCACCCTGGCCGAGAAAGCCGTCGACCGGCCCGAGCGCGCCGACCGGTTCGTCCGAAAAGTCGCACTTTCGGCACGACTCGTCGGCGGGGCCTCCTGGCGCCGGACGCTGACCTTCCGCGACCCGGCCGGCGACCACGACCGGATCCGAGTCGCGCTCGGCCCAAAGCTGAGCGATCTGCCCGCGCCGGTCCTGGCTCTCCGGCTCGAGCTCGTCGAGCTGACCGACGACACCGGGCGGCAGCTCGAGCTCGTCAAGACCGAGGGTGCCGAGCTCCAGACACGGCTCAAGGAAGGGCTGCGTCAGGTCAAGGCCAGCACCGGCGGTGGAGTGGTCGCAACCGTGGTCGAAGTCGCACCGTGGTCTCGCATACCGGAAACACGGGCGCTCTTCGTCCCGCGGGACGAGTAGGGCGGCCGAGAGCCTCCAGCGCGGTGAGCCTTGTGCCACCCGGCCGCGCGAGGCGGCGCGCCTGCTGCGTCCTCAGTCGCGCCGATAGCGCTGCTATCGACGCTCCCTGCGTCCTTGCATTCGCACCACCCATCGCACCCGGGTGACGAAGCACACCGCGCTGAAAGCTCTGAATGAGCCGCGCCCCGCCCTCGTCGAGCCGAGAGCAGACGGGGCGCCGCGTCTCGTCAACCGCCTGGGGGTCGAGCTGATCCGGGAGGAGTGGCGCGTGCTCGACCGCTGGTGGACGGAGCAGCCGATCAACCGGCGGTACTTCGACGTCGTCCTCGAGAGCGGCCAGAACGTCGTCGTCTTCCACGACGACGAGCACGGCCGCTGGTTCAGCCAGCGGGGCGCCTAGCGATACGGTGGCGTCCGTGGCGACCGAGATGATCGACGTCGCGCCCGGCCTCTGGATCTGGCGGCGGGAGCATCCCGCCTGGGCGCCGCACGTCAGCTGGGAGCCGCCCGTGACCTCGACGTGCGTCGAGTCGCGCGGCGAGGTGGGGCTGCTCGACGCCCTCGCGCCGCCGGACGATGCCGGCGAGGTCTGGGAGCGGCTGGACGCGCACCCGCCGACCTTCCTCGTCGTGCTCAAGCCGGACCACGTCCGCGACGTCGACCTCTTCGCCGGCCGCTACGGCGCCCGCGCCTTCGGCCCCGACGTCTTCTTCGGCGGCGACGCCCCGGAGACGGAGCTCGAGTGGATCGGCGAGGGGAGCGAGCTCCCCGGCGGGCTGATCGCGCTCTACGACGGCCGCGGCCGCAACGAGACGCCGCTGTGGCTCCCCGAGCAGCGCGCGCTCGTCTTCGCCGACGCGCTGACCGAACGGGACGGCGAACTCGTCGTCTGGGGGACGCCGTGGCACGAGAAGCGCGTGCTGCCGGCGCTCAGGGAGCTGCTCGACCTGCCGTTCGAGCACGTGATCATCTCGCACGGCGAGCCGGTGCACGACCGCGCCGCGTTCGAGCGCGCGCTCGAGCTGCCGCCCTACACCGGGGAGATGGTGGGCGACACCTAGTCCTAGCTCCCGCGGATGAACGCGGCGAACCCGTCGTCCGGCGCGTGGAAGTTCAGGAAGCGGACCGGCGTCTCCACCCGCAGGATCCCGTGTTCCTCCCCGGCGGGAGCCGCCACGAACGAGCCCGGCCCGAAGCGCGCCTCGGCGCCGTTCGCCCACAGGCCGAGCTCGCCCTCGAGGACGTAGAACGAGTCGATCGAGCCGCCGTGGCGGTGCGGCGAGATCGGGCCGAAGCCCTCCCGCGCCTCGAACTCGAGGAAGCAGAGCTGCGGCTGCGCCGACCGCACCGTGATCGTGCGAACGGAGGCCTCGAGCCGCTCGCCGCCGCCCGCCTCGACGATCTCGGCCTCCGCCGGTCCGCCCGGCCCATCGACGGCGACGCTGTCGAATCCGGCCGACGGGTCTGTGATCCGGCGGCGAAGGAAGTCGATGAAGCCGGCGTCGGGCGTGTGCAGGTTGAGGTACCGCGTGGTCGCCGGCCCCGAGCTCGTGAACCCGTGGACGATCCCGGGCGGCACGGCGACGGACGTGCCCGGTCCCGCCCGCAGCGTCTCCGTGCCGAGGAGAAACTCGAGCTCGCCCTCCAGGACGTAGAAGGTGTCGACGTGCCGCTCGTGGTAGTGCGGGCCGGCGCCCTCGAACTCGGGGCCGACCGTCACCTCGTTGACCGAGAGCTCGGGCCGGTCGAGCTTGACGCGGATGTGCTCCTCGACCAGTTCGCCCTCGCCGGGCTCGATGACCACCGCGGACGGCACCGCCGCGCAGCGTAGTGGTTGACACCCCACCCGGACGGAGCGAACATATGTTCGATTGATGGTGTACACCGAGCTCCACGCACACTCCGCCTACTCGTTCCTCGACGGCGCCTCGCTGCCCGAGGAGCTCGCGGTCAGGGCGGCAGAGCTCGGCTACGAGGCGCTCGCGCTCACCGACCACGACGGCGTCTACGGGTCGCTCGAGTTCGCGCACGCCGCGAAGACGTTCGGCGTCCGGCCGATCACCGGGGCGGAGGTGACGCTCGGCGACGGCTCGCATGTCACGTTGCTGGTCGAGAGCGCCCGCGGCTACGCCAACCTCTGCCGGCTCCTGACGGCGGCTCATGCCGGGACCCGGCCAAGGGAGGGCGAGCCGGCGCTGGATCCCGCGCTCGACCAGGCGCTCCTGGAGGAGCTGAAC
>DASSSO010000018.1:0-14110 GCA_035776735.1 Gaiellaceae bacterium | reverse complement strand
CGGGCTAGCTCCTCGACGGCGATCTCCGACTTCCCGGGACCGTCGGCGCCCATCAGGCTCACGTGCTGGCCCGGGCGGAGGCTGCCGTCGCCGAACACGACGCTGTGGCCCGGCGTCACCGTCACGACGAGATCGGCGCCGAGCGCCTCCTCGGCGCTCCCTGCGACCCGGCCGCCGACCGCGCGGGCGGCCTCCTCCGCGCGTTCCGCATCGACGTCCCACACGAGCACGTCCCGCCCCCGCGCGGCGAACGTCCGGGCGGCAGCACGGCCGTTGACGCCGGCGCCGATCACCGCCGCCGTCTCGGCATCCGGACGCCCGAGCGCCTCCGCGGCGAGCACCGCCGCCGCCCCGGTCCGGAGCGCCGTCACCGCGCCGGCGTCCAGCACTGCCTCCGGCATCCCGTTCGAGGCGTCCGAGAGCAGCACGAGCCCCGAGACCGTCGGCAGCCCGACCGACGGATTCCCCGGAAACGAGGTGACCCACTTGAGCAGCGCGTGGCCGCCGCCGAGCGCCGGCATCGCCCGGAAGTCACCCGCGGGATAGGCCGGGACGTACACCTTGGGCGGCATCGACCACTCGCCCCGCGCGTAGGCGACGAACGCGTCGCGCACGACCTCGACGGCGCGCTCGGGGGGCACCGCGGCCTCGACGACCGCGGCTCCGAAGACAGGAACCGAGGTCAAACGGCCTTCAGCGACGCGACGAGCTTCTCGAGCGCCGCCTTGGCGTCGTCGAAGAGCATCACGGTCTTCGGGTCGTAGAAGAGCGGGTTGTCGACACCGGCGAAGCCGGGAGAGAGGCTTCGCTTGATGACGACGACGTTCTGGGCCCGGTCGACGTCGAGGATCGGCATGCCGTAGATCGGGTTCCCCGGTTGGTTCCGCGCGGCCGGGTTCACGACGTCGTTCGCGCCGACGACGACCACCACGTCGGTCTGGGGGAACTCGGGGTTGATCTCGTCCATCTCGAAGAGCTCGTCGTAGGGCACGTTCGCCTCGGCGAGCAGCACGTTCATGTGCCCGGGCATGCGGCCCGCGACCGGATGGATCGCGTAGCGGACGTCGACCCCCTTCTCCTCCAGCAGGTCGCCGAGGTTTCGGACGTCGTGTTGCGCTTGCGCGACCGCGAGCCCGTAGCCGGGCACGAAGACGACGCGCCGCGCGTAGGCGAGCATGAACGCGATGTCGTCGGCGGACGCGGTCCGGACGGCGCCGCCGTCCGCGCCGGCTGCCGCCGCAGCCACGGCCGCACCGGCCTCCGGCGCCGCGCCGAACGCACCGAAGAGCGTCTGGCGGAGGGGTCGCCCCATCGCCTTGCCCATGAGGATCGTCAGCAGCGTTCCCGAGGCGCCGACGAGCGTGCCGCCGATGATCAGCGCCGTGTTGTCGAGCACGAACCCGGTCGACGCCGCCGCCAGCCCGGTGAAGGCGTTCAGGAGCGAGATCACCACCGGCATGTCGGCGCCGCCGATCGGGAGCACGAAGAGGAACCCGAGCACGAGTGCGCCGACCATCACCACCACGAGCCAGACGCCGTCCTCGGTCACCGCGGTGAGTGCGATCGCGCCGACCAAGGTGAGCGCGAGGACTGCGTTGATCGCGTTCTGCGCCGGGAAGACGATCGGCCGGCCGGGGACGAGGTCCTGGAGCTTCCCGAACGCCACCAGGCTGCCCCAGAAGCTGACCGAGCCGACGAGGGCGGAGAAGAGGATCCCGACGAGCAGCTCGCCCTCGAGCCGACCTCCCTCCGGCGCCGCCCGGTGGAACTCCGAGGCTGCGATCAGCGCCGCCGCGCCCCCGCCGACGCCGTTGAAGAGCGCGACCATCTGCGGCATCGCCGTCATCCGCACCATGCGCGCCGAGACGACGCCGATCACCGACCCGACCGCGATCCCGGCGATGATCAGCCCGTAGCTGTCGATCTCCTCGATCGCGAACGTGAACCCGACCGCGATCGCCATGCCGGCCGCGGCGACGAGGTTCCCCGACCGGGCGGTCGCCGGGTGGGAGAGCCGCTTGATGCCGATGACGAGACAGACCGCCGCCACGAGGTAGGCGACGTCGATCCAGGTTCTACTCACGCTGCTCCGTGTCCTCGCCCGGCCGCCGCTTGAACATCTCCAGCATCCGGTCCGTGACCAGGAAGCCGCCGACGATGTTGATCGTCCCGAACACGACGGCGACGAAGCCGAGCGCCTTCTCCAGCGTCGAGTCCGCGCTGCCCACGATCAGCATCGCCCCGATCAGGACGATCCCGTGGATCGCGTTCGTGCCGGACATCAGAGGCGTGTGGAGCATCGTCGGCACCTTCGAGATCAGCTCGATGCCGAGGAAGATCGCCAGCGCGAAGATGGTCAGCTCGGCGACGAGCTGGGCGCTCACGCCGTGACCCCCTCGTGCCTGGTCACGCACGCGCCCGCCGTGATCTCGTCCTCCCAGTCGAGCTTCAGTTCGCCCTCGGGTGCGAGGTGCAGGAGGAGCGCGTGGACGTTCCGCGCGAAGAGCTGGCTCGCGTGCACCGGAACCGTGCTCGGGAGGTTCGTGTGCCCGATGATCGTCACGCCCTCGCGGACGACCTCCTCGCCCGGCTCCGTGAGTTCGCAGTTGCCCCCTGCCTCCGCGGCGAGGTCGACGATGACCGAGCCGTCGCGCATCGCCTGGACGGCCGAGGCGGGGATCAGCTTCGGCGCCGGGCGGCCGGGGATGAGCGCCGTCGTGACGACCACGTCGAACTCGGGCAGCCGGCGCTCGAGCTCGGCCTGCTGGCGGCGCTGCTCCTCCTCGCCGAGCTCCCGCGCGTAGCCGCCGGCGGTCTCCTCGCCCACGACGCCGAGGTCGAGGAAGGCCGCGCCGAGGCTCTCAACCTGCTCGCGCACGACCGGCCGCACGTCGAATCCCGAGACCACCGCCCCGAGCCTGCGCGCGGTCGCGATCGCCTGCAGGCCGGCGACGCCGGCGCCGAGGACGAGCACCTTGGCGGGCGGCACGGTCCCGGCGGCCGTCATCAGCATCGGGAAGAACTTGGGGAGCCGGTCCGCCGCCAGCAGGACGGCCTTGTACCCCGAGACAGTGGCCTGCGACGACAGCGCGTCCATCGGCTGGGCGCGCGTGATCCGCGGGATCGACTCGAGCGCGAAGCCGCTGACGCCTCGTGCGGCCAGGCGCCGCACGCCCTCCGGATCCGAGAGCGGCTGCAGGAACGCGATCAGGATCGACCCCTGGGGCAGCCGGTCGACCTCCTCTGCCGAGGGGGGTTGCACCTTCACGACCCCGTCGGCGCCCGCGAAGAGCTCCTCGCCTGCCGCGATGCGAGCGCCGGCCTGCTCGTACTCGGCGTCCGCGAACGACGCGCCTTCGCCCGCGCCGCGCTCGACGACGACGTCGAAGCCGGAGGCGGCGAGCTTCTTCACGATCTCGGGGACGAGCGCGACGCGGCGCTCCCCCGGCGAAGTCTCTTTCGGAACGGCGACCCTCACTGGCGGAGGAATCCTAAGCGCGCTCTTGAACGAGGCACGCGTGGTGCTGACCGCGCTGTCGCATGCGATCGAGGCGAGGGACCCGTACACACGTGGGCACTCGGTCCGTGTGAGCGCCATCGCAGAGGTGATCGCGCGGCGGCTCGGCTGGCGCAGCTCCCGGCTGGCGGCGCTCCAGCTCGGCGGCCAGCTCCACGACGTCGGCAAGCTGAACCTCGACTACGCCGTGCTCCACAAGCCGGGCCCGCTGGACGAACGGGAGCAGAGCGAGATCCGGCGGCATCCGGTCGCCGGCGCCCGCCTGATCCGTCCCTTCGAGCCGCTCCGGCCGGCGCTGCCGTACGTCCTCTTCCACCACGAGCGCTGGGACGGCGCGGGCTACCCGAGCGGCCGGTCGTGCGAACAGATCCCGCCCGGCGCCCGGATCCTCACCGTGGCCGACTCGTTCGACGCGATGATCTCGAACCGCCCGTACCGGACAGCGCTGCCGGTGAACCGGGCGCTCGCCGAGGTGCGCGACTGCGCCGGCACGCAGTTCGACCCGGCCGTCGTCCGTGCGTTCCTCGCCGCCTGGGCCGAGGGCGCCCTCGCCCAGATCCGCGCCGCCTAGAGCGTCGACCAGATCTCGAGCTTCTGCTTCGCCCGGCGAATGACCTCGTCCGTGAACTCGCTCGTGCCGGAGTGCCCGCCGAGGTCGGCCGTCCGGGTCCCGTCCGCGACCGCCTCCAGCGCCCCCTCGCGGATCGCCCGGCCCGCCTCCTGCGCCCGCTCGTCTCCGTAGCCGAGGAGCGCCGCGGCGGCGAGGATCATCGCCATCGGGTTCGCCACGTTCTTCCCCCGGAGCCCCGGTGCCGTGCCGTGCGCCGCCTCGGCCATGACCGCATCGGGCACGTAGTCGTCGTCGAAGGCGACGAGCAGCGACTCCGCGCCGGCGATCGACCCGAAGAGCGGCAGCACGAGGTCGGAGAGCACGTCGCCGTCGCGGTTCAGCGCCGGGATCACGAGCGGGGCGCCGCTCGAGGTCACGAGCAGCGCGAAGGTCGCGTCGATCAGCTGCGGGTCGTAGGGGATGTCCGGATGGCGCGCCGCCGCAGCGTCCATCTCCTCCTTGAGCATCCCCTCGTAGACAGGGCTCACGGTGTACTTCGGGCCGCCGAACACCTTGGCGCCGGTGCGCTCGGCCAGCCGGAAGGCGAACTCGGCGACCGAGTGGCAGATGCGCCGCTCGATGCGCTCGGTCCGGAACGCGACCTCGTCCTCGCCCTCGCCCTCGCGCCACTCCCTCGCGCCGTAGGCGTCGCCGACCGCCATGCGCACGACCGAGATCGGCGCGTGGACGCCTCCGAGGGGGACGACTCCCGGAATGCGCCGTCCGGTCCGGACGATCACCTTGCCGCCGATCTCCTCCCGGATGATCCGGTTGGGCGAGCCGACGTCGTCCTTCCCCTCGGGCGTGATCGTCGCCGCCTTCAGGCCGAGCCCGTGCTCCTTGATCGCGGCGGCCGCCTCGTGGACGACGGCGTTGCCGGTCTTCCGCCGCGACTCGAGCGAGAGGTCGTAGCGCGGCAGGTCGAGCTCGAAGCCGACCACGTCCGGCGCCAGGACGCGGAGCGATTCCTCGAGCAGCTCCTGGCCGGTCTCGTCGCCCTCGAGCACGACAATCGTGTCGACGTCCATCGGCGGCGGATGGTACGCGCGATTCAAACCGGCGGTGAGTGGAGAGACAACCTGGGCGATGGCGAGGCGGGGCGGGTGGCACAGAGTCGGGTCGCGGCGGCGATTCCGCTACGAGGATTCCCGGGGGAAGCGGATCACCGACCCGGACAAGCTCAGGCGAATCGAGGAGCTGAGCATCCCGCCGGCGTGGAAGGACGTCTGGATCTCGCCGCGCCCGAACGCGAAGCTCCAGGCGACAGGCGTGGACGCCGCCGGGCGGCGGCAATACCTCTACCACCCCGAATACCGCGCGCGGCAGGAGCAGGCCAAGTACGACAAGCTCGTGCGCTTCGCGGAGCGCCTTCCCCACGTCCGGCAGGCGATGTCGAACGACCTGGAGGCCGAGCAGTTCACGCCCGAATGGACCTGTGCGCTCGCGGTGAAGCTGATCAATCTCGGCTGGTTCCGGGTCGGCTCCGAGCGCTATGCCAAGAGGTACCGGACCTTCGGGATCACGACGCTGAACAGGAGCCACGTCGGCGTCCGGGGGAGCCGGGTTTCGTTCAGGTACCGCGGAAAGCACAAGGTCTGGGTTCGCACGGCGGTCGTCGACGCCGAGCTCGCGGCGGACATGAAGGCCCTGCTGTCGCTCGAGGGCGGCCGGCGGCTCTTCCGGTACCGGCTCGAGGACGGCAGTCTCTACAACCTCAGCAGCCGCAGGCTGAACGAGTACATCCGCGAGCACATGGGCGAGGAGTTCACGGCCAAGGACTTCCGCACCTGGGGCGGCACGCTGATCGCCGCGATCGCGTTCGCGGAACGCGGAATTCCGGACACGGAGACCGAGGCGAAGCGTGCCGTCGCGGCGGTGATGCGAACCGTCGGAGAGCGGCTCGGAAACACGCCGGCAGTTGCGCGTTCCTCCTATGTCAGTCCGGCGGTCGTCGAGCAGTATCTCGACGGGCGCACGATCGAGGACTTTCGCCCGCGCCATTTGCGTGTCGTGGGGGCGCGCGATATCGAGCTCGATCGCGAGGAACAGGCACTCGTCTCGCTGTTGCGCTCGTGGCGAATTCGCCGAGCGCGCGCGGCAGCCTAGAATTACCTCGGTCTTCTGTACTAGGCTCTGTGAATCCGAACGCTAAAGGAGGCCTGTCGACGTGGCTCGTAAAACAGTGCTCGTCTGTGACAATTGTGGGAAGGAAGTCGGCGAAGGGAAGGGCGCGACGCTGCGCCTGACCTATTCCGACGCCCGCCGCGGGGCGAAGCAGGCGGACCTCTGCGACGACTGCTCGAGCAAGATGCCCGGCCGCCCGGCCGCGCGTCGAGGTCGGCGCCCGAAGGCCGCAGCCGCCTAGCACCTCACACATTCGACGCTGAGCGGGCTCTGCCCGCTCAGCCGTTTCCGCATCCAGAGACGGAACGCTTCGAGTGCTGCTCGGCCGCGCGCCGCGAAGCGCCGCCCGGCTCGATACGGTCGCTGAAAGTCGTGTGACTTTCAGCGAAACCGGCGGCCGAAGGCCGTCGGGACCCGGGACTACGATAGGCCGATGGGGTTGACGCTGCTCGCCGGGCCGGCAAACGCGGGCAAGGTCGAGCTGCTGCTCGATCGGTACCTGGGCGCGCTGGACCAGGAGCCGGTCCTCATCGTGCCGAACCGCCCGGACGTCGACTGGGCGGAACGGGAGCTCCTGCGCCGGTCGCCGGCCCTGCTCGGTGGCTGGATCACGACGTTCGACGGCCTCTTCGAGCGCATCGCCGCCGGCGACGCCGACACGAGGCCGGTGGCCGCCGACGTCCAGCAGACCCTCGCCCTGAGGGCGGCGGTCGCGAAGACGCCGCTCGACGGCCTGGGCGAGTCGGCGCGGTCGGCCGGCTTCGCCGACGCGCTGCGGGACGCGATCGCCGAGGTCGAGTCGGGGCTCGTCTCGGCGGAGGAGCTCGAGGGTCCGCTGGCCCGGCTCCACGCCTCCTACCGCGGCGAGCTCGACCGCCTCGGCCTGTGGGACCGGCACCGGCTCCGGGCTGCCGCGGCCCACCGGCTGGAGAGCGCCCTCGACGCCTGGGACGGCAGCCCGGTCTTCGCGTACGGCTTCGAGGACCTCACCGAGACGGAGTGGGCGCTGCTCCGCGCGCTCGCCGGGCGCTCGGACGTGACCGTGTCGCTGCCGTACGAGCCCGGCCGCCCGGCGTTCGAGTGGCTCGGCGGCACCTCGGAGGAGCTCGCGCGGCTCGCGGACGGCTCGCTCACGGAGCTGGGCCCCCGCTACGCCGAGGTCGCGCACCCCGCGCTGGCCCACCTCGAGCGCGGCCTCTTCGGGACCACAGATGCCGAGCCGCCGCCGCTCGACGGCGCAATCCGCTTCCTCGAGGGGGCCGGGACGCGTGGCGCGCTCGAGCTCGTCGCCGAGGAGATCCTGCGCCTGCTCCGCGACGGGACCGCGCCCGACCAGATCGGCGTCGTCGTGCCGTCCCACGAACGCTGGCGCGCGCCGCTCGAGACCGCGTTCGCGACGCTGGGGCTTCCCTACGCGATCGACGCGCCGGCGCGGCTCCCGCAGACGCCGTTCGGCCAGGCTCTGCTCGCCCTCCTGCGCTTCGCGTGGGCGGGAGCGGACCGGCCGGAGCTCTTCCGCTACCTCCGCTCGCCCTACTCGGGCCTGCGCCGCGGAAGCGTCGACTTCGTGGAGGGGCGCCTGCGCGGCCGGGCGATCAAGGCTCCGGGCCGGGTCGAGGATGAGCTGGAGGCCCTGCGAGAGGCGCGGCTTCCGGCTCTCGACGCGGTGCGCGCCGCGGACTCGCCCGTCGAGGCGGTCCGGGAGCTCGCCGTGTCGATGATCCGCAACGCTTACGGGCTCGAGAGCCCTCCGGCGGGGGAGCCCTCGCGGGACGACCTTCGCGCCTACGAAGGCTGCCGCAGGGTCCTCCACGACCTCGAGGGCTGGGAGCGCATCGCGGAGCCCGTGTCGCGCGAAGACGTCCTCGCGGCGCTCGAGCGGGCCGCCGTCCGGATGCCGGCGGCGAACGAGGCGGGACGGATTCCGGTGCTCGACCTGACCCGGGCGCGGACACGCCGTTTCGAGCACGCCTTCGTCCTTGGCCTCGAGGAGGGGAGCCTCCCGCGCCGCTCTCCGGCCACACCGTTCCTCGGCGACGACGAGCGGCGCCGGATCGGCGACCGGCTCCGGCGCGGCGACGCCGTGGCGCGCGACCGCTACCTGTTCTACACCGCCTGCACGCGGCCGACGGAGCGCCTCTACCTCGTGCGCGAGGCGGCGAGCGACGAAGGGAGCCCCCGAGAGGCGAGCCCGTTCTGGGAGGAGGTCGCGGGGCTGTTCCCTGCGGACGAGGTCGCCCGCGCCACGACCCGGAGGTCCCTGTCGGCGCTCACCTGGACGCTCGAGTCGGCCCCGACCGAGCGCGAACGCCTCCGCGCCGTCGCCGGGCTCTGGGCGGACGAGGCGCGCCGCGACGACGCGAAGGGGCTCGCGAGCGCGAACGGCTGGGAGCGCCGGCTTGACCGCGCCCGCCGCGCCTTCACGCGCCACACGCGCCTCACCCATCCGCTCGTGCTGAGCGAGTTGCAGGCCCGCTCCGTCTTCAACGTCACCGAGCTGGAGCGCTTCGCCGACTGCTCCTCGGCGTGGTTCTTCGACCGCGTGATCGACCCGAGGACGATCGACCAGGAGGTGGACGCAAAGCTGCGGGGCTCCGTCGCGCACTCCGCGCTCTTCCGGTTCTTCAAGGGCCTGCCGAAGGAGCTCGGCGTCGACCACGTCGCGCCGGAGCAGGTGGAGGATGCGGTGCGGTTCATGCGGGCGTGCCTCGAGCAGGCGCTCGCCGGCGTGCGCGTCGAGATGACCGAGCTGCAGCGCCGCGAGCTTCAGCAGACGCTCGCGCGCGACCTCGAGCGGCTCGTTCGCGCCGAGGCCGAGACCGAGCTTCCGCTCCAGCCGCGGCAGTTCGAGGTCTCGTTCGGCTCCGAGCGCTCGGTGCCCGAGCTGCAGCGCGGGTTGGAGCTCGGCGAGGGGATCGTGCTCTCGGGGAAGATCGACCGGATCGACGTCGACCCGTTCAGCGCCCGCGGGATCGTCGTGGACTACAAGTCGGGGAAGAGCGCGCCGTCCGCGCGCGACATCGACAAGGAGCTGCGGCTCCAGATCCCGCTCTACATGCTCGTGCTGCGCGATCTCGTCGGGATCGAGCCGCTCGGCGGCGTCTACCGGCCGCTCTCCGGCGACCGAGGCCCGCGGGGACTGCTGCGCGCGGAGGCGAAGGACGACGCGCTGCCGGGCTTCGCCAAGGCCGACTACCTCGACGAGGAGGCGTTCTGGGCGCAGGTGGAGGGCGCCCTCCAGACGGCGCGGCGCTTCGCCGGCCGGATCCGCGAGGGCGACGTGACGCACGACCCGAAGGGCGGCGAGTGTCCCGCCTGGTGCGACCTCTGGACGATGTGCCGGGTGAAGCGCGCATGACGTGGGAGCCGAACGCCGAGCAGCGTGCGGCGATCGACGCCCGGGGCCGCGTGTTCGTCTCCGCGGGCGCAGGAACCGGGAAGACGGCGGTGCTCGTCGAGCGCTTCGTCGAGGCGGTGTGCGACCGGGGGCTCGACGTCGAGTCGGTCCTCGTCATCACCTACACGAAGCGCGCAGCGGGTGAGCTCAGGGCGCGCATCCGCGCGGAGCTCCGGCGCCGCGGACGGGCCGACCTGGCCCGCAGCCTCGACGGCGCCTACATCTCGACGATCCACGGTTTCTGCAACCGGCTGCTGAAGGCGTATCCGTTCGAGGCTGGTCTCGACCCGCGGTTCCGGGAGCTGGACGACGCGCAGGCGTCCGTGCTCTCGAGCGAGGCGTTCGACGAGGCGCTTGACGCCTTGTGCGCACCGGGGGACGACGAGCCCGCCCGGCTGCTGACGACCTACGGCGCCGCCGGTCTCCGCCGGATGATCACCGGCATCTACGACACGCTCCGCTCGGCCGGCCGGGAGCTCGTGCTCGAGCTGGGCGAGCGCCCTCCGGTCGAGGAGCGGCTGGAGGCGCTCCGCGAGGCCGCGCGCTGTCTCGCCGACGACTCCTCGGCGACCGAGCTCCAGCGCGGAAGTGCCGCGGCCCTCCTGGAAGCCGTCTCGGGCGAGACGCGGACGGACGACCTGCTCGACCTCTCGGCGCACCGCGCGCGCGGCGAGCGGGCGGCGACGTACGAGGAGGCGCGTCTCTCCGTCGAGCAGGCGGCGCTCGACCAGCTCGCGATGCGCGACCGCGACCTCCTGCAGCAGCTGCTCGACGGCTTCGCCGAGGCGTATGCGGCCGCAAAGCGGCGCGAGTCCGCGCTCGACTTCGAAGACCTGCAGCTCGCAGCCCGCGCGCTCCTCCGCGACCACGCAGAGATCCGCGAGCGCGAGGCGCTGCGCTTCAAGGCGATCATGGTGGACGAGTTCCAGGACACGAACCGCCTCCAGTGCGACTTGATCGATCTGCTCTCCGAAGCGCCCGGCGAGTTCCCGGATGCCTGGGGCGCTGCTGGGGCGCTGGGGCCGGAGGGCACAGTGCTTTGCACGGGCCCGGAAAGCACCGGCGCCCCGGCAGCGTCAGGGGCCGACGGAGCCGGGCTTCGCCCGGCGGGAGTCGGCGCCGGCCAGGCATTCGGGCGCGACGTCTTCTTCGTCGGCGACGAGTTCCAGTCGATCTACGGATTCCGGCACGCCGACGTCGCCGTCTTCCGCGAGCGGCGCGAGCAGGCAGGCGGCGGCCTGCCGCTCGTCCAGAACTACCGCTCCCGTCCGGAGGTGCTCGAGGCCGTCAACTACCTCTTCCGCGGCGACTTCGGCGAGGACTTCCAGTCCCTGCACGCCTCCGGCGAGTTCCCCGACCCCGTCTTCGGGCATCCGGTCGAGCTGCTCGTGACCGACAAGTCGACGTACGCGGGAACCGGCGTCCACTGGCGGCGCGCCGAGGCGCGGCACGTCGCCGGCCGGGTGCGCGACCTGATCGAGAGCGGGGCCGCGACTGCGGGGGAGATCGTCCTGCTCTTCGCGGCGGGCACGGACGCCGAGTGGTACGAGCAGGAGCTGCGCGCGCTCGGGATCCCGACGTACCGCGCAACGGGCCGCGGCTACTTCGGCCAGCAGCAGGTCGTGGACCTCCTGGGCTACCTGCGGCTGCTGCAGAACCGGTACGACGACCTGGCGCTCGTCTCCGTGCTCGCATCGCCGTTCGTCGGCGTCTCGAACGACACGCTCTTCCTCCTGCGGCGCGCCGCGGGCCGCCGGCCGATCTTCGCCGGGCTCGAGCGCTCGCTTCCCGAGCAGGTGGCCCCGGAGGACGAGCGCCTCCTACTGGCGTTCAAGCAGCGGTACGACCGGCTGGCCGCGGCGTCGTCGCGCCTCTCGCTCGAGCGCCTGTGCGAGCAGATCCTCGTCGAGCACGACTACGACCTCGCCGTGCTCGCGCACTGGGACGGCCGCCGCCGGTACGCGAACCTCCGCAAGCTCGCCCGGCTCGCGCGCGCCTACGAGGAGCTGCGCGGCCGGGACATCGAGGGCTTCCTCCGCTTCATGCGCGACCAGGAGGCCGTCGGCGCGAAGGAGCTCGAGGCGGTCGCCGAGGAGGAGGGCGCCGACGCCGTCCGCCTGCTGACGATCCACGCGGCCAAGGGGCTCGAGTTCAAGGTCGTGATCGTGGCCGACGCCGGCCGCGACCGACCCCCGCCGGGCCCCGACGAGCTGCTCGCTCTCTCCGACGGCCGCTTCGGCTTCCGGGTCGCCGACCCCCTGACGAGCAGGCGCCGCGGTGTCTTCGACTACGAGGACGTGCGTCGGGCCCGTGAGGCGGAGGACCGGGCGGAGCGCCTGCGCCTCTACTACGTCGCCATGACGCGGGCGATCGACCGGCTGATCGTCTCCGGCGCCGTCGATCCGTCGAGCACCGCCGATGCGTCGACGCCGCTCGGCTGGGCGCTCGCGCGGCTGGAGGCCGAGAAGGAGCTCGAGGTCGCGGCCGATGGCCCGGTCGAGCTCGAACGAGAGACCGCCCGCCTGCTCCTGCGGCTCGATCGGTTCCAGCCGGAGGCGGAGGCCGTCGAGGAGCCGCCGGCGGTGGCAGAGGACGGCCAGCTCGCGCTCTTCGCGGCCAACGGCGCCGCGGCGCTGCCGCCTCCCGCGCCGCAGCTGCCGGCGCTCGCGGAGATCCCTGCGCCCCCGCTCCATGCGGTCCGGTCGCTTTCGTACACGGCGCTGTCGCTCTTCGACCGCTGCTCGTACCGCTACTACGCCGAGCGGGTGGTGGGCATGCGGCCGAGCGACGAGAGCGGCCGCGTGCCGGGCTCGACGGGCCTGGCGGCGACCGAGGTCGGCGACGCCGTCCACCGGCTCCTCGAGCTCGTCGACCTCTCTGCGCCCGCGCCGCCCGACCTCGAGCTCGTCCGCTCCTGGTATCCCGCGGTGACGGACGAGGAGCTGGAGCGCATCGCCGGCTTCGTCTCGTCGTACTGCGAGTCGGAGCTCGCCCGGCGGATCGCAGCGCTGCCCGGCGCGCTGGTCGAGCGCCCGTTCGCGTTCGAGCAGGACGGCGTGCTCCTCCACGGCCGGCTGGACGTGCTCCACAGGGACGGCTCGCGCGCGCTCGTCCTCGACTACAAGACGAACACGCTCGAGGAGGAGAGCCCCGAGGAGATCGTCGAAGGGAGCTACACGCTCCAGCGCCTCGTCTATGCGATCGCGTGCTTCCGGGCGGGCGCCGAGGAGGTCGAGGTCGTCTACCACTTCCTCGAGCGACCGGACGCGGTCGTCTCGACGACGTTCGCGCGTGCGGAGCTCCCGGAGCTGGAGGCGCAGCTCTCGGCGGCGATCGCCCGGATCGACGCCGGCGACTTCCGCCCGACGCCCGGCGAGGTCTGCAACGGCTGCCCGGCGCTCGACCTCGTCTGCGCGGGCCCGCGGCTCCCGAACGCGAGGCCGCAGGCGCCCGCGGCGGCGCTGAGTGGCGCGTAGCTACGTCCGCGAGGCGCGCCGGCGCGTCGGGCCGAAGCGCGCGCGGATCGTCCCGATCATCGAGCGGCTCCTACGCGAGCACGCCGACGCCGCGATCGCGCTGAGATTCGGAACCGATCTCGAGCTGCTCGTCTCCGTGATGCTCTCGGCCCAGACGACCGACGTGAACGTCAACCGGGTGACGGAGCGGTTGTTCGAGAAGTACCGGACGCCCGAGGACTACCTGGCGGTGCCCGAGGAGGAGCTTCAACGCGACATCTTCGCGACGGGCTTCTACCGGCAGAAGACGAAGTCCCTGCGCGGGACGATGCGCATGCTGATCGAGGAGTTCGACGGGCAGGTCCCGCGGAGGATGGAGGATCTGCTGCGGCTCCCGGGCGTTGCGCGGAAGACGGCGAACGTCGTCGCCGCCGAGCTCGGGCACGCGCAGGGGATCGTCGTCGACACGCACGTGCGCCGGCTCTCCCAGCGCCTCGGCCTCACGAGACAGGAGGATCCCGTCAAGATCGAGCGGGACCTGCAGAGGCTGGTCCCGCGCGAGCACTGGGGCATCTTCCCGCACCTCCTGATCTGGCACGGCCGCCGCGTCTGTGACGCGCGCAACCCCCGCTGCGAGGCGTGCGTCGTCAACGACCTCTGCCCGTCGAGCCGAGTCCCGTCGTAGCGTCTCGCCGTCAGCGGATCCGGGTGCCGCGCGCCATCACGAACACCGGGCGAGCGAGCGCACGCATCGAACGCGTGGGATCGCCGCGGACGACCCAGACGTCGGCCGGAGCGCCTGCCCTCAGCGTCCCGTACCGGGGTCGCCCGAGCGCACGCCCGCCCTCCGACGTCGCGGCAGCGAGGGTTTCCGTAGTCGACAGACCCGCCTGCCGCAGGAGGCCGAGCTCGACGAGGTCGAGCGTGGCGGGCACCGCCGGAATGTCGGTGCCGTAGAGCAGACGCCCGCCGTCCGCGACGAATGCCCGTGCGTTCGAGAGCGAGTC